>NZ_QSEU01000004.1:0-194808 GCF_003466705.1 Eubacterium sp. AM46-8
TTGAAATCCACACAATTAGTACATATTTATAAAAAAATACATACCGGAAATTATAGTGTTTATATTACTTAATACTTTCAATAATCGTATATTTTATAAAAAAATACATACCGGAAATTATAGTGTTTATATTACTTAATACTTTCAATAATCGTATATTTTAAGATTTCCAATAAAGATAAATCAGATATATCTGTACCAACCGATGAAAATGGTTTATATCCACAGCAGACATATGATTCATCAATTATTGATACTGATGAATTTTATCTTTGTGAAAGAATCATATCAAAAAAAGATTATCTTGAAAAGCAGGTTGTAAATATAAATGAAGAAGTTACATTTACAACATCTTGGATGAATACTTTTAAACACGATGTCAGAGATGAGTATCCGTCAAATACAATACAATGTCCAAAGCTTTCTCTGGTTGTCAATGATGCATATATTACAAAATCTTTAAATGGTGAATCAAAAAGTGACTACGATTATATAATTCTGGATATAACAGTTAAGAACTGTTATGATTCTCAAATAATGTTTGATCGAAGCATGCTAATACAGAATTATATGGGAAAAGATATGCTCTTTTCTGAAGAAGCATGGAGTTCTTTATCTGTTGAACCATCAGAGAATTATAAAATATATATCAACAGTCCAAGAAAATGCGTTAAACAGGTATTAGGAATAAGAGAATATTCACCATATCAATATGATATTATTGATCCTAGTGAAAAAAATAATCGCGTAATAAACACTGATGCCGGTGAAACTATAGGCTACACTAATCATATACTCTATACAGATCCCGGTGAAACTGTACATTTCAGAGTTGTTACTATAGTACAGAAATCACTTACACCTAATATTGATAAAGGATTGATTGTTGCTTCTTATTCTGGACAAAAACTTAATAGTGAATATTGCGTTATAATACCAAAGGATAATATAAAATATGAGGAGAGTATAACATGGGAAGAGGATTGGTGGTTGAATTAAAAAAAGCTTTCTGTAATAAAGTTTTTTATGCTGTTATATTAATTGGAATTGTTGCTGCAATTATGGCATTTTTTAATTCGACAGCATGGGGACTGAGTAAATACTGGCTTAAATATATGGCAGGAGATGCAGTGACTGTTGAGTCTGCTTTGCGGTCAAATTATACGGATATGCCGCTTGAAGTATGGATGCCACGATATGGAACATCGAACCGGTATTATTATCTATGGATAACAATACTTCCGATTTTATGTGTACTTCCATATGGATTAAGTTACTATAATGAAAAAAGAAAAGGTATGATTAACCAGCTTATATACAGAATGGGACGAAGACAGTATTTTACAATTAAATTATTGGTTTCATTCATTAATGGCGGTTGTGTGGCTGTTATACCGATGATTGTTAATCTACTGATGTGTATGTGCTTTATTCCATGGGGAATGCCGCTGCTTTCTACTAAACTTTATCCGGTAGTTGAAGGAAATGTTTTTGATAATATATTCTATACAAGACCATTTTTATATGTGTGCATATATCTTGGATTAATGTTTATATTATTTGGCTTAATAAACTGCCTTGCATTGTTTTTTGTGTATTTTATAGATAATGCATTTGCACTTATGATAACACCTTTTGTGTTGTATTTTGCTGAACATGTTCTATTCTCTCTTGGCTTTGGCAGGGGAGAACTCTCTCTGCTGAATAATAGTAATCTGTATAATGTTTTTAGTATAAATATGTGGATGTATGTAGTTCAACTATGTATTTTGCTCATAATCGATCTGCTTTTTCTAATCAGAATTAAAAAAGACGTTCTCTAATCACAAATATAGAAACGAGGGAGCTTATGAAAATTTTAAAGAAATATTTGGTATTAATTATAACGGCAGTATTACTTATTATAACTGCATGCAGAATAATATATGTAAATGTTACTTATCCATCAGGAAAAATAAAATATATAAATGTTGATGATGACATGAATTATAAAAATATTTCATTTAAAATCAGTGATTCTAATATATACAGCAAACAGGACTGGCAGAGTTATATTGCCGGACAAAATATTGAAGCAGAAGAGAAAGCTCATAAATTATTGTATGGATATGTTGATAACAGTGTCAATCCATCTGATTATGACTACTACGTTAATTATAATCCATATGATGATTATTATGTTCTTACACTCGATATAATGATATTCACGCAAAAAGAAGAAATTATTAATAATTTCATAAAAATATAGATGTTTCAAAAAGCTTTGATACATATGAATATTATAATGACAATTATTATGTAAACGAGTTGACAAAAAATGAAACTGAAACAGAAGATGGTTATACACATATTAAACGCGTATATATAATGAACGACAATCCTGATAAATTATATTTATCATGCAGAGATCTCGGAAATAATGTCATGGTTAAATTATATTGAGAGAACAGAAAGGAAGCAGCTAATGAAAATAAAAATATGTGATTACAGCAAGAAATTAAAAGGCTCTATGATTCTTTCAAATATTAATCTTACATTTGAAAGCGGAAATATATACGGCTTAAAAGGAACTAACGGCTGTGGTAAAACTATGCTTATGAGAGCAATATCAGGCTTAATATTACCTACGGTAGGTAAAGTTATAATTGACGGAAAAGAGATTGGAAAAGATATTTCGTTTCCAGAAAATATGGGATTACTGTTAGAGTATCCATCGTTTATCAACGGTTATTCAGGACTGAAAAATCTGGAAATGATAGCTTCAATAAAAAATAATATTTCAGTTGATGATGTCAAAGCATGTATATCCCGTGTTGGTCTTGATCCAGATGATAAAAAACCTTTTCGTAAATATTCACTTGGAATGAAACAAAAGCTAGGGATTGCCTGTGCCATTATGGAAAATCCAGAACTGTTGATTCTTGACGAACCTTTTAATGCACTTGATGAGAAAGGGATATCTATTATAAAAGATATAATTGAAGAATTTCGTGATAATGGTGCAATTGTTATCATGAGCTGTCATGATAAAGAACTTTTGTGTGATATTAGTGATGTAATTATTGATATGTATGAAGGAAAGGTTACTAATGAATCGTAATATCAGAATTAATATGCATGTAAAAAAAATCATGGCATTTATAGTGCTTCTTTGTATTGTTAGTTTCATACATAGCATATCATTGATAAACATTATACAGAGAATGAATGATGCAATGCATCACTGCATCCTTAGTGCTGTTGATTTTATAATAACCGTAGGTGGTGCAAGATTTATAAATGTAATTATACTTCCGTTAAGTGTAGTCTTATTTTACATCTTTTGTTGGAGTAACGAATTTAATTATAATTACTTTATTCGTATGAAAAACAGACATTATATTGGTATATCAATATGTTTTAAATTATTGGTTATATCTGGTCTTTTTGTTGCTATTTCATATATATGTACCAGTATCAGTGCTATATTGGCAACTGATAAGTTCAGTTGTATGAATCTACCAAACAGTTTAATTAACACAGAATTGTATTATACATCATCTTTAACTTATAACAGACAAAATCCCATTATATTAATATTAATGGAAATATTAATCTCATTTTTTGAAGTATATTCAAGAAGCATGATTGGTATTATTCTGTATATAAAGTATGGGAAAATGATTTTAACCATCATTGCCATAATGGGTACAGGTTATATTATTCCATTCAGAATGATTAAATATATTAAAAAAAGTGGTTTTAATCTGACATATGGCACTTTTTATACAGAATTAATCAATGCTGACATGTATTTAAAAGCTATTCTTGTTCCTATGATATGCATCTTTATAGCATATTTTATAATCATTATTGTTCTGAAAAGGAAGAATTATCTATGATTAGTAAAAATACATTTATACAAACATTTAAATTTGATATCAGGAATTCATTGAGGTGTAACAAATGGCTGATTACAGGCTGCATTGTTTTATTTATCATGGCAGCTTTATTTATTATGAATCAGTCAAAGACATATTCACATCAGATTAATTCAATGCGTGGTTATGTACAAGGTGATAAAAATTATATTTCTGATGAATTACATGTACCTGATTATTTGTTATTTTTGTACCGTGGCACACCATGTATATCAAAAAGTAACATAACCAATTCCAATAAAACTGAAATACCGGTTATGTACATTTCACTTATGATTATATGCTGTTGTGTAACTTCACGATACCTTACAAGTAACATATGCAGAATTTCTATACATTATTCAAGGACAAGAACAGAATGGATAATATCTAAACTTATATGTGATTTTATAATATTATTCATAGTTTTATTTTCTGGAGTGTTTATTAGTATATTTTATGGCAAAGGTTCTGGCGGTTATAACGAAAGTATACTGAAGAAAATTATGTATATAAAACAATATAATGGCAGTATGAAGGATTTTATTTTACTTATATTGTTATTCATATTGGGTGCTTATACGATTTCTGTTATACAGATATGTATTTCACTTGCATTTTCATATATAGCCGGATTACTTGCAGCACTCGTTATATATATATCATCTATTTTTTCTAGTAATATGTTATTCATAGGAAATGCCTGCATGCTGCAGAGATGCAGTATGTTTAATGATACTGGCTGGAATCCATGTATCTATATTATAATAATCCTTATAATTCTTATAATAACTGTTATTCTGACTATTATGATCAATTCAAAGACAGATTATTTAAACAATTAAGAAAAAACAAGATAACTTGATTAAAACCCCATTTCGTAGTATATTCTTTGATAGTCAAATATGACTCAAAACTATAATTGCGAAATGGAGTTTAATTTATGGTTAAAATCGCACTTGACGCTATGGGCGGAGATAACGCACCAGCAGAGATTGTCAAAGGAGCAGTACAGGCTGTTGCTGCTGATAAGGACTGCTTTGTATATCTTGTAGGTAAGGAAGAAAAGATTAAAGAATGTCTTAACGGACAGCAGTATGATTCATCAAGAATAGAGATTGTTAATGCAGATGATGTAATTGAAACAGGTGAGCCTCCTGTTATGGCTATAAGAAGAAAGAAAGAGTCTTCTCTGGTTAAGGCAATGTATATGGTTAAGAATAAAGAGGCTGACGCATTCGTATCTGCCGGAAGTTCAGGAGCAATCCTTGTTGGTGGTCAGACTATCGTTGGAAGACTCCGCGGAGTTGACAGACCTCCAATGGCAGCACTTATTCCTACTAAGGATGGTGTTTCACTGCTTGTAGACAGCGGTGCTAATGTAGATGCAAGAGCAACTATGCTTGTGCAGTGGGCTGTTATGGGTTCTATATATATGGAGAATGTTGTCGGCATTAAGAATCCAAGAGTTGCAATTGTCAATGTAGGACTTGAAGAAGAAAAGGGAAATTCACTTGTTAAAGAAACATATCCAATGCTTAAAGAGTGTCCTAACATTAACTTTATAGGAAGTATTGAAGCAAGAGAGATTCCTAACAGCTATGCAGACATCATTGTATGCGATGCATTTGTTGGAAACTGTATCTTAAAGCTTTATGAAGGTGAAGCCAAGATGATACTTGGAAAGATTAAAGGTGTTATGATGTCATCTTTAAAGACTAAGATTGGTGCGCTTCTTATTAAGAAAGCATTAAAGACACAGCTCAAGTCAATGGACGCTTCAGAACACGGTGGTGCTCCTCTTATCGGTCTTAATGGTCTTGTTGTCAAGACTCACGGAAATGCTAAGGCTAAAGAGGTTAAGAATTCATTAATCCAGTGTGTAACATTTACAAAAATGAATATAAATGATAAAATTATTGAGGCGCTCGGTCAGATTCCAGAGCAGCATAATTAAACATTGAAAGGATAGATATTATGGAATTCGAGAAGTTACAGAATATTATTGCAGATGTACTTAACATTGATAAATCAAAGATTACTCCAGAGACAACATTTGTTGATGATCTTGGAGCAGATTCATTAGATGTATTTCAGATTATCATGGGAATTGAAGATGAATTCGATATCCAGATCCTGATGATGCAGCTGAATCAATTGTAACAGTTAATGATGCAGTTGTTCAGATTCAGAACGCAACTAATAAATAAACCATACAGATAGCGATGAATAACAAGAGCATAAGGAGCAAATATTCTTGCATAATTTGTTCCTTATGCTCTTGTTTTCAAAAGTTCGCAGAAGGTGTATTAATGCATAATAAAGATTTGTCTGTGTTTATGCAGACTATTGGTTATGATTTCAAAGATATAAGTTTGCTTGAAGTTGCTCTTACTCACAGTTCTTATGCCAATGAGCAGAAGAAAGGAATGTGTGTGGATAATGAAAGAATGGAATTCTTAGGCGATGCTGTTCTTGAGCTTTCATCAAGTGATTATATATATAAGAATCACTCAGAGATGGCTGAAGGAAAGATGACAAGACTTCGTGCCAGCATTGTATGTGAGCCTACACTTGCTTTATGTGCAAGAGCTATTAAGCTTGATACATTTATAAGACTTGGTAAGGGGGAGGAACTTACTGGTGGAAGAAGCAGGGATTCTATTGTATCAGATGCCTGCGAAGCTGTTATAGGAGCCATCTATCTTGATGGTGGTTTTGCTAATGCAAAAGAATTTGTTAATAAGTTCATTCTTAATGACCTTGACAATAAGAAACTCTTTTTTGATAGCAAGACTATATTACAGGAAGTTATTCAGGGACTTGGAAAAGAAGTTGATTATGAATTCATCGGCGAAGAAGGTCCTGAACATAACAAACAATTCGTTGTAGCTGCTGTAGTTGACGGTCTTTTTAATATTAAAGGAACAGGCCACACTAAGAAATCAGCATCTCAGAATGCAGCATATGCTGCACTTATCGAGCTTAAGAATAAAGGCTACGATATCAACTCTGATAAGAAATAATAAGTGAGGGGTTATGTATTTAAAAAGTATAGAAGTACAGGGATTCAAGTCATTTGCTAACAAGATAGTATTTGACTTTCATAATGGTATTACAGGTATTGTAGGGCCTAATGGTTCTGGTAAAAGTAATGTTGCCGATGCTGTGCGCTGGGTTTTAGGTGAGCAAAGTGCCAAGCAGCTTCGTGGTTCTAAGATGGAAGATGTTATATTTGCAGGAACTGAGAACAGAAAGCCGGTTGGTTTCGCATTTGTATCTATAACACTTGATAACAGCGACCATGCACTTCCGGTTGATTACGATGAAGTTACAGTATCAAGAAGAGTATACCGTTCAGGTGAGAGTGAATATCTTATCAATGGTAACTCATGCCGATTAAAAGATGTAACAGAAATGTTTTATGATACCGGTATTGGTAAGGAAGGATATTCTATTATCGGACAGGGACAGATTGATAAGATTCTTTCTGGAAAGCCTGATGAAAGGCGAGAGCTTTTTGATGAAGCCGCTGGAATTGTTAAATTTAAAAGAAGAAAAGCTACTGCAATCAAGAAACTTGAAAATGAGCGGGCTAATCTTGTCCGTGTTAATGATATTTTATCAGAGCTTGAAAAACAGGTCGGACCATTACAGGTCCAGTCTGAAAAGGCCAAGGAATATCTTGACTATAAAGCTGATTTAAAGAAATATGATGTAAATGCATTTCTTTTGGAATCAGACAGGATAAGCAAAGAACTTGAAGAACTGACAGGAAAGATTGGCATTGCTGATAACGACCTTTCCAATTCAAGAGCTGAGTATGAGAGTACCAAGGCTGAATATGAAGAAGCTGAGGAACAGCTTTCTAAGGTGAATTCCGACATTGAGAATGTTAATTCACTTTTATCAAATACTGAGCTTGAAAGCCAGAGACTTAACGGTGAGATTAATGTTATCACAGAACAGATTAACAGATTCACTGATAACGAAAAGCATTACAGTGAAAGAATTACAGCTATTGATAAGGATAAAGCTGCAAAACAGACCAATGTGACTGATTTTAAGAAACAGCTCGATGAGCTTTCAACATCCGTAGAAGAGTTCGAGAATAATCTTAAAGCTAAACAGGATGCTGCTGATGTTATCAGGCAGGATATTGACGGAGTATCAGACCAGATTGAGAGCCGTCAGAACGATATCTACGACAGACTTAATGCAAAGTCTTCTATTAATGCTGAGAATCAGAAGTTTGCAACTATGCTTGAACAGCTTAATATAAGAAAAGCTGAACTTAACAGTCATCTTATTAAAGATAAGAGTGATGAAGCTGAACAAAATATCAAGATTAATGATATCAGTGCAAGATTAGAAGCTGCACAGAAAAATGCTTTGGAAATAGCTGAAAGAATTACAACCAATAATGATGAAGTTACGGCTATTAAGAATGAAAATGCTGACCTTAATGCACAGCATGATAAGATTGTACAGAATTATCACAGAGAAAAATCAAGACTTGAATCTCTCGTTAACATTACTGAAAGATATGACGGCTATGGCAACAGTATCCGTAAGATTATGGAATTAAAGGACAGCAATCCTGGAATTCTTGGTGTTATTGCGGATATTGTCAAGGTTGAGAGAAAGTATGAAACAGCTATTGAGACAGCATTAGGCGGAACAATACAGAATATTGTTACTGATAAGGAATCTACTGCTAAGGAGCTGATTGCATATCTTAAGCAGAATAAGCTTGGACGAGCTACATTTTTACCTCTTAATGCAATATCAGGAAGAAATACTCTTGAGAAAGAGCCATGTATTAAAGAAAATGGTGTTATCGGAATTGCAAGCAACCTTGTAAGAGTTTCTTTCGAATATGAGAACCTGGCTAAGTATCTTCTTGGAAGAATTCTCGTTGTTGATAATATTGATAATGCGCTACTTATTGCCAAGAAATACAAATACAGCTTAAGGATTGTAACTCTTGAGGGTGAGCAGCTTAATCCAGGCGGTTCTATGACCGGTGGTGCTTTTAAGAATTCAAGTAATCTTCTCGGTAGAAGAAGAGAGATTGAAGAACTTAAGAAATCTGTATCAGGACTCAGCAAATCATCAACTGAGCTTAAAACTAAGATTGCAGATAACAGAGCTAAGATAGCGTCTATAAGAGAGCTTATTGATGCAGATAACAAAGCTAACAGAGAGGCGTCTTTAGCTGTTAACACAGAGCAGATGAATCTTAATCAGGCAAAGCAGAAGTTATCTGAAATCAAAATTATATATGATAAAGATAAGGCTGAAACTACTGAAATTGACAGACAGATTAAAGAGATTGATGAGAATAAGAATCAGGTAAGCGGAAGCTTAAGTGCTCTTGAAATCCAGAATGAAAGTTCAAGAAAAGAGATTGAGAATCTTAATAAACAGCTTGAAGCAAAGAAGGCTGAACTTGATAAAGCTAATGATGATATTGAGAATCTTAAGATAAGATTCAGTTCTGTAGAACAGAAGACAGCATTTATTCAGGAGAACATTACAAGAATCAATTCTGAAATTGCTGTTCTTGAATTAGAAGAAGCTGATATAAGACAGCGAAAAGCATCTTTATCATCAGAAGTTGAAGATAAAAACGCACAGATTGAAAAATTAAGAAGTGATATTCATAAAGCAAAGAATCAGATAGCGGACTGCAACACTAAGATTGAGACTCTCCGCAAGGATAGAGATATTATTAATGCAAGTCATAAGACATTCTTTGATAAACGTGAGAAGATTAATGAACAGATTGTTCTTCTTGAAAAAGAAAGCATGCGTCTGCATAACCAGCAGGAAAAGTTGGAAGAAGAGAATGACTCTATAGTAGATTACATGTGGAATGAATATGAGCTTACATACAGCTATGCTGCTGAATTAAGAAGTGAAGAGCTTACTGATATATCTGATATTAAGAAGCAGATTAACATTCTGAAAGCCAATATTAAAAAGCTTGGTGTTGTTAATGTCAATGCTATTGAAGAATATAAGGAAGTAAGCGAACGGTACAACTTCTTAAAGACACAGCATGATGATATGATTAAGGCTGAAGAGGCTCTTGTCCAGGTTATTGATGAGCTTGATAATGGTATGAGAATTCAGTTTAAAGAGAAGTTTGAAGAAATTAAGGTTGAATTCGATAAGGTATTCAAGGAATTGTTCGGTGGCGGACGAGGCACAATAGAACTTGTTGAAGGTGAAGATATTCTTGAGGCAGGAATTGTTATTATTTCACAGCCGCCAGGAAAGAAGCTACAGAACATGATGCAGTTATCCGGTGGTGAAAAGGCACTTACTGCAATTGCACTTCTTTTTGCCATTCAGAACCTTAAACCTTCACCATTCTGTCTGCTTGATGAAATTGAGGCCGCACTTGATGACTCAAATGTAGGAAGATATGCTAATTATCTCCACAAGCTTACAAAGCATACTCAGTTTATTGTTATCACTCACAGACGAGGAACAATGGCTGCAGCTGACAGACTGTATGGTATAACTATGCAGGAAAAGGGTGTATCTGCACTTGTTTCAGTAGACCTTATAGCTAATGACCTTGACAAGAAGAAGGAGTAAATATGGGATTTTTTAGTAAATTAAAAGAAGGTTTAACCAAGACCAGAGATAATATTGTTT
The DNA here is from genome assembly GCF_003466705.1 of Eubacterium sp. AM46-8. Classification (NCBI taxonomy): domain Bacteria; kingdom Bacillati; phylum Bacillota; class Clostridia; order Eubacteriales; family Eubacteriaceae; genus Eubacterium; species Eubacterium sp. AM46-8. Next base: position 10,569 of record NZ_QSEU01000004.1, read on the forward strand.
CCGGAATTGATTCTGTTTTCTCAGGATTCTCATCTATTGATGACGATTTCTATGATGAGCTTGAAGAAACCCTTATTATGGGTGATATAGGTGTTGTTGCAACCGAGGAGATTCTTGACGACCTTAAGAATAAGGTTAAAGAGAATAAGATTAAGAATCCTGCTGACTGCAAGCAGCTTCTTATTGACAGTATTAAGGAAAAGATGAATCTCGGCGAGAATGCATATGAATTTGAGAACCGCAAATCTATTGTTATGCTTATTGGTGTTAATGGTGTAGGAAAAACTACATCTGTAGGCAAGCTTGCCGGTCTCCTTAAAGCACAGGATAAGAAAGTTATTATGGCCGCTGCTGATACATTCAGAGCTGCAGCTATAGAACAGCTTACAGAATGGTCTAACAGAACAGGTGCTGATATTATTGCACAGAGTGAAGGCTCTGATCCAGCTGCTGTTATATATGATTCAATTGCTGCATGTAAAGCCAGAAAGGCAGATGTTCTTTTATGTGATACAGCAGGACGTCTTCAGAATAAGAAGAATCTTATGGAAGAGCTTCGTAAGATTGACAGAGTTATAGAAAGAGAGTATTCTGATGCATACAGGGAAAATCTTATCGTTCTTGACGCAACAACTGGTCAGAACGCCCTTTCTCAGCTTAGAGAGTTTAATGATGTAACTAATATCACAGGTATTATTCTTACTAAAATGGATGGAACTGCCAAAGGTGGAATTGCAGTTGCTATACAGGCGGAATTTGGTATTCCTGTTAAATATATTGGGGTTGGTGAGAAAGTCGAAGATTTACAGAAGTTTGATTCAGACACATTTGTTAATGCATTATTTGATGTAGATAACGGCTCTGATGAAGATTGATAAGTTAATAAATTAAGATGGGAGATTAAGTGTAATGGAAGAATTAACATTGAAAAGTTTCGAGGAAGCTGCTGAGAAGGTTAAGGAAGCAACACTTCCTACTAATCTGGTATATAGTGAGTATTTCAGCAGCCAGACTGGTAACAGAGTATACCTTAAGCCAGAGAATATGCAGTACACAGGTGCTTATAAGGTAAGAGGTGCATATTACAAGATTAGTACGATGTCAGAGGAAGCAAGACAGAAGGGACTTATTACAGCTTCTGCCGGAAATCATGCACAGGGTGTTGCATTTGCAGCTAAGAAATATGGGGTTAAGGCAACAGTAGTTATGCCTACAACAACACCACTTATCAAGGTAAACAGAACTAAGGGATACGGTGCAGAGGTTATTCTTTACGGTAATGTTTATGATGAAGCATGTGAATATGCAATGAAGCTTGCCAATGAGAAAGGACTTACATTTGTTCACCCATTTGATGATTTAGATGTTGCAACAGGTCAGGGCTCTATCGCAATGGAGATTATTAAAGAGCTTCCAACTGTTGATTATATTCTTGTTCCTATTGGTGGAGGCGGACTTGCAACAGGTGTATCGACACTTGCAAAGCTCCTTAATCCTAATATCAAGGTTATCGGTGTTGAGCCTGCTGGTGCTAACTGTCTTCAGGAATCTCTTAAGGCTGGAAAGGTTGTTACACTCCCATCTGTAAGTACAATCGCAGACGGTACAGCAGTTAAGACACCAGGAAGCAGGTTATTCCCATACCTTCAGAAGAATCTTGATGATATCATCACTGTGCCTGATGAAGATTTAATAGTTGCATTCCTTGATATGGTAGAGAATCATAAGATGATTGTTGAAAATTCAGGTCTTCTTACAGTTGCAGCATTAAAGCAGCTTGATGTTAAGGATAAGAAGATTGTTTCAATTCTTTCAGGTGGTAATATGGATGTTATTACAATGTCATCTGTTGTTCAGCAGGGACTTGTACAGAGAAGCAGAATCTTCACTGTTTCTGTACTTCTTCCAGATAAGCCGGGTGAACTTGTAAGAGTTGCTTCTATTATTGCAGAAGCTAACGGTAATGTAATCAAGCTTGAACATAACCAGTTCGTAAGCATTAACAGAAAAGCAACTGTTGAGCTTAGAATTACTATTGAAGCTTTCGGACATGAACATAAGGATGAGATTGTTGACAAGCTTGAAGCAGCAGGTTTAAGACCTAGAATTGTTAAGGTAAACATTTAATCACTATCTGCAGAGGGAAATCTATGAAGAAATATTCTTTCAAAAGATATGCAGGAGTTACAATGGCATTATTTGGGGCAGCTGCGCTGTCCCTATTGCTTTTTTTTGCATTGTTCAGAATTGATGCTATCCACAAAGCATTTTCGCATATATGCAAAACTCTTATGCCTTTTATAATTGGCGGGGTATTAGCATATGTAATATGTCCAATATGTAATTTCTTCGATAATATATATAATAAGGTATTTAAGTTTATTAAGAATGAGAAGAAAAAGAAATGCCTGTCCAATAATCTTAGTGTGTTTACAGGGCTTCTTATAGCAATTCTGTTCATATATTTTATGATTATTGTTATTATTCCTAATCTTGTAAACAGTGTTATACGTCTTATTCAGATTATTCCTGATAATGTCAATAAAGTTATTGATTTTGTACAGAAGTTTCTTAACGAAAATGAAACTCTTATGAAATATTCAGAGAATATTATCGATAAAACATATACATTTATTAACGACTGGCTCGGTAACGAGTTTCTTGGATATGCACAGGGAATTGCTTCCGGTGTTTCAACCGGTGTAGTTAATATCATTGTTGTACTTTTTAATGTTCTTATCGGATTCATTGTTGCAGCGTATCTTCTTACTGCAAGAAAAAAGCTTGCAAAGCAGGGAGAGATGGTTGTCTATAGTATATTCAAGAAAGAACGTGCTGCCAGCGTTATGGAAGAGATTAAGTATACTGATAAGGTGTTCAGCGGCTTTGTTAATGGCAAAATCCTTGATGCCCTTGTAATAGCACTTATATGTTTTATAGCACTTAAGATATTTACAATATGTAATCCTGGCAAAGAGATGATGAGTGAGATTCTTATTGCATTCATTGTTGGAATATTTAATGTTATTCCTTTCTTTGGCTGGTACATAGCATGGTTTATCGGAGCTTTATTTTGTCTTATTGTCAATCCTGCACAGTGTCTGTTCTTTGTAATATTTAATTTCATATTACAGCAGATTGACGGTAATATTATCGGACCTAAAATTCTTGGTAATACTACAGGAATCTCAAGTTTCTGGGTATTGTTTGCAATACTCCTCTTTGGTGATATATGGGGATTTGCAGGAATGCTTTTAGGTGTTCCTATATTTGCAGTTATATATCATCTTATTAAGAAATGGGTGTTTAAGAGACTACAGATTAACGGAATGGAGAATTTAAGCGAAGAATATGAGGCTGAATATCCTCCAAATGAGCGTGAAAAGAAGCTTGAAAGCTGATTTAATAATTTTTAAAAAGTGTCAAGTAAAAATGCTTGACACTTTTTTAAATATCTGATATTATACTCAAGGCTTATGAGTCAATCATGGCTTATATGATATTTAAGTTTGTGGCAGGTATTATGGAAAGAATTGTTGAACAGAATCTTTTATATGATTTTTATGGAGAGTTACTTAACGACCATCAGAAGAAGATATATGAAGATGCTATCTACAATGATTTATCTCTCAGCGAGATTGCCGATGAATACGGTATATCAAGGCAGGGAGTACATGATCTGATTAAGAGAGTTACGAAGACACTTGATGGATACGAGGCTAAGCTTCATCTTATACAGAAGTTCCTTGAAACCAAGGACAAGGTATCTAAGATTGATTCTTTAGTTGATGATTACATGGAAAGCCAGGATATATCTGATATTCATGAAATCAAGAAGTTATCCAATGAGATTCTTGAAGAATTTTAAGGAGAGATATTATGGCATTCGATAGTTTATCAGAGAAATTGCAGAATATTTTTAAAAATCTTCGTGGTAAGGGCCGTTTATCAGAAGCTGATGTTAAGGCTGCTCTTAAGGAAGTTAAGCTTGCCCTGCTTGAAGCTGATGTTAACTTTAAGGTTGTTAAGCAGTTTATCAAATCTGTAGAAGAAAGAGCAATCGGTCAGGATGTTATGTCAAGTCTTACACCTGGTCAGATGGTTATCAAGATTGTTAATGAAGAGATGGTATCTCTTATGGGATCTGAGACAACTGAGATTGCCTTGAAACCTGGTTCTGAAATTACTGTTATCATGATGGCAGGTCTTCAGGGTGCTGGTAAGACTACTACTACAGCAAAGCTTGCTGGTAAGTTTAAGGCAAAGGGAAGAAAACCTCTCTTAGTTGCCTGTGATGTATACAGACCAGCAGCCATTGAACAGCTTACTATTAATGGTAATAAACAGGGTGTTGAGGTGTTCTCTATGGGAACCAACCAGAAACCTGTTGATATTGCCAAAGCTGCTATAGCTCATGCTAAGAATAACGATTTTAATACAGTTATTCTTGATACAGCAGGACGTCTTCATGTCGATGAAGATATGATGAATGAGCTTATAGAAATTAAAGCTAATGTATCAGTTGACCAGACAATTCTTGTAGTTGATTCCATGACAGGTCAGGATGCTGTTAATGTTGCTTCTTCATTCAATGAAAAGGTTGGCATTGACGGAGTTATCCTTACTAAGTTAGATGGTGATACAAGAGGTGGTGCAGCACTTTCGATTAAGGCTGTTACCGGAAAGCCAATTCTTTATGTTGGTATGGGTGAAAAGCTTTCAGACCTTGAGCAGTTCTATCCAGACCGTATGGCATCAAGAATACTTGGTATGGGTGATGTCCTTACCCTTATTGAGAAAGCTGAAGCACAGCTTGACGCTGATAAGGCTAAAGCTATGGAAGAAAAGCTTAAGAAAGCAGAATTTGATTTTAATGACTTTCTTGAGTATATGGGACAGATTAAGAATATGGGTGGTATCAGTTCAATTATGAGCATGATGCCGGGACTGTCAGGTCAGATGAAGAATGTTTCAATCGATGATGATGAAGCAGAGAAGAATATGAAAAGAACTGAATCTATCATATATTCAATGACTAAGGCAGAAAGAAGTAATCCGGACATACTTAATCCTTCAAGAAAGAACAGAATTGCAAGAGGTGCAGGTGTTGATATTGCAGATGTTAACAGACTTGTCAAGCAGTTCGAACAGATGAAGAAGATGATGAAGCAGATGCCGGGAATGATGAAAGGTGCTAAAAAGGGACGTTTCAAGTTACCTTTTTAACATAGATTAATTTTTAAGAATAATACAGGAGGTGAATGTAATGGCAGTAAAGATTAGATTAAAGAGATTAGGTGAGAAGAAAAATCCTTTCTATAGAATTATCGTAGCAGACTCAAGATCTCCAAGAAATGGTAGATTTATCGATGAAATCGGTACTTATGATCCTAATTACGATCCATGCAAGCTCAACATTGATGCTGAGGCTGCTAAGAAGTGGTTATCAAACGGAGCTCAGCCTACAGAGGTTGTTGGAAAGCTTTTCAAGATGGCTGGTATCGAAAAATAAGACTAGTGGAGGTGTAATTGACTATGAAAGAATTAGTGGAAATTATCGCTAAGGCACTAGTTGATAATCCGGATGAGGTTGTAGTAACAGAAACTGAAAAAGATAAGGCTCTTGTAGTCAATCTTAAGGTTGCTCCTTCGGATATGGGCAAAGTTATCGGCAAGTCTGGTAGAATTGCCAAGTCAATAAGAGCAGTTGTTTCAGCTGCAGCTTCTAAGAGCGACAAGAAAGTGATTGTTGAAATAGATAATTAAGCAAACACTACTGTCTAAGGCAGCCTTTCGGGGCTGTCTGTTTTGTTATTTATATATACATTTATGTCAGAATGGAGAATTTAAGTGGAAGATATGTTAAGGGTAGGGGTCATAACATCGACCCACGGAATCAGAGGTGAAGTTAAGGTTTTTCCTACAACAGATGATCCTCTTCGTTTTAAGAAACTTAAGAAATGTGTTATCGATGGAAAAAGAGAACAGGTAGCTGTCACTGTATCTTCAGTTAAATTCTTTAAGCAGTTCGTAATACTTAAGTTTAAAGAATTTGATGACATCAATGATATAGAGAAATACACAAAATGCGACTTGCTCGTTTCAAGAGAAGATGCTGTTAAACTTGAGCCGGGAGAGTATTTTATATGCGATCTTATCGGACTTGATGTTATAACAGATGAAGGAAAGCATTTGGGCGTACTGAAAGATGTATTAGAGACAGGTGCTAACAATGTATATGAAGTAGAGGCGGACAATGGTGAAAGCTATTTAATACCGGTTATTGACCAGTGTATATTAGATCATGACCTTGATAAGAAGACTATAACAGTCCATATCTTACCGGGGCTTCTGGATATTAATAAATAATAAAGAAAATGTATTTTTAGTCTTGCATTATTTGCTTGATTATGATAATCTAAACAAGTTGTGAGAAAAAGGGATGGTCCTCTGTTACAGAACCTGTATTAAGAACATCATAATATTAAGGAGGTCACACATGAATACAATTATTAAGAACATCGAAGATGCTCAGCTTAAGGCTCAGGCTCCTGAGTTCAGAGTTGGTGATACTGTAAGAGTATCAGCTAAGATTAAGGAAGGAAACCGTGAAAGAATCCAGGTTTTCGAGGGAACAGTATTAAAGAAGCAGGGAACTGGCGTTAGAGCTACATTTACAGTAAGAAAGATTTCTAACGGCGTTGGCGTTGAGAAGACATGGCCATTACATTCACCTATCGTTGAGAAGGTTGAAGTTGTAAGACGCGGTAAGGCTAGAAGAGCTAAGCTTAACTACTTAAGACAGAGAACAGGTAAGGCTGCTAAGGTTAAGGAATTAGTTAGATAATTTTGTTATTCACGGTAAGGGACATTTGAAAAAATGTCCCTTTACTTATATATAAGCGACAGGAAAGGTCGGAATATTATGAGATTTTTTCAGAGAAGATATCAGGAAAATACTACATTGCTTAATATATGCAAATATGTAGCAGATGTATGTATTGTAATAGTACTTGCTTATGTTCTGGTTACATTCATATGCTGCCGTTCTACAGTTGTTGGTAATTCTATGGAGGAAACGCTATCTAATGATAACACTGTTCTTATAAACAGAATATCATATGCATTTAATGGACCTAAGCGATTTGACTGTATAGCTTTCGAACAGGATTCTGTTGATTCCTCTAAGATATACATAAAGAGAGTAGTTGGACTTCCAGGGGAAACAGTCCAGATAAAGGATGGCAGGGTATATATTAATGATGTACAGCTTGATGATTATGTTGATACGACAATACTTACTCCAGGTGTAGCTGCCAATCCTTATAAACTTGCTGATGATGAATACTTTGTACTTGGAGATAATCGTAATAATAGTGAGGATAGCCGTTTTGCCAGTGTTGGAATGGTTAAACGTAAGAATGTTGTAGGAAAAGTATGGATGGTAATAGAACCATTTGATTCATTTGGTTTTGTTAAATAATGGAGATATATATGGAAGAGAAGAAAAGAGCCATTAACTGGTATCCTGGTCATATGACTAAGGCCAGAAGAATGATGGAAGAAGATATAAAGCTTGTTGACCTTGTTATTGAGATTGTGGATGCAAGAATACCGTTAAGCAGCCGTAATCCGGATATTGATAAGCTGGCTAAAAATAAGGCACGTATTGTATTATTGAATAAATCGGACCTTGCAGATGACACAGTAACGGATGAATGGATAACATATTTTAAAGATAAAGGCTTTTACTGCCTCAAGCTTAACTCAAGACTCAATGTAAGCAACCGCGCAGTTAATAATCTTATAACTGTTGCATGTTCTGCTAAGATTGAAAGAGACAGAGCAAGAGGAATTAAGAACCGTTCCATCAAAGCTATGATTGTTGGAATACCTAATGTTGGTAAATCAACATTTATTAATTCATTCACCGGAAGAAAGAGTGCCAAGACAGGTAATAAGCCTGGTGTTACAAAAGGAAAGCAATGGATAAGAATTAATGGAAGTGTTGAGCTGCTTGACACACCGGGTATACTCTGGCCTAAGATAGAAGACAGGAATGTCGGTGAAAGACTTGCAATGATTGGTTCAATTAATGACCAGATTCTTAACATTGAGGAGCTTGCATTAGAAACAATTAAGTTTCTTAAGAAGAATTATCAGCCGCAGCTTTATAGCCGTTATGATATAACAGAAGATATATTCGATAATGTTGATACTGAAACAATGATGAATCCTGAAAATGCTGCTGCATTCTGTATTATGGAACATATTGCCAGAAAACGTGGCTGTATTAAGAAAGGTTCAGATATTGATTATGAAAAATGTGCTGCATGTATTCTTGATGATTTCAGAGAAGGAAAGATTGGTACAATCTCACTTGAAAGACCTTAATTAAGATACCGGAAAGGAAAGCTATGACACTTAAAGAAGAACGTGAACTTAAAAAAGCAGCAAAGCTGGAGGCTGAGAAACAGCGTATTGAAGCTATGCGTGAATATGAAGAAATGTATGATACATTTTCTTATATATGTGGAATAGATGAAGCTGGAAGAGGACCGCTTGCAGGTCCTGTTGTTGCAGGCGCAGTAATTCTTCCTAAAGGAAAAAGGATTCTTTATGTAAATGATTCCAAGAAATTAAGTGAGAAAAAAAGAGATGAGCTTTTTGATGTTATAAAAGAAGAAGCACTTTCATATGGAATCGGAATTGTATCTCCTGAAAGGATTGATGAGATTAATATATTACAGGCAACCTATGAAGCAATGCACGAAGCAGTTAATAAATTATCTGTAAAACCCGATATACTTCTTAATGATGCAGTTACAATTCCGGGAATTGATGTTAAACAGATTCCGATTATTAAAGGTGATGCCAAGAGTCTGTCAATTGCATCTGCAAGTATTCTTGCGAAAGTAACAAGGGACAGACTTATGACCGAATATGATTCTTTGTATCCGGAATATGGATTTGCCAGGCACAAAGGTTATGGAACTAAAGTTCATATTGAAGCAATAAAAGAGTACGGTCCATGTCCTATACACAGAAGAACATTTATTAAGAATTTCATATAATTACTATAAAAGAAAAGCAGGTAGATAATGATTTTTAATAAAAGAACTATCGGCGCAGATAAAGAACAACTTGCTGCCAGATATCTTGATGATAATGGGTATACTGTTCTTGAACGGAATTTCCGCAATAAAACTGGTGAGATAGATATTATCGCAAAGAAAGATAATTATATTGTATTTGTTGAGGTCAAATACAGAAGTAATAACAAATATGGATATGCAGTCGAAGCCGTAAATTACAGAAAGCAGCAGATAATAAGGCATGTTGCACAATTCTATATGGCAACAAGATATAAAAGCTGCGATATACCATGCCGTTTTGATGTCATAGCAATAGATGGAGAAACAGTAACACATATTAAAAATGCATTTTAATAAGGATTGTAATCATGAACATTAAATATATTGATACAGAAACGCTTTATGAAGGATTAAAAGAAGCTGTGGCTAATAATTCTACAAGAATATCACAGAAGAATGGAATTCCTTATATTGAATTTACACCATTTGATGAATTTGACTGGGTCACTCTTCATTTTTCAACAAGAGATGGTGGAGTGAGCAAAGGAATATATTCAAGCATGAATTTTTCTTTTGACAGGGGCGATGATTATGAGAATGTATATAAGAATTATGAACTGTTTCTTGATACAATGAATATTAAACCTGAAAACTGTGTTTGTACAAAGCAGACACATACAACCAATGTGATTGCTGTTGATTATAATATGGCAGGAATGGGACTTACAAGAGCAAGAGATTTTGATAATGTTGACGGACTTGTAACTAATGAACCCGGTCTGTGTCTTGTTACATATTTTGCAGACTGTGTACCTGTATATTTTATTGATCCTGTAAACAGATGCATAGGTGCATCACATTCAGGATGGCGTGGAACGGTTGCAGATATAACACATGAAACAGTACAGCTTATGAACAGAACTTATGGGTCAAAGCCGGAGGATATTCATGCATTTATAGGACCATCAATATGTCAGGATTGTTATGAGGTTGACGAAGCAGTTGCAGAAAAGTTCAGAAGTGTTTACAGCCAGAATGAAATCGGTATGATACTTTATCATACGGCAGGAGATAAATACCAGCTTAATCTTCAGGCGGCTAATTATTTTAATATGATTCATGCCGGAATAAAACCTGATAACATAGGTATATCTGACATATGCACAAGCTGTAACAGTGACTGGCTCTTTTCGCACAGGGCTTCGCATGGAAAACGTGGCGTTTTGTGTGGATTCATGAGTATATGCAGATAATAAAAAAAGCCAGAACAGATGTTTTGTTGATAATCTGTTCTGGCTTTTTTTATTTTTTGTTGTGTTCCTGTTTGTATCTGGCTCTTAATTCAGCCTCCTCAGAAGAAAGCTTTGACCGGCTTTTTCTGCCAACCCTGGTTATAAGCAGATATATTGCTGCAAGTATAGCAATAGGAATAGCTGCTGTAAGTATTGTCGATAAAGTCTCTGTAAACACACCGTTTTCAAATATGGATTTCTTCACATCTGTATACTGGGCTGAATTGATTATGTATCTGATGTCATTAATCATCTCATCAGTGATTTCATTATCCTTCGACTGAAGAGAATACATATATATATATCCGCGTGCTACAGTGTAGTATTTTCTTGTATAAATTGTCTGCTTTTCGTCTGATACAGATGTAACCTCTGTCCTGAAATATGGACGGTCGTTAATTATATCTATAGCCTTGCCTGTCATTGTCTCTGTCAGACCATCTTCCTGTTTGGCATTCTCTGAGTCAATATACTGCAGGAACATGCCACTTAACTGATTCTCATCCAGTTCATCAAGGTTGGAAAGTGATGAGCCTGCTTTCATTCCGACAACAGCAATTTCATAAGATAAATCTTTAGAAAATGCTTCAAGATATATATTAGATGCTTTCATTGAGTTCTGTACTTCATTGGAATCCTGTGCGCCAATATCCTTAAGATACGCATTATTGCCTGTTGTTGTCTGCGTAAAGCATATCAGTTCCTCAGGAACTTTTAATTTTAAATCAATTGCAGAGAACTTATAAGATGCATCTGCTGCCAGTGCAGTAAAAGATGGAAAAATAATTGCCGATATAAGAACCAATACCGGAATAAATGTTAATTTTTTGCGGGAAAATTTCACAAAAACACCTCCTAAAGTGCTTAAAATCAATATTTTGTATGATATCACAGTGCTTTACAAAAAGCAATTAAACTGATATTATATTATAGATTGCGTGTATTAATTTTTTATAAATTGAGAAATGAGGTAATTATGAGTAAACCAATAGTTGCTGTTGTCGGAAGACCTAATGTTGGTAAATCGACTTTATTCAACAGTCTGTGCGGACAGCAGATTTCAATAGTTAAGGACACTCCTGGTGTCACAAGAGACAGAATTTATGCAGAAGTAAGCTGGTTAAACCACAATTTCACACTTATAGATACTGGTGGAATTGAACCGGATACAGGTGATATCATTCTTGCGCAGATGCGTGAGCAGGCTGAAATCGCTATTGAGACAGCAGATGTAATCATATTCATGACAGATGTCAAGCAGGGACTTGTAGATTCAGATTCCAAGGTTGCTGATATGTTAAGACGCTCACACAAGCCAGTTATTCTTGTTGTTAACAAGGTTGACAGCTTTGAGAAGATGATGCCTGATGTATATGAGTTCTATAATCTCGGAATTGGAGAGCCATTTCCTATATCAGCAGTTAATAAGTTAGGCTTTGGTGAAGTACTTGATGAAGTAGTAAGCCATTTCCCAGAGGGATCTGATACAGTAGAGGAAGATGACAGACCTAAGGTTGCCATTATTGGTAAACCTAACGTAGGTAAATCATCTATTATCAATAAACTTGTTGGGAAGAACAGAGTAATTGTATCTGATATTGCCGGTACAACACGAGATGCAATTGATACAGCCATCAAATATAACGGTAAGGAATATGTATTTATTGATACAGCAGGCCTTCGTCGTAAGAGCAAAATCAAAGAAGATCTTGAACGTTTCAGTATCATTAGAACTGTTGCGGCTGTTGAGCGTGCGGATATAGCAATTCTTGTTATTGATGCAACAGAAGGTGTAACAGAGCAGGATGCCAAAATTGCTGGTATTGCACACGAAAGAGGCAAGGGAATTATCATTGCTGTCAACAAATGGGATGATATTGAGAAGGATGACAAGACTATCTATGAATTCACTAATAAGATTAAAGATACTCTTTCATTCATGTCTTATGCCGAGATTATATTTGTTTCTGCCAAAACAGGACAGAGACTTAATAAGATATATGAATTAGTTGACCACATTGTTGATGCACAGACTATGCGTATTCCAACAGGTGTGCTTAATGAGATTCTTACAGAAGCTGTTGCCATGAAACAGCCACCATCAGATAAGGGCAAGAGACTAAAAATTTACTACATGACTCAGGTTTCTGTTAAACCGCCAACATTTGTTATGTTTGTTAATGATGTAGAACTTACACATTTTTCATATACAAGATATATAGAAAACAGAATCAGAGAATCCTTTGGATTCAGAGGTACATCTATCAGATTTATCAATAGAAAACGTAAGGAGAAAGAATAATGCTAGTTAAAATAGGTATTCTTATATATGGATATTTCGCTGGTGCACTCATTCAGGCTGGTTACTGGATGGGAAAGGTCAACAAAATTGACATCAGGGATTATGGCAGTGGCAATGCAGGAACAACCAATGTTATGAGAACTCTTGGCAAGAAAGCAGGCATTGCAACTTATCTCTTAGATGCATTCAAGGCGGTTATTGCTGATATATTAATACATTTTCTTATAGTACCACATACAGCAATTCCAGAGATGCTTTTATTCCTGTATTGCGGACTTGGTATTGTACTTGGACATAATTTCCCATTTTACCTTAATTTTAAGGGTGGAAAAGGCATTGCAGCATCTTCAGGTGTTGTTATAAGTCTTATGCTTTTTCCTAAGTACTGTTTCATGTTCACAGTATTTGGTATCTTAACATTTGCACTTGTAGCCAAGAGAAGCCGATATGTTTCATTGGCTTCTCTTATTGGAATGGCAATGTTTTTCGTTGAATTCCTTATATGGGGATTCTTAGGATGGCTTCCTTTAACCGGTACAAGTCTTGTTGAAGGAACTGTTATTGTTTTCGCTCTTGCAGCACTTGCATTTATCAGACACCGCAGTAATATTGTAAGACTGGTTCACGGAACAGAACGAAAAATCGGTCAGAAAAAAAATTAAATTTAAATACGCATTTTTGCGTAGATTGGAGTATAATTATGGCAAATATAAGTGTTTTAGGAGCAGGAAGCTGGGGCTTAGGTCTTGCTTTACTTCTTAATAACAACGGTCACAATGTAACAGTATGGTCAGTTTTAAATGATGAAGTAGTTATGCTTCAGACAGAAAGAGAACATAAAAGATGCCTTCCTGGTGTCAGAATTCCAGACAGCATTATTATCTCTGGTGATACAGCAAATGTTATTAACAATGCTGATGTTCTTGTGCTGGCCGTAGCTTCTCCATACACACGTTCTACAGCTAAATTAATAGCACCTTTCGTTAAAGAAGGACAGATTATTGTCAATGTTGCAAAGGGAGTTGAAGAACATACACTTCTTACTCTGTGTCAAATAGTAGAAGAAGAGATTCCTCAGGCTAAGGTTGCTGTATTATCAGGGCCAAGCCATGCAGAAGAGGTAAGCCGTGGTATTCCTACAACATGTGTTATAGGTGCACATGAGAAGAATACTGCTGAATATCTTCAGAACATTTTCATGAGTGATGTGTTCAGAGTCTATACAAGTCCTGATATGCTTGGTATATGCATCGGTGGTGCATTAAAGAATGTTATTGCACTTGCTGCCGGTATAGCTGATGGTCTTGGATATGGAGACAATACAAAGGCTGCACTTATCACTAGAGGTAATGCAGAAATAACAAGACTTGGGGTTGCAATGGGTGCTAATTCTCATACATTTTCAGGTCTTTCAGGTATCGGTGACCTTATAGTTACATGTGCAAGTATGCACAGCCGTAACAGACGTGCTGGAATCCTTATTGGTAAGGGTTATACTAAGGATCAGGCAATGGAAGAGGTTCAGATGGTTGTTGAAGGAGTCTTTTCTGCAAAAGCAGCATTAGAACTCTCTAAGAAATACAACATAGAGATGCCAATCGTTGAACAGGTCAACAAAGTCCTTTTTGAGGATAAGCCTGCCGCTGAAGCCGTTAAAGAACTTATGTTAAGAGATAAGAAAATAGAAATTGATAATTCCGAATGGAAATAATCATATTGAGTTAATAGAAGGGGAGAACTGATGGCTCATATTAAGAATATGTCAAACAGAGCATACATTTCAAGCAGCCTGAAAAATAAGCTTTCACGCTTTGAAATGTACAGATACAGCTTTATATATGCGCCTACAGGTTATGGTAAATCCAAGATAACTAAATCTTTCTTTAAGAACTACCCAGGATATACAGTTCTGTGGATAGATGCTCAAAGTTCAAGAGAGATTTTCTGGGAAAACTTCTGCAATGCTGTTAAACTTTTTAATGTTTCCCTTGCAGAATCATTCAAGAATATTGGATTTCCTGATTCAGACGAAGATATTAATGCGGTTATCAACCTTCTTTCTATTATGAATTCTGAACAGTCTTCAGCACTACTTGTTATTGATAATTTTGATAACATATTTGATGATAGTATGTGCAGAATATTTGCTGCATCATATCTTTCAACTGCTGTTGGCTTAAGATATGCGTTCATATTACGAAAGATAACTAATCAGAGTATTATTAATCTCATTACTAAAGATGATGCATTAGGTATAACTAAGAAGGACCTAGCTTTTTCACAAGAAGATATTGAAGATTATTTCAGGCTTAACGAAATAATTCTCGATAAGGAAACCTCTAAAAAAATATATCAAAAATCACTAGGATGGCCATATATTGTTTATCTCTATATGGAATCTTTCCGCAATAAAATTACTAATAATGATATTCTGGTTTCTGATAAATCCAACACATTTATTGAGAATAATGTATGGTTTGAATTGAATAATAAAGAGCGGGAATTTCTTGCAAACATGAGTGTTTTTTCATCTTTTAATCTTAAGCAATGCATGAAACAGGCATTTCTTGAAGAAAAAGAATGTCTTAACCTGCTTAATTCGATATCTTTGATTGATTATGATGAACACACTCGAAGATACAGCTTTAATCCAATGTTTGATAATTATATTCTACAGGTCTTAAGCGAAATGCCAACACAGAATGTAAGAAGCATTACCATAAGGGCTGCCAACACTAATCTTGATGATGGCCATTATTTTGAAGCAATGAAGCTATACAGCCAGTCCAGAGAATATACAAAGATATATAGAAGTAATATATCATATGAACATATATATCCTTTCGTTATCAAACAGAATAAAGACATATTTACTGATATTGCCAATCATTACTGGGATATTGAAAAAAACGGACATTTTGAGTTCTCAATCTTAATATGTTTTTCACTTCTTATGTTTAATGAAAGACATATGGTTGACACACTTCTCACAGATATCGCCGCTGATATCAATAAAGATACATATCTTAATGAAAGTGCACGCAATTCGTATCTAGCTGAATTGCAGTTTGTTAAAGCATTTACAAAATATAATAATTTCGAATTAATGATTAAAGATTTTAATCTTATTTCATCATATTCGAAGTCACCTGTTAACATAATTGCTGGAGGTTTTCCATTTAATTATGAATGTCCATCTGTACTTATGCTGTATCACAGACAGGCTGGTGCACTTGATAAAGAACTTGCCGCACTTGAACATTATGCATCTGATTATTACAGAATAACTAATGGTCATGGTAAAGGGTTTGAAGCTGTTATGAAAGCTGAAGTTTTATATAACAGAGGCGATTTCGACGGAGCTGAAATTCTGTGTCAGAAAGCAATATATATGGCAGACAGCCGTAACCAGTATGGAATATATATTGCAGCAAGTTATATTCTTGCCAACATTGCCCTATATAGAGGACTTAATGACCAGTACAAGGAGAATATGAATAATATTGTCAGCATAGCTAACAAAGATAAAGGTAAGTCAAGATCTCTTGTTAAACTTTCAGACATATGTCTTGCATGTTTATATTCTAATACTGAGCAGGAAGAGAAGATATCATCATGGCTGAAAGACCAGAAAGCTATAGAAGATACTGTCAATTTCTTCTCACTGAGCTTTGTTAATGTTCTCTTTGGCAAATATCTGATACTAACACATGATTATCATCATTATCTTGGCATAAGCGGTCAGCTTCTTGGCTTGAATAATATGTTTTCATACGTTATGCCACAGATATATACATATATATATCTTGCAATAGCTAACAATGAAACAGGTGAAGTACTGAAAGCCCATAAGTTCATGAAAGAAGCTATAAAACTTGCTGAACCAGATAATATATATATGCCGTTTGTTCATAACTATGATGCTGTTTCAGAGCTTATGGCTGAAGCTGTAATCAACCGTGATTATCAGAGGTTCATTAAGAATGTAACAAGAATTTCCAAAGGATATTCAAAAGGTATCAAAGCAATTAAGAAAGCAGGGCATATGCTTGCTGATTATGGACTTACAGTAAGAGAATCTGATGTTGCAAAGCTTGCTGCCAAGCGGTATTCTAATAAAGAAATAGCTGAACATCTTTTTATTGCTGAAAGCACTGTTAAATCTAACATGAAAGTTATATTTAATAAATTACAGATTAATTCTCGTGCAGAATTAAAGAACTTTTTCGAATAAATCATAAAAAGGAATTAATATATGAGAGTAATAGCTGGAATTGCCAGAAGCATGCCACTAAAGGCTGCCGAGGGTGATAATACAAGACCAACAACTGACAGAATTAAAGAAACGCTTTTTAATATGCTGCAGCCAGATATAGCCGGATGCAGATTCCTTGATCTGTACTCAGGCAGCGGTGCTATTGGTATTGAAGCATTAAGCCGTGGTGCTAAAGAAGCTGTCCTTGTTGAGAATGCAAGAGCTGCTTTAGCAGTTATCAAAGACAATCTTGCTTTCACAAAGCTTTCATCTAATGCTGTTGTTATGGAACAGGATGTTTTGTCTGCAATAAACAGATTGTCTGGCAAAGGAGTATTTGATATTGTTTTCATGGATCCACCATATGGCAAGGACTATGAATATGATGTATTAAATGCACTATCGCATTCAGATATAATAGATAAATACACAATTATAATAATTGAAGAAGCACTTAATGTGCCTTTGGATTATATTGACGAATGTGGTTTTGAGACAGTTAAAGTTAAGAATTACAAGACTAACAAGCACATTTTTATAAGACTAAAGGAGAGTGAATAACTGTGAAAAAAGCGATTTATCCAGGAAGTTTTGACCCGGTGACATTAGGACATTTGGATATAATAAGACGTTCAGCAAGTCTTGTTGACCACCTTATAGTAGGCGTTTTAAATAACAGTACCAAAACACCATTGTTTTCAGTAGACGAGCGTGTTAATATGTTAAGAGAAGTGACAAAGGATTTACCTAACGTAGAAGTATTAAGCTTCAGCGGTCTTCTGGTAGATTTTGCAGCAGAGCATAATGTCTCTGTTATAATAAGGGGATTAAGAGCTGTCACTGACTTTGAATATGAACTTGCAATGTCCCAGACGAACAGAGTTGCAGCTCCGGGAATTGACACAGTATTTCTTACAACAAGCCTTAAGTACGCATACTTAAGTTCAAGTATTGTTAAAGAGATGGCTATGTATGGTGGGGATATTCACAAGTTCGTTCCAGAAGAAATCATAGACAGAGTCTACGAGAAATATGGAATCAATAAATAATCAGAATACTATTAAAGGAGTAAAGTTATGAGCAGAATTGAACAGTTAATAAGTGATATCGAAAGTTATATAGATACCTGTAAATATTATCCATTATCTAACGTTAAAATTATTGTTAACAAAGAGACGTTAGAAGACATGCTTACAGAGTTAAGATTAAAGACTCCTGATGAAGTTAAGAAATATCAGAAAATCTTAAGCAATAAGGATGCTATCCTCGCTGATGCCAAGGAACAGGCTGATGCAATCATCAATGCTGCACAGGTTCAGACAGAAGAGCTTATCAATGAGCATGAAATTATGCAAAGAGCTTACGCACAGGCTAATGATCTTATTGAACAGGCTACAGCACAGGCTCAGGCTATTCTTGATAATGCTACAGAAGAGGCTAACAGTATCAGATATGGTGCTATGCAGTATACAGATGATATGCTTGCAAAGCTTCAGTATATTATTGAACATTCAATCAAGGATAATAAAGAAAAGTACGATTCATTATTATCTGGTCTTGAAAATATATTATCTGTTGTCAACAACAACAGAAATGAACTCAGTGGAATTGAAGAGGGCTCTGAAGAAACTAATAATGAAGATAATTCCTCAGATACCGAGAACTATGATAATGATTCAGA
Organism: Eubacterium sp. AM46-8; assembly: GCF_003466705.1. NCBI lineage: Bacteria > Bacillati > Bacillota > Clostridia > Eubacteriales > Eubacteriaceae > Eubacterium > Eubacterium sp. AM46-8. The sequence continues at coordinate 29,194 of NZ_QSEU01000004.1, forward strand.
TGAAGAATAATTATTATTAATTTCAGACTTATAATACATATATCAGTAGCATAGCTGTTATAAGTGTAACAATGCACAAGACAAGCTTCTGGTATATGTATTTTTTTATGCTTATATAATTATTACATACACATCTGGTCTGCATAATTATACACACACCTCCAAATGCATCAAGTAACACAGTCATTAATATAAATACATCTGCTGCCAGATCTGAATTCTTAATAATTGCAAGTCCATTGGATATCTCCAGAAGATATGCCACAACTAAACCAGCCATATTATCAGGAATAAGGTATATGACAATATTGACAATAACCGAAAATAATATTATATATGCACCTAATTTCAGTGCAGTGTTAATTGAACTGTCAACAGCTTTCTCAAAAAAACGGAGCATAAGTCCTTTGCTCATTTTATTTACACTTTTAACATTGTCCCGTACCTTATCTTTATATAAAGCTATTACGACAAAAGAACATATTATTACGGGCAGATATGTAATTATTAGAAATGTATATATATCAATACATTTTTCTAGAATATTAATATATACATAGCTGATAAGAAATGCCGGACTCGGAATATTGATTATTCCTGCGAGCATGTCCGCAAGTCTGCTTTCTGGATTATTCTTATGATACCATGCGCAGATATAAGCCCCGTTAGGAAAACCTGTCATTAGTCCCGCAGCAACAAGTATCAACGGATTATTGATTTTCTTATACTCAATTAATCTTACAAGAATATTTGTAATAATAAATGATATGAATAATCCAGGAAATACTTTCAGTCCAAAAAGATATAATCCTGAAATTACTCCCTGACACACAGGAACTGATAATACTGACAACATAAATAAAAGTATAAGTATTATACTTAACATACGGCCTCTTTAATAATTGATATTTAATAATATTCTCAAAAATGTTCAATTATGTGTTATAATGAAATGTAAATTTGCAATCAAGGAGATTACAATGGAAATTCAGATGTGGAAAGAGATTCTTACACCTTATGACTTAGCGGTGGAAGAACTTCAGATAAAATTCAATCATATTGTCAAGGAATATCGTCAGGCTGGCGTATATTCACCTATAGAACAGGTCCTTGGACGTGTTAAAAGCATTTCCAGTATAATACAGAAAGCCCAGCGCCGTGGTATTCCAATAGACAAAATACAAAAAAATATACTTGATATTGCCGGAATAAGAATCATCTGCCAGTTCACAGAAGATATATATACAGTTGTAAAGCTTATTAAGAAACGTAAAGACATGACTGTAATAAGTGAAAAAGATTATATCAGGAACATTAAAGAAAGCGGTTACAGAAGTTATCACATTATCGTGCATTACGAGGTTGAGACAGTTAAAGGAACTTCAGTAATTCCAGTTGAGATTCAGATAAGAACACTTGGCATGAATTTCTGGGCAATTATAGAGCACTCTCTTCAGTACAAATATGATGGTGAGATTCCTTTGCATGTAAGAGAAAGACTTAATGCGGCATCTGATGCACTTATAACACTTGATAATGAAATGTCATCTATCCATGATGAAATTATTAATTCCCAGACCTACTTTATGGTTAAAGCAAATATTGTTTCAGATATATTAAGTACAATCCAGAATTTGTACAAGGTTGCCAATAAGCAGGTTGTTATAAAGATTCAGGATGAATTCTACGAGATATATGAAAAGGGTGACATCAATGAACTTTCAAGGTTCTCACGCCAGTTAGATATAATTGCTGAGGATTACCGTGCACAATCGGTGCAGTAACTCATTACAGAAACTATACAGAATTGAGGTATACAAAGTGAATTTACCAGAGAAATATACAGAATCAATGAAAGCTCTGTTAGGAGATGAATACGACAGTTATATAGAAAGCTTTAGTGATAAGAGATTATATGGATTGCGTGTCAATAACCTTAAGATTTCAACAGAGGATTTTCTTAAGATATGTCCGTTTAAGTTAGAACCTATTCCATGGATTGAGAACGGATTCTATTATTCAGAAGATGACAAGCCTGCCAAACACCCATATTATTTTGCAGGCTTATATTATATACAGGAGCCTAGTGCCATGACACCTGCCAATGTACTTCCAATTGATGAGGGAGATGTTGTATTCGATATGTGTGCAGCTCCCGGTGGCAAATCAACAGAGCTTGCAGCTAAGTTAAACAAAACAGGACTTCTTGTAACCAACGATATTAGTAATTCGCGTGCCAAAGCACTTCTTAAGAATGTTGAAGTATTCGGTGTTCCTAATCTGTGTGTCCTTAATGAAGACCCTGTAGGTATTGCCTCAAGGTTCTCAGGATTCTTTGATAAAGTGCTTATTGATGCGCCTTGTTCTGGAGAAGGAATGTTCAGAAAGGACAATAAGCTTATTAAAGCATGGGAAAAGAATGGTCCTGAATTCTATTCACAGATTCAAAAGAACATCATTCTTGCCGGTGCTGATATGTTAAAACCTGGCGGTAAGTTATTATATTCTACATGCACATTTTCAAAGCTGGAAGATGAGGATTCCGTAATACATCTGCTTACTAACAGACCTGATATGCACCTTATAGATATCAAGCCATATGAAGGATTCTGCCATGGTTTTGATACTGACGAAGGATATCACCTTGAGAAGGCTGTAAGAATATTTCCTCACAAGATGTCTGGAGAAGGACATTTCGTAGCATTATTTGAAAAGGACGGCGAAGATTATACATCTTCTAAAAGACCTGTATCAGGAAAGACAAAGCTTCCTGTTGAATTAAAGGATTTCATGGATAATACCACATTTGAATATGACCCAGCTTATATCAATATAAGAGATACAAGAGTATATCTTACATCACCTTATATGGCAGAAGAACGCGGTTTAAGAATTATAAGAAATGGTCTGCTGCTAGGTGAACTTAAGAAGAACCGTTTTGAGCCAAGTCAGGCATTTGCAATGGCACTTACTAAGGATCAGTTTAATAACTGTCTTGACCTTCCTGTTTCAGATGACAGAGTAATCAGATATCTTAAAGGAGAGACTATCGATATTGATGATTTTAATGTCAAATCTGGCTGGACACTTGTATGTGTTGATGGCTATCCACTTGGATGGGGCAAGAACGCTAACGGACAGTTAAAAAATAAATATCTTGCAGGCTGGAGATGGATGTAAATGCTTATAAGACTTGATAAATATCTTGCAGACATGCAGGTTGGTACACGTAGTGAAGTTAAAGAACTGATAAGAAAAAAGAGAGTCACTGTTAATGACAATATTGTGACAAAGCCTGAATTAAAGATTAATACAGATGGTGATTCTGTAAATGTAGATGGTAATGCTGTAGGCTATCATGAATATGAGTATTTTATGCTTAACAAGCCTGCCGGTGTTGTTTCGGCAACTGATGACAACACATGTACAACAGTAATTGACCTTATTAAAACTAAGAACAGAAAAGACCTTTTTCCTGTAGGAAGGCTTGATAAGGACACTGAAGGGCTTCTGATTATTACGAATGATGGGGCTATGGCACATGACCTGCTATCCCCTAAGAAGCATGTTGATAAGACTTATTATGCCAGAGTTAAAGGTAAGATAGAAGACACAGCAGTTAAGCAGTTTGCCAACGGACTATTCGTTGATGATGAGTTGACAGCACTTCCTGCTGTATTAAAGATATTAAGTTATAATTCTGATGAGGATTATTCCGAGATTCATGTAACCATCCATGAAGGAAAGTTTCACCAGGTAAAGAGAATGTTTACCGCCATAGGTTCAGAGGTTCTGTTTCTTAAGCGTATAACATTTGGTTCATTATCACTTGATGAAAGCCTTAAAACAGGTGAATACAGAACACTTACAAAAGAAGAGATATCACTATTACAACGAAATCAGATTAAAAGATAAGGAGAATTCCATGGTTAAGGATTTTCTTCCAATTAGCAGAGAAGATATGAAAAAAAGGGGCTGGCAGCAGTGCGACTTCGTGTATATATGCGGAGATGCCTATGTTGACCATTCTTCTTTTGGAATGGCTATTATAACAAGAATATTAGAAAGCCGCGGTTATAAGGTTGGCATTATTGCACAACCTGACTGGAAAAAGAAAGAATCAATTGCAATCCTCGGAGAACCAAGATTAGGATTTCTTGTTTCTGCAGGTAATATGGATTCAATGGTTAATCATTATACAGTTAATAAAAAGCACAGAAAAAATGATGCATATTCGCCTGGTGGCAAAATGGGTATGCGTCCTGATTATGCAACTATTGTATATAGTAACCTTATAAGACAGACATATAAGAAAACACCTATTATTATCGGAGGAATTGAAGCATCACTAAGAAGAATGTCGCACTATGATTACTGGTCTGACAAGATGAAACATTCAATCCTTATTGATTCGGGTGCAGATATTATCTCTTACGGAATGGGTGAACATTCTATTGTTGAGATAGCAGAGGCGCTTGAAGCCGGAATTGATGTTAAAGACATCACATATATAAGAGGCACTGTATATAAAGCAAAAAGCCTTGATCATATATATGATGATTATATAGAGCTTCCAAGCTATGATGAGATTGCAACTGATAAGAAGAAATATGCTGAGAGCTTCTATACACAGTACATTAATACTGATGCTTTCAGTGCCAGGATTCTTGTTGAAAAGGTTAAGGAAAAAATGTATGTCGTACAGAATCCTCCGGCGATGCCACTTACACAGATGGAGATGGACGATGTATATTCACTGCCTTATATGAGAGATTATCACCCTGTATATAAGAAAATGGGTGGTATTCCTGCATTATCAGAGATTAAATTCTCTCTTACAAGCAACAGAGGCTGCTTCGGCGGATGTTCATTCTGTGCGCTTACCTTCCATCAGGGACGTATCATACAGACAAGAAGCCATGAAAATATAATAGAAGAAGCCGAATTGATGACACATGACCCCGATTTTAAGGGATATATTCACGATGTCGGTGGCCCTACAGCTAATTTCAGAAGGCCAGCTTGTGACAAGCAGCTAAGCAAGGGGGCATGTGTCAATAAACAGTGTCTTTTTCCTAAGCCATGTAAGAATCTTGTCGTGGAACACAAGGATTATATAAACCTTTTAAGAAAGCTTCGTAAGATTCCTTCTGTCAAGAAAGTATTTATAAGGTCAGGCATACGGTTTGATTATTGTATGGAAGATTCTGATGATACATTTTTAAGAGAATTGTGTGAGAATCATATAAGCGGGCAGCTCCGTGTTGCACCAGAGCATATATCAGATAAGGTTTTATCTAGAATGGGCAAACCTTCAAGAGCAGTATATGACAGCTTCATAAAACGCTATAAAAGAATTAACGATAAGACAGGAAAAGAACAGTTTGTTGTGCCATATCTTATGTCAAGCCATCCTGGTTCAACCATGAAAGAGGCTATTGAGCTTGCTGAATATGTTCGAGACTTAGGCTATATGCCAGAACAGGTACAGGATTTTTATCCCACACCGTCAACACTTTCAACATGTATGTATTATACAGGTTATGACCCAAGAACAATGGAAAAGGTATATACACCTGTATCCCATCATGAAAAAGAGATGCAGAGAGCACTTATCCAGTACAAGAAGCCTGAGAATTACGACCTTGTAAAAGAAGCACTTCTTGCCAATAACAGAAGCGACCTGATTGGATTTGGCCCAAAATGTCTTATTCCACCTAGAAAAATAAGGAGCAGAAGCAATGAAAAAAGTAGAAAAAGGTGAATTCGGTTATCTTGCCTATAAAAAAAGCCGCAATATGATTAAAACAATTATTGCATTTGCCATTGTACTCGTAATATTTATTATTGGTTTCATAATATGGAAATCAAAGAATAACTACCTTACAATGATTGCTGTTGTACTTGTTCTTCCTGCTGCCAAATTCGCAGTATCATACTTTGTCCTGATTCCACATAAAAATTGTGATGAAGAATTAAAGAATGCGATTGAAAAGTGCAAGGGCGAATTAAACAGCGTATACGACCTTGTTGTATCCAATAAACAGAATCCTGTCGGCATTATGGCAGCAGTTATCAGTGATAACCAGATACTTGCCTATACAAGTTCTGCCAAAGCTGACAAGAACCTTTTTGAGACAAGCGTTAAGGAATTTTTAAAGAAGGACAAGCTTACATGTGCTGTTCTTCTTTACAAAGATAAGGATACATATCTTGAAAAGGTCAGGAATGCAGCCTTGAATTTTGATGATAACAAAGAAAACAGTCTTGACAGAAAACAATATATAACAGATGGATTACTCAGAATGAGTATGTAATTAAGCAGGTATTATATGAAAGAAATTAACATTGATGAAAAGCTCGCAGGCCAGAAGATGATGCGCTGTCTTGAGCGTTATTTATCCAACGCCCCTAAGAGCTTTCTTTACAAAATGCTGAGAAAAAAGAATATTACACTCAATAATTCCAAAGCAACAGGTGATGAGAAGTTAAAATGTGGTGATACAATCAAGATTTTCTTTTCTGATGAAACATTTGAAAAATTCTCAGCTGATAATAACAGAGTTGTCAATGACGACTACTACAGCAGAATATACAGGCCACTTGATATTATCTATGAGAATTCTGATGTTATATTTATTAATAAACCTTCAGGCATGCTTTCACAGAAGGCAAAGCCTGAAGATGTGTCACTTGTTGAATATTTAATTGCACACCTTATACATGAGAAAGAAATTAATGCCGGTGACTTAGCTTCGTTCAAGCCGGGCATATGCAACAGATTAGACCGTAATACAAGCGGAATTGTAGCAGCCGGAAAGACTACTAAAGGCTTACAGCAGTTATCGGAAGCATTTAAGCAGAGAACCCTTGGAAAGTACTATCTGTGCATTGTAAAGGGAGGCGTTGATAAGCGTGCTTTAATAAAAGGATATCTGCATAAAGATAATAAAACTAATAAGGTGATTATAAGCAGGACTGAAACTAAAGATTCACTTCCAATTGAAACAGAGTATATTCCGGTATGTTCTAATGGCAATGTGACTCTGCTAAAGATTCATCTTCTTACAGGACGAAGCCATCAGATAAGAGCTCATCTTGCAAGTATCGGTCATCCTCTTATAGGTGATTATAAATACGGTCAGAAATCTGTTAACGACACATTTAACAGACAATACAAAGTAAAAAACCAGATGCTTCATTCATATGAATTAGATATTCCGGATATGGACATTCATATATACGCTGCAATACCTGATTCTTTTAAAAATGTTATGAAAGGAGAACAGTTATGCCAACCTGGAATTCAAGAGGACTTAGAGGCTCTACATTAGAAGACCTTATTAATATGTCTAATGATAAATACAGGGCTTCACATCTTGCACTTGTCCAGAAGATTCCAACACCTATAAAGCCAATTAATATAGACCAGAGCACTAGACATATTACACTGGCATATTTTGACCAAAAAAGTACGGTTGACTATATTGGTGTCGTTCAGGGAATTCCTGTATGCTTTGATGCAAAAGAATGTGCTACTGATACATTTCCTATACAGAACATTCATGTACATCAGGTAGAGTTCATGCGTGAATTCGAAAAGCAGGATGGAATATCCTTCATTATTATATATTTTTCTGCAAAAGATGAGTTCTATTATATTCCATTTTCTGATATAATTAACTTTTGGGAAAGAAGTGAGAATGGTGGACGTAAAAGCTTCACTTACTCTGAAATTAATCAGGATTTCCGTATATATGCCAATCATGGAATTCCTGTTCATTATCTTGAAGCTATACAGAAAGATATTGAATTGCGTTAGAAAGGCAGGTTTTTCATATGATTAGTGATAATCATAATATATATAGCAATTACATTGACGAATATGAACTTACCGATGGATATGCTGTTGTAGATAGTAATTTTTCTATTGTCACGGCTAATGAACCTATGTATATGTTTCTTGGCATGTCCAAGCATTACTCTATTATAGATTCTATTCATCAGGTTGATCTTGATGATTTCATAGATGTTGCCAACAGTTTAAAATCTGACATTATGAAATGCATGTGCATCCGCATGCGAAGAGTTGATAACACATACAGGTGGGTTCTGGTTGACATTGAAAAGAAGTATATTTCTGATAATAAACAGTCAGAATATCTTGAATTACATATATCAGATGTACTGGTCATGAAAAAACTCAACATACAATTAAAATTAAAGCTTGATGAACTCAATAACAAATCAGACGAACATAATGTCATGACATTTACACTGCAGGAACCTGACATCAAAAAGTACTGCATTGATAATATAAGTAATGATGCTGGCTGCAGATTAGCTTTGATATATTTTGAGGTAGATAATATCAACATCTTCAAACAGAACCATTCGAAAGATGATATACACCGTATATCACATGTAATAGAAGATGTTATTCTTAATACTGTTAATGGCAGGGGAGTTATTGGCTTCCTTGATGATTTCAGATATACAATTATATTAAAACACATCAATAACGAAGTACAGTTACGTGCTTTTCTCGAACATATCAGAACGATGATTGCGTGGAACTGCAAATTCATTGATTCAACATATAATATAAGTTTTTCTATAGGTATTGCAAGATATCCTGAGAATGGAAAGAATCTTGATATTATCAAAATAAAGCTTCAACGTGCTATAGATATAGCACGTGCTAAAGGCGGCAACAGATATATAATCTATAAAGAAGTACTTCATGGTGAAATCGAAGATTCTGATAAATAGTTTGTTGACAATAACTACATATTTATGTATAATTCATACAAATTTAGTGTGTTATCAAAGTATCACTTCAACGCATTAAAGTGTTCAATATAACGAAAGGATATACATTTATGAAGAAAGATTTACTACATACACCAGAAGGTGTACGCGATATATACAGTACAGAATGTGCAGAAAAGAAGGTCATCGAGAATCGTCTTCATGATGTCTGTGCATCATATGGATATAATGATATACAGACACCTTCTATTGAATTCTTTGATGTATTCAATAAAGAACGTGGAAGTGTACCATCTAATGAAATGTTCAAGCTTTTTGACAGATATGGCAACACTTTAGTATTAAGACCGGATATGACACCATCTATAGCAAGAGCTACAGCAAAATATTTTGAAGACAGAGTTCTTCCAGTCAAACTCTGTTATCTTGGCAATACATTTATCAATGTAAGCAAATATTATCAGGGAAGACTTAAAGAAAATACAATGCTTGGTGCAGAGCTTATCAATGATAACTCTCTGGCAGCAGATTATGAGATTATCTCTATGGTTATTGACTGCATGTTATCAGCAGGTCTTACTGAATTTCAGGTTGAACTTGGTAACGTTGCTTTCTTTAACGGACTTTTACATAAGGCTGGCATTACAGGAGATTCTGCAGAAGAATTATTAAGACTTATCAAGGATAAGAATTACTTTGGTGTTGAGGAGCTCTTAGAGAGTCTTAATATTGATGCTGCAGTTGCCAAAGCATTGCTTGAACTTCCTCAGTTATTTGGCGGTACAGAGGTGCTTGAAAAGGCTAAATCTTTAACAGATGAAGAAGAGTGCATACTGGCTGTTAACAGACTTGAGGAGTTATATGAGCTTCTTAAGAATAACAATTACGATAAATATATCTCATTTGATTTAGGAGATTTATCTGAACATGCATACTATACTGGTATTATTTTCCATGCATATACATTTGGAACAGGTGAGCCTGTTGTGAATGGCGGACGTTATGACAAGCTGCTCGGTCAGTTTGGCTGTGACAAGGCATCTATAGGTTTCTCTATTACAATTGACAGACTTATAGCTGCACTTAACAGACAGAATATCCATATTCCACATGACGCCAATGGAACGCTTCTTGTATACAATGCTGACAAGCTTAGTGATGCTATAAATGTATCTAAGAAATTAAGAAGCACTGGTGTTAATGTCTGCATGATTGAATATAAAGACAGCAAGTCTGATTCTCAATATATTGAATATGCTAAAGAATCATCATTAGTAAATGTAGCATTTATTGATGATGAATACGCTTCTGATTCAACAATAAGAGTTATTGATGAATCAGGAAAAAATGAAAGAGCAGCTGTAAAAAGCCTTGTAGGAGGTACATTTTAATGAGATATATTACTATTGCATTAGCAAAAGGCCGTCTTGCAAAGAAGGCAATGGAGATATTTGAACAGATTGGTATTCCTTGCGAAGAAATGAAGGACGAAAAGACAAGAAAGCTTATCTTCACTAATGAAGAATTAGGATTCCGTTTCTTTTTATCAAAGCCATCTGATGTTCCTACATATGTAGAATACGGTGCAGCTGATATCGGTATTGTAGGTAAGGATACTATCCTTGAAGAAGGAAGATGTCTTTATGAAGTATATGACCTTCAGATGGGTAAATGCAGAATGTGTGTATGTGGTCCTGAATCAGCAAGAGAAAAGTTACAACATCATGAGCTTATAAGAGTTGCTTCTAAGTATCCTAACATTGCAAAGGATTATTTTAATAATATAAAGCACCAGACTGTAGAGATTATCAAGCTTAACGGTTCTGTAGAATTAGCACCTATTGTAGGTCTTGCAGAGGTTATCGTTGATATCGTTGAGACAGGTGCAACTCTAAGAGAAAATGGTCTTGAAGTGCTCGAAGAGGTGTGTCCTCTTTCTGCACGAATGGTTGTAAACCAGGTAAGCATGAAGATGGAGCAGGAACGAATCAACAAGCTTATCAATGATGTTAAGAAATATATAGAAACACAGGGCATATAACAAGGAGGAAAATCCCTCTCCTCACCAAAGGGTTCGGATTTTGCTTCGCAAAACAAGGAGGAAAATCCCTCTCCTCACCAAAGGGTTCGGATTTTGCTTCGCAAAACAAGGAGGAATACAATGCGTATCGTTGAATTAACAGATGAAAGTAAGAATAATATTTTAGAGAATCTTTTAAAGAGAAGTCCTAACAGCTATGGAAAGTTCGAATCGGCAGTTGCTGAGATTCTTCTTAATATCAAGACAAATGGCGATGAGGCTTTATTTGAATATACTAAGAATTTTGATAAGGCTGATATCAATGCTGACAATATTGTCGTAACAGAGGCAGAGATTGAAGAAGCATATTCTTTAGTTGACCCTGAACTTATTGAGGTTATAAGAAAGGCTATCGTTAATATTCGTTCTTTCCATGAGAAGCAGAAACAGTACAGCTGGTTTGATTCTAAGCCTGACGGAACTATATTAGGCCAGAAGGTTACTGCACTTGCAAGAGTCGGTGTGTATGTACCAGGAGGAAAGGCTGCCTATCCTTCATCAGTTCTTATGAACGTTCTTCCAGCAAAGGTTGCGGGTGTTGAGCAGATTATAATGTGTACTCCACCTGATAAACAAGGAAAGGTATATCCTACAACACTTGTTGCAGCTAAAGAGGCTGGAGTTGATGTTATATATAAAGCTGGCGGAGCACAGGCTGTTGCAGCTATGGCATATGGTACAAAATCTATTCCTAAGGTTGATAAGATATGTGGACCTGGTAACATATATGTTGCCCTTGCTAAAAAGGCAGTATTTGGTTATGTAGCATTGATTCTGTTGCTGGTCCTAGTGAGATTCTTGTAATTGCCGATGAGACTGCTAATCCTCGTTATGTTGCAGCAGATCTTTTATCACAGGCTGAACATGATGAGATGGCATCTGCAATTCTTGTAACTACAAGTGAAGACCTTGCACATAAGGTATCTGCAGAGGTTGATAAGTTTGTAGCTGAATTATCAAGAAAGGAAATTATCCAGAAATCACTTGATAATTACGGATATATTCTTGTTGCTAAGGATATTGATGAGGCTGTAGATGTTGCTAACGAGATTGCATCAGAACATATGGAAATCGTTACAAAGAATCCTTTTGATGTTATGACTAAGGTTAAGAACGCAGGTGCTATCTTCCTTGGAGAATACAGTTCAGAGCCTCTTGGTGATTACTTTGCAGGTCCTAACCACGTTCTTCCTACTAACGGAACAGCTAAGTTCTTCTCACCTTTAAGTGTTGATGACTTCATTAAGAAATCAAGCATTATTTCATACTCTAGAAATGCTCTTGAAGCTATCCATACTGATATTGAGAAATTTGCTACAGCAGAGCATCTTACAGCTCATGCTAATTCAATTAAGGTAAGATTTGAAAATTAATTAGCGCACTGGCGCGGAAACGGGGATAATATGGCTGTATCTGAAATCAGACAGGCAACTGTAAAAAGAAAAACAAGTGAAACTGATATTGCTTTATTTTTAAGAATTGATGGTTCGGGAGAAGCAGAGGTCGATACAGGCATCGGTTTTTTCGACCATATGTTAAAAAGCTTTGCAAAGCATGGTCTTTTTGACCTTAAGTTAAAAGTAACTGGTGACCTAATAGTTGACTGCCACCATACTATCGAAGATGTCGGAATTGTACTTGGTGAAGCTATCAAAGAAGCTATAGGAGATAAGATGTCTATAAGAAGATATGGCGACATTATTCTTCCTATGGATGAAACACTTATCATGTGTGCCATAGACCTTTCAGGAAGACCGTATCTTGGTTTTGAGTCTACATTTACAGCAGACAGCGTCGGATACTTTGATACACAGATGGTTAAAGAATTCTTCTATGCAATATCTTACAGTGCAGGCATGAATCTTCATATAAGAAAGATTGCAGGTGAGAACGATCATCACATTATTGAAGGCATGTTCAAAGCATTTGCAAAGGCATTGGACGAGGCAACTGTTAAAGATACTAGAATCAAGACAATTCTCTCTACTAAGGGAAGTCTCTAAATATACTTAAGGAGAGTTACATATATGCGATTATATCCAGCAATTGATGTTAAAGACGGGCAGTGTGTCCGCTTAAAGAAGGGACTTTTTAATGAAGTTACTGTATATTCTGAAAGACCTTACGAGATAGCTAAAGGCTTTGAAGAGGCAGGAGCACAGTTTATACATACTGTTGACCTTGATGGTGCTTTGAAAGGACACGGTGTTAATGCAGAAACTATTAAAAAGATATGTTCAAGCGTTAATGTTCCTGTACAGATGGGCGGTGGAATCCGTACTCTTGAAAACATTCAGGAGGTTCTTGATCTCGGCGTATACAGAGTTATTATCGGTACTAAGGCTGTTGAGAATCCTGATTTTATTAAGGCTGCCATTGACAGATTCGGTGCTGAACATATTGTTGTAGGTGTTGATGCAAAGGATGGTCTTGTGGCCATCGAGGGCTGGGAGAAGGTCAGTGATAAGACTGCTCTTTCACTCGCACTTGCAATGAAGGATATCGGTGTACAGACAATTGTGTACACTGATATATCAAAGGACGGTATGCTTGCCGGTCCTAATGTTGAACAGACTAAGATTCTTTCTGATAAAACAGGCATTGATATTATTGCATCAGGCGGCATGAGCTGCATGGATGACCTTACACATATTAATGATGCCGGTATCCACGGTGCAATTATCGGTAAGGCAATATATGAAAAACGTATTGACCTTAAGGAAGCTGTTAATCTTTTTGAATCCGGAGCATCCTACAGCAAAGCATCAGCAATGCCTAAGGCTGATATTTCGTTTAAGGATTTAAAGCTTGACGCCAATGGTCTTATTCCTGTTGTTGTACAGGATTATGTCAATGGTGAAGTCCTTATGCTTGCTTACATGAATGAGGAAGCCTACAATAAGACTTTAGAGACAGGCATTATGACTTATTACAGTAGAAGCCGTCAGGAGCTCTGGATTAAAGGTCTTACATCAGGTCATTTCCAGTATGTAGGTTCTCTTGACATCGACTGTGACAATGATACTATTCTTGCAAAGGTTCGTCAGGTTGGTGCTGCATGCCACACTGGAAACAGAACATGCTTCTATAGAAATATTAAAACATGGAACAGATAATTTATGGAATATAAATATATAATCACAGATATTAACAATAAAATCTTCTGTTGCATATATACTTCTGATAATACCTGCCACTATCTTAAGCCTTTAGATAGTGGCAGTGTTGTTGGTAACATATATGTTGGAAGAGTTGAAAATGTAGTTAAGAATATTAATGCTGCATTTATTGAGATAGAGGATAAGCAGAAATGTTATTACTCTATACCAGACAACAAAGCACCAATATTTTTTAATGAGAAAAACAATCCTGCAATATGTCAGGGTGACAGAATTCTCGTAAAAGTTATAACTGAGCCGGTTAAAACCAAACCTGCAAAGGTATCTTCAAAGATAGAGCTTACCGGCAATTATTCTGTAGTTTCTAATGATGTAAAAGGTGTTCACATTTCAAAAAAGATAAAATCTAATGAAACAATCACAGAGATAAAAAAACGTGTTGCTGACATTCTCATTCAGAAACAGCAGGAAGCCATAGAAAAGACAGGCTATGATTATCTTTCAAATTTCGGAATAATATTAAGAAGCGGCTGTGCTGATGCTGATACTAATGACATTATTAAAGATGTAAATGCATTGTGTGACGAATACACTGATATGCTTCAAAAAGCTGTTTTTTCAAAGTTCTATACACTTGTACATAAAGACAGACCTGGATATATTGAGGAAATTGTTCATCTGTCTGGAAAAGACAGTGTTGAGATTATCACAGATATTCCGGCTATATATAATGAATTAGAAACATATCTGCCTCGTAGCAGTAATATAAGTATCCGTATGTATAAAGATGAATTATGGCCTTTATACAAGCTCTATTCTATAGAAAAAGAGATAGATACCGCTCTTTCCAAGAAGGTCTGGTTAAAATCAGGTGGATATCTTATTATCGAACAGACTGAAGCACTTTCTGTCATTGATGTTAATTCTGGTAAGAATGTAACTAAGGCAAAGAGCATGGAAGCAATCGAGGCTTCTGCATTAAAAACTAATCTTGAAGCCGCAGACAAGCTGTGCCAGCAGATTAAGGTAAGAAATCTCTCAGGAATTATTATCGTTGATTTTATTAATATGAATCAGAGAAATTGCGATATTCTGATGGAACATTTGAAATCTCTGGCAAAAAAGGATATAGTAAACACTACAATCGTTGACATCACCAAGCTTGGTCTTGTTGAGATTACACGAAAGAAAATTGGAAAAAGTCTGTCTGAAAGTCTTAATAAAGCCTGAAGATGCATGGAGGATTTATGGATAATACTGAAGTAAATATTTCACAGGAGATTCCTGCATACGAAAGAAGATATAGAAAGATATCAGAATGGTTTCTTAATTGTAAGCCAGCTTATGCAATTCTTAAATTCATATACAAATATATGGCTTATATAATAGCATTTGCATACATTCTTCTTATAATAATGAGTTTTCATGGGACTTTCTTTTCTGAGATAACTCCGATTATGTTAAGAAACAGCGGTATAGTTGTTGAAACTGATAAATTTTTACTTACATCCAAGCTTATTCTGACACCTTTTACATCATTTATTCTTGTATCAGTTATAAGAAAATGTATTGATGCTAAAAGACCCTATGAAAAATACAATATAAAGCCCTTGTTCGTTAAAGATACTAAAGGGGAATCAATGCCAAGCAGACATGTTTTTTCCATTACAATTATTGCGATGTGCTGGCTTTATGTTTCTGTTCCAGTGGGGATTATAATGCTTCTGCTTGTAGCAATTATGGCAGCAAGCAGAGTGCTTGCAGGAGTACATTTTGTAAGAGATGTTGTTGCCGGATTCGCAGTAGGAATTACATGTGGAATTGCCGGTTTATGGATTATCTGAAAATTTTTGAAATATTTCTAAAAACATTTGACAAATAGTAACTGAATGTATATTATATATTTTGTGTGCCGCTCAGTTAGGGTATAAGTGTATCTGATGTATGTCGGATTCCCCAAAACTGGCGAGTATTTAATTAAGGAGGATACCATATGTACGCAATTATAGCAACAGGTGGTAAGCAGTACACAGTTTCTGAAGGCGATACTATCAGAGTTGAGAAGCTTGCAGTTAATGCTGGTGACACTGTTACATTTGATCAGGTTCTTTTTGTAAACAACGGCGAGGCTAAGGTTGGTGAGCCAACAGTTGCCGGTGCTACAGTTACAGCTAGCGTTGTAGGCGAAGGCAGAGATAAGAAGGTTATCGTTTACAAGTACAAGAGAAAGACTGGATATCACAAGAAGAATGGTCATAGACAGGCTTACACAGAAGTTAAGATTGAAAAGATTAATGCTTAATTTTTGTATGGGTGTTTGTGAGGTGTGTTATTCATGACTCATATAACTTTTTTTAAGAACTCTGAAAAAGAGATCACAGGTTTTTATTCTGCAGGTCATGCAGGATATGCTGAATCCGGCAGTGATATTATATGTTCTGCTATTTCAGTTCTGACAATCAATACTATTAATTCGATAGAGGCTTTTACCGATGATAAGTTTGATGTGTCAGTTAATGAGGATGAAGGAATTGTTATCTTTAAGATAGCTATGCCTGTTAGTCCGGAAACTTCGATTTTACTTAAGTCATATGAATTAGGTGTTAGTTCTGTGGCTGAGGATAATCCGAAATACTTATCAATTAGTGTTAAGGAGGTGTAACCTTATGTTAAATATGAATCTTCAGTTATTCGCTCATAAAAAGGGTGTAGGTTCTACAAAGAATGGTAGAGATTCAGAGTCTAAGAGATTAGGCGCTAAGAGAGCTGACGGACAGTTTGTTTTAGCTGGTAATATTCTTTACAGACAGCGTGGAACAAAGATTCATCCAGGTGTTAATGTTGGTCGTGGTGGCGATGATACATTATTCGCACTTGTTGATGGAACTGTTAAGTTCGAAAGAAAGGGCAAGGATAGAAAGCAGGTTTCTGTTTATCCTGTTGTTTCAAACGACTAATTTGTTTTTTAGCTCCAAGTCTTCGGATTTGGAGCTTTTTTCTTGATTTATGAATGTTAATCCGAACAGTTAACATAATTTAAATATAGAATGGAGGAAAGGTTATGTTTGCAGACAGAGTCCGCATTTTTATTAAATCCGGCAAGGGTGGAGATGGTCATGTAAGCTTCCGTAGAGAGCTTTATGTTCCTGCTGGCGGTCCTGATGGCGGCAATGGCGGTCATGGCGGAGATATTATTTTTATGGTCGATAAAGGGCTTAATACACTCGGTGATTTCAGACATAACAGCAAATATATTGCTGAAAGCGGCGAAGAAGGCGGCAAGAGAAGATGCACAGGTAAAGATGGTGAAGACCTTATAATTAAAGTGCCTGAAGGAACTGTTATATATGATGATGAATCCGGTAAAGTTATTGCAGATATGTCTGGAGATAACCTTCAGGAAACTATTCTTAAAGGTGGCCGTGGTGGTAAAGGTAACATGAACTATGCTACATCTACCATGCAGGCTCCACAGTATGCACAGCCTGGACAGGATGCGCAGGAATTATGGGTTCGTCTTGAACTTAAGGTTATTGCTGATGTTGGTCTTGTAGGATTCCCTAATGTTGGTAAATCAACATTTTTATCAAGAGTAACTAATGCAAGACCTAAGATTGCCAATTATCATTTCACAACACTTAATCCTAATCTTGGTGTTGTTGATCTTGATGGTGGTAAAGGTTTCGTTATTGCTGATATTCCTGGTCTTATTGAGGGTGCATCCGAAGGTGTTGGTCTTGGTCACCAGTTCTTACGTCATATTGAGAGAACTAAAGTCATTATTCATATTGTTGATGCAGCTTCAACTGAAGGCCGTGATCCTATAGCTGATATTAAGGCTATTAACAAAGAGCTTGAGAATTATAATCCTAAGCTTCTTGAAAGACCTCAGGTTATTGCCGCTAATAAGATTGACGTTATATATGATGATGGCAGTGACCCTGTACAGGCTATAAGAGACGCATTTGAGCCGGAAGGCATTAAAGTATATCCTATATCAGCTGTTACAGGACAGGGCGTTAAAGAGCTGTTATACGCGGTCAGAACACTGCTTGATAACTTCAAGGACGAACCTGTATTATTTGAGAAAGAATTTGACTACGACGAGCTTATGGATAATCCTAACGACAGCTTTGAGGTTTCTATTAACGAAGATGGCGTATACGTTGTCAACGGACCAAAGATTGATAAAATGCTTGGTTATACTAACCTTGAATCTGAAAAGGGATTTGATTTCTTCCAGAAATTCATGAAGCGCTCGGGTGTTCTTGATGAACTTGAGAAGCTTGGAATTGAGGAAGGCGATACAGTTATCGTTGGTGATTACCTTGAGTTTGATTACTATAAAGCATAATTAATAGGAGAGAATATATGACAAGCAAACAGAGAGCTTATTTAAAGGGTCTTGCAATGACAATGGATCCAATATTCCAGTTTGGAAAGAATAGTCTTACTCCTGAGAACACTGCAGCTATTGCAGAAGCTCTTGAGGCAAGAGAACTTATCAAAATAAGTGTTCTTAATAACTGTGCCGATGACCCTAGAGAAATCGCACAGATGGTTGCAGAAAGAACACGCTCACAGGTTGTTCAGGTTATTGGAAAGAAAATCGTTCTTTACAAGGAATCTAAGGACAACAAAAAAATCATTTTACCATGATTAATTCAGACAAAATAATAGGTATTATGGGTGGGACATTTAATCCAATCCACAAAGGACACACAGGTATTGCCAGATGTGCCTACGAGCAGTCTGATATAGATGAAATATTATTCATGCCTTCAGGCACACCTGCTTATAAAGATAATTCTCCCATTGTAAGTGCAACTGACCGTTGTAATATGGTAAAGCTTGCAATTAAACCTTTTGATTACATGTCACTTTCTACGATTGAAACTGACCGTCCCGGTAATACCTACACAGCCGATACACTTGCACAGATATATGATTCATATAAGAAAATATATTTTATAATAGGTGCAGATTCTCTTCTTTATATTCAGGACTGGTATCATCCTGAGTATATATGCAGCCATTGTCATCTTTTATGTGCTAACAGGGACAATAATTCAGCCAGTGTACTTATAGATCAGAAACATTTTCTTGCTGATAAATATGGTGCGGTTATTGATTTTATTGATGTTCCGGAACTCCCTTACAGTTCAACTGATATACGAAAGAAGGTTTCAATGGGTCTGTCAGTAAAAGAAGATGTCGGCGAAGAAGTAGAAGAGTATATAAAGTCCAGAAAACTTTATGTTTAAGAGGTTCTATTATGGATAACAAATATATTGAACAATTAAGAACACAGGTAAAAGACGCACTCCGTACAGACAACATGCGATACCAGCATACACTTGGTGTTGCAAATGCAAGTGCCTGTCTTGCCATGTGTCATGGTGCAGATATGAACAAGGCGTATATTGCAGGTCTTCTTCATGATTGTGCCAAATGTGTTCCTGATGATGTAAAGATTGCTGAATGTGAACAATTTGGACTTCCAATATCAGATATTGAGCTTGAAAGTCCTTATCTGCTTCATTCAAAGCTTGGTGCATATTATGCAGCACACAAGTACAATGTTGAAGATGATGAAATATGTTCTGCCATCCAATGGCATACAACAGGAAAGCCTGCAATGACTTTATTAGAAAAGATTGTATTCATTGCAGATTATATTGAACCCTACAGAAATAAAGCTGCCAATCTTGATGACATAAGACATATGGCATTCACTGATATTGATATGGCGGCTTATGTAATATTAGACGACACCCTATCGTATATAAGAAAAACTGGTCGTAATATCGATACACAGACCGTTGATACCTACGAATACTACAAAGGGATTATTAAAGAAAGAGAGAATTAAGATATGACAGATTCTAAGGATATGTTAAAGGTTATCATAGATGCCTTACAGGATAAGAAGGCTGAAGATATCAGAGTTATTGATATCAGCAATGTATCTGTTATTGCAGATTATTTCGTTATTGCTAGTGGTAGCAATACTAACCAGATTCAGGCTATGGTAGATAATGTAGAAGAAGAAATGTTCAAGGCTGGATATGATGATCCTAAGGTTGAGGGTTATAATACAGCTTCATGGATTCTTCTTGATTACAAGGATGTTATTGTTCATGTATTCTCTGAGGATGACAGAGCGTTCTATAATATTGAACGTATATGGCGTGATGGTAAAGAGGTTGATATTAACAGCCTGTAATTACTGCTTAAGTGGCTTCCCGGGAGGGAACTCTGCCGGAGGTATATAGATAATCAGAACCCGCTTTCGCTCGGTCTCGGACGCAACGGTACTAGGTTCGCTGCCTGCAGCAGCTTACCAAGTGCCGGCGTCCTCAAACGGTTCTGATTATCTATATACCTCCGGCATCGTATTCTCAGGGATGCTGCGATGTATTACAGGTTGTTAATTGGTGATAATATAAAAATATATCCAGCTATAGATATATTTAAATCCGGACACCGTGAAAGCTTGTTTTGCTGCTTTGACATCTCACCAGGCTCTCATGGCTGGTTATCGGATTTCTTATATATCTATGGCTGGATTTTCATAGGGATTAAAATTAATCTATACCTAGTCTGATGAGACCTATTACTTTACCTAATATCTCGCAGTCGTCTACGATGATTGGGTCCATGAAATCGTTCTCTGGCTGGAGTCTTATGTGTCCGTTCTCCTTGTAAAAACGCTTGACTGTTGCTGAATCATCTACTAGTGCAACAATTACTTCTCCATTAGAAGCTGTATTCTGCTTTCTTACTATTATCTGATCGCCTTCGTAGATTCCCATATTAATCATGCTGTCACCCTTGACCTTTAACATGAATACTTCTCCACCTGGCATGTATTCTGATGGGATAGGAAAGTACTCTGTTATATTCTCAACGGCAAGAAGTGGCTGTCCTGCGGCAACCTGACCTAATAACGGGATATTAACAACCTCTCTCCTTGAAAGATTAAAGTTATCATCAATTATCTCTATTGTACGCGACTTAGTCGGGTCTCTTCTTATATATCCATTCTTCTCCAAAGACTCAAGATGTGCATGAACAGATGATGTAGACTTAAGATTAACTGCCTGACATATATCCCTTACTGATGGTGGATATCCTTTGTTAAGAATCTGTGATTTAATATATTCAAGAATCTCAGACTGTTTCTGAGTTATTCTGCCATATGCCATATTACGAACCTCCATTAATTTCTTTTAAATAATTTTACCACATTTATACATTATGTGCAAACATAATTTCTGAAAAAATGTTCGGAAAATTTGTTCGATTTTTATTGACAAACGCATGTTCTGATTATATAATCAACTCATAAGCAACAGAACACTTGTTTGATTGGAGGTTTTACGTATGAATAATTCAGAATACATATATAGAAGAGCAGCAGCTAAGAAAAGAAGCGACAGACGCAGAAGAAACAGACAGATGACTGTCAAGTCATTAAGAATGGTTATTATATGTTCAATTCTTATATTCGCCGTTTCTATTGGAGGCATTATTGTCAAGGCTTCTGATGACTCGAACAGAACACGAACATATAAGTATTACACAACAGTATCTGTAGAAGACAATGATACATTATGGTCACTTGCTGACAGATATAATAATGGTAATGAAGATACAACTTCATATATTAACAATATAATGCAGATGAATGATTTATCATCTGACACAATCCATTCAGGTAAGAATCTTGTAATATATTATTATTCAACTGATGTAAGATAATATCTAATTGCATATACATTTCCCGCATGCAGTGAAAAGCTAGTTAATATTGGACTTTTCACTGCATTTTTGTTAAAATTTATTGATAGCGAAATGGCTGTAAATATAACTAAATTTAAATAATTTATTCATAAGGAGATTGACTATGAAATTCAGCGATATAGAGACTATTTCTCATGGTGTATCAGATTACCTTGCAGATAATAAAATCGTCGATATGACCGAAATACAGCGTCAGACATATAAGCATATTATGGACAACCGTGACATTATAGCATGTTCATCAACAGGAACAGGTAAGACACTTGCTTATCTTATCCCGATTATTAACAGATTAAAGAGAGATACTCATAATATTCAGGCTGTTGTTCTTGTTCCAACAGCAGAACTTGCAATACAGGTCAATAATACACTTAAAGATATATTTGCACATATGGATAATACATT
This sequence comes from Eubacterium sp. AM46-8, assembly GCF_003466705.1. Classification (NCBI taxonomy): domain Bacteria; kingdom Bacillati; phylum Bacillota; class Clostridia; order Eubacteriales; family Eubacteriaceae; genus Eubacterium; species Eubacterium sp. AM46-8. Next base: position 51,376 of record NZ_QSEU01000004.1, read on the forward strand.
TACATCTGCTGCATTAATAGGAGATGTGAATATATCTAGACAGATTGATTCTATTAAATCTAATAAGCCTGCAATAATTATCGGAACACCTAACCGCATACATCAGCTCATAAGCAACAGGAAGATTAAAGTACATGAGGTTATGACTCTTGTTCTAGATGAGGCAGACAAGCTCTTTGATAAGACATTTATCCAGGATGTAGAAGCAATAAGAAAGTCTTTAATGAAGTTCACACAGGTTCTTTTATTCTCTGCAAGCGTAGATAAGAAGACAAGAACTAATACTTTGTGTTTCAAACCAATATTCATTGATATTAACAGTAATTCTGGTAATACAAGCCAGATTCCTTCTACAATCAAGCATATAAGCGTCATTTCTGACAGAAGGGAACGAATTGAAACTTTAAGAAAGATTATTAAAGCTGTTAAACCAGAGAAGGCAATTATATTCGTTAATTCCAAGTATGATTTGGAAGAATCCCTTCAGAAGCTAGAATATCATCATTACAATGTAGCTTCAATTGCCGGTAATAAAGATAATTCAACCAAGAAAGCTGCAATAGAGAATTTCAGAAGTGGAAAGATTCAGCTTCTTATTGCAACAGATATAGCAGCCAGAGGACTTCAGATTGATAATATTGATACAGTAATCAATGTAAACCTTCCTGAGGACAATAAGGAATATATTCACAGATGCGGACGATGTGGACGTAATGGCAACACAGGAACATGTATATCAATTATAACTGATAATGAGCTTAACAAGATTAAGTCATATCAGAAAGCATTTCATATCAATATAGTTAATAAGAGACTTTATCAAGGAAAATTAGTTGCAAAATAACAGATAGAAGAATATAATTATCCATACAGTAATCACTTCGCTAAAGTCAGGTTTAACGAAGTGATTAGTAATTTTTTATATATGGAGGTATTCTTAATGGCTGAAAAAACATACACAGAACAACAAAACATCAAGTACAAGAAAAAGCTTAATGAATTACTTGATATATTACCGGATTTCTGTACGCAGTATTTTGACAGTCTGGAATTTAATAAGCAGCCAAGAACTAAGATTGCCTATGCAATGGACATTAAAGGCTTCTTTGAATTTCTCATTGAATGCATACCTAAGTTCAGTTCATATGCTATGAAAGACTTTAAGCCACAGGATTTAGAAAAAATAGATGGTACAGATATAACCAGATACTTACGACATGTAAAGCTCTATAAAAAGAATGGTCGTGATATAACTAATTCAGAAAGTGCTGCCAAACGTAAATTATGTGCATTAAGACGTTTTTATGAATATTACTGCCGTTATGAAATAATCAGTTTCAATCCGACTATAAAGGTTGATATGCCTAAAATTCATGAAAAAGCTATTATAAGGATGGAACCTAATGAAGTAGCTGAATTTCTTGATAATGTAGAATCTGGCAATAAACTCACCAAAACACAGCTCCAAAGCCATGAAAAGCTTAAAACACGTGATCTGGCTCTTCTTACACTTATGCTTGGAACAGGTATACGAGTGTCTGAATGTGTTGGATTAGATATTAATGATGTCGATTTTGATAATGACAGAATCAGAGTTATAAGAAAAGGTGGCTCTGAAAGCTTTGTATACTTTGGTGATGAAGTCCGTGAAGCACTACTTAATTATTTTGAAGAAAGAAAGAATTTAACGCCTGATGAAGGACATGAAAATGCTCTATTCATATCAGCCAAAAAGAAGCGCCTATGTGTACGATCCGTTGAACTTCTAGTTAAAAAATATGCCCAGACAGTTACAACTGTAAAGCATATTACACCTCATAAGCTTCGAAGCACTTATGGTACTAGTCTGTATCAGGAAAGCCAGGATATATATCTTGTTGCCGATGTTTTAGGACATAAGGACGTTAATACTACACGGAAGCATTATGCAGAGATTGTAGAAGAAAACAAGCGTTCTGCAAGAAACATTGTCAAATTAAGAAAAGATTGACAATAAATAAAAGGTGATACTCTTCCACTATTATGTGGCAGAATATCACCTTTTATAATTTTAATTATTCTACTGATAAATTTCTCTCCATTCCATATCTCCTCGCTCAAGCGACTTAACAAGCAGCTCTGCTGTTGCAAGATTAGTTGCCAATGGAATATTATACATATCACAAAGCTTGCATATATTATCTGAATCCGGCTCATGCGCTAGCGGATTCTCTGCCTCTCTAAGGAAAATAACAAGATCAATCTGATTATGTTCTATCTGGGCACATAACTGCTGATCACCGCCAAGATGTCCAGCAAGAAACTTATGTACTGACAGATTAGTAACTTCCTCTATAAGTCTTCCAGTTGTACCTGTCGCAAAAAGCTGATTCTTATTAAGAATCCCCTTATATGCGATACAAAAATTCTGCATTAACTTTTTCTTAGAATCATGTGCTATTAAACCGATGTTCATTAAAGTTTCCCCCTAATGTAAGTATAATAAAATGTATAACAAAAAGTTATCCTCTAAAATCATCTGCAAACATGTCATCATCTCTTTCAACATTACGCTGAAGACTGACATTGAGTACAATTCCCATAGCTGTGAATAATGTAAGAAGCGATGTAAGACCACAGCTAAAAATGGTAATGGAACCCCCGTATTAGGTAATATCCACGATACAACTCCTATATTAATAAAAGTCTGGAACCCTATATATATAGCAACCCCGCAGCATATCAGCCTTCCTTCAAAGTTCTTCGCTCTCACGGCTACTATTATACACTCTAAGACAATCAGAAACAATAAAAAAATTGTAATACAGCCACCTGTAAAGCCTAATTCTTCACCAATAACAGCAAATATAAAATCATTCTGAGCCTCAGCAATATATCCAGCATTCTTAAGTGAAGATGTATCATTATTATTAAGACCTTTTCCTGTAAGCTGACCTGAACCAATTGCCTGAACAGCGTATGCCTGCTGATATGTTCCTGCATCAGTCATATCTACTTCTTCTGACTTATTACCTTCAATAAAGTCAACTATACGCTTTCTCTGATAATCCTCTATAAGTATTGGATGTTCAACTGATACAACATATACCAAAAATGCTGATATAACCGGAACTGCAATTAATATCGCAATTCCAAATATCTTATAGCTTACCCCGGCACAATAAAGCATTGCAATAACGATAATACATAAAAGTATTGTCGTTGAAAGGTTAGGCTGCATAGCAACTAACAATATTGGAAATAATGTTAAACATGCTATTAACGCAAGAAACTTAATTGAATTAAGTCTCTCTTTATTAGCGGCAACAAGCTTTGCAACTAGTAATATAAGTGCCAGTTTTAAGAATTCTGAAGGCTGCAGCTGTATTGGTCCTATCTTAAACCATCTCGTTGCACCATGAGAACCATGACCGAATACAGTAAGAACACCTATAAGCATGACAGTAACAACACCATACCATATCCAGAAATACTTAAGAATCCAGTTGTAATCTATAAATGATACAATAATCATTATTACAAATGATACAACCATACCAGCACCCTGTTTCATTGTATACGCACTATTGGCACTATTGACTACAGCCAGAGCAAACACTGACGTTATAATCAGAATAAACACCAAAATAAAATTGTATGAACGCAGCTTATACTTTTTTAACATAATAAAATCCTTATTACTTTTCGCTATTTCTCATATCCTTAATTGGAATATTAGCAAAAATCGCTGGTACAGAACCATTATTGGTATCAGACTCTGTAGATGTAATCTGAATATCAAGTCCGTCTGTATCAATCTCCATATATTTAGAAATGACTTTAATAATATCATTCTTAATCATTTCCATAACCTCTGGTGAACAATTAGCTCTGTCAGATACAAGTAATAACTTTAATCTGTCTTTTGCTACATCACTTGAACCTTTTTTCTTAAATAAATCAAGTAATCCCATATTTAATCCCTCCCTGAATAAGCGTTATAATGCCTATCTCATACATATATTAATTCTTCTTGTCACTCTTAAAAAATGCTGAAAGTTTCTTAAAGAAACCACCTTTGCCATTAAGATCAAGAAAAGGAATCTCTTCACCAGTAATTCTGCGGCAGATATTCATATAAGCCTGTCCTGCAAGAGAGTCATCTCCAACAAGTGGCTGTCCCTTGTTAGTAGCCACAACAATATTCTCATCATCTGGAACAGCACCAATAACATTAAGCTGTAAGATATCATTAACATCATCAATTGACATCATCTCGCCTCTGTTTACCATATCCATTCTGATTCTGTTCACAATTAAATCCTCATGATTCTGAAGACCATGTGCATCTAATAAACCTACAATTCTGTCAGCATCTCTGATAGCTGAAACTTCTGGTGTTGTAACAACTAATGCTCTGTCAGCACCAGCGATAGCATTCTGGAATCCCTGTTCAATACCAGCCGGACAGTCAAGAATTATGTAATCAAATCCTTCTGGATCATTCTTGATTTCATCAATAACCTTAACCATCTGCTCTGGTGTCACTGCCGACTTATCTCTTGTCTGTGCAGTTGGTAAAAGAAACAGCTTAGGACATCTCTTATCTGCAATCATTGCCTGCTTTAATCTGCAATTACCTTCAACAACATCAACAAGATTATATACAATACGGTTTTCGAGTCCTAATACAACATCAAGATTTCTAAGGCCTGTATCTGTATCAATCATAACGACCTTCTTTCCAAGTTTGGCAAGACCTGTACCAATATTAGCTGTTGTTGTAGTCTTACCTACACCACCCTTTCCTGATGTTACAACTATAACTTCACTCATATTAAACCTCCATTAATAATTCATAATAAATCGCAATATATTAATTATGCGAGATTTTTTCTGTTAAATCAACTATTTTTTTTAAAACAGTATAAAAACATATTAAATTAATCTAAGCATATATCATCCAGTGCATTCTGCTCTAAATCTTCGATATATATATTCTGGTCATAGACATAAGCAATCTTAGGTTCTACAACCTTAACTTTACCTCTGCCCTTTGTAGCTTTAGTTCCTGAATCTGAGCTTCTTGCAATAATATCTCCAATTTTAATCTGCATAGGACTCATTTCAAGTGCAACAACAAATGCATTCTCGTTGCCATCGACACCTGCAAATATATTACCTTTAAGACTTCCAAGTACTATAACACTTCCCTTGGCAACAACTTTTCCTCCCGGATTAACATCGCCTAATACAACAACACTTCCGTCAGCTTCAAATACCTGACCTGAACGAAGTGTCCCTTTGTAGAACATACATGATGTTCTTGAATCTGACACTGTCTGGCTTACCGGCTGTAAAGCTGGTTCCGGCACCTGGACCTCCGTACTGGCGATAGCTTTCTTAACAGCTTCTTCATATACAGTTTTCATGTCATTATTCTCATCAAGAACGCATACAATATTAAGGTCAGATACATCCGATATAATATTAAGTATTTTCTTTTCTTCTTCTGCAGATAAATCTCTTCCATCAAAAGAAATCGCCATATTAGCATTATTAAAAAACTTTGACGCACTCTTGAACTTTTCAGAAACACTTTCTAATAAATCCTCAAAAGCCATTTCACTATCAAGAAATACTGTAATTCCACTATTACTTCCTTTGATTATTACCGAATTATCCAAAACATTCACCTCTCATCTCATATTAGTTATTTCTTTAGTAAATCATTAAACAATATTAATCATTAATATTAAAAAGCATTTTGTAAATCTCCGAACCTAGTGTTACAGCATTACCTGAAGCATAACCATTCTGAATACGCACTGCCATACAGTATTGTGGATTATCATATGGCGCATATGATATTAATGTAGCATGGTCAGGATCTGTTGTTCTTTCCTGTGCAGTACCAGTCTTAGCTGCAATTGGCATCTTTAATGGTAAAAATGCTGAATACGTTCCAGCAGCAAGATTCATTCCTGTATGAATGGTATTCCATATATCAGAACTCAGCTCCACCTGATTATTAACCTCAGCATGATTTTCCATAATAACATTGCCATCATAATCAGTTATCTTATCAATAAGCGTAAGATTGTAACATGTGCCTGATGTTGCTAGTGTAGTAACATATCTGGCAAGATTAAGAGTACTGTATCTGTGGTTACCCTGACCAATTGCAGATGCAATGGCATTCTGCGAAGATGCTCCCGGAGTACCCTCTTCTATCTCTATACCGGTCTTTGTTGAAAGACCAAGCATATCAGAATACTTCTTTAATATGTTAGTACCATAAGTGCTATTATACGAACCATTCTTGCTACATGCAAGATTGTATCCAACATTATACATATAAACATTACATGAATCTCTTATGGCAGTTACAGGTGTCTCACTTCCATGTCCCCATTTCTGCCAACATCTAGGGGATGGTGTAACCTTATCAAACACACCAGAGCAGTTAAATGTTGTAGATGAAGAAATTATCCCACTATCAATACCTGCAATAATTGTACATGGCTTATAAGTAGAACCTGGGGCTATAAAAGACTGCGTTGCCCTGTTAAGCAGTGGACTTGCATTATCAGTAACAAGTGAACTGTAATACTTTGCATCTACTGTTCCTGACAACTTGTTATTATCATAACTTGGATATGAAACAAGTGCCAGAATATCGCCATTATTAGGATTAGTAACAACTGCTGAGCCTGAGCATGGTTTAAGTGCAAGCTGTCCAACAGTAATAATCTTATTAGAGATAACATATGACATAAATTCATATGCTCCCATGCTTCCTGATGAAAGAGATTGATAACGTGAATCATCTGCATTCATATCAAGAACGCCCTGTTCATAAAGAAGCATACACACCTGTCTTCCTGAAATACTTCCAGCATTAATCATATATTTGTACATTTTCTTAAAAAATGCTGTATCAGAATCAAGTGCTGAAATAATATAATCAACAAGTGCATCATATGACTCCTGAAGACTTGTATACTTCTCTGATGTAAGAGATGACATATCTATCCAGTTCTTAGATATACCATACGTCAAAAGCTGTGAGAGACTTGTCGAATCCCCGTATACCCAGTCATAATAAACACTGTCGCTTGTATCAACATTAGCCAGACTGAATATATTCTCACTTCTTAAAAGGTCATATATATACCAGATATACAACTGCTGTTCCTCTGAAAGTTTTCCATAAGCAGTGTTACCAGATTTAAGCTCACTATCCAACCATGATAAAGTCTGTGCCTTTTTTGTCTCAAACTGACTGTAAATCTCAGCTTCATTAGGTGTATTCTGTTCTTCAATTTCTTTTAATGAAACCAGATTATTATCAATAAGTGCAAAATATACTTCCTGTGCTGTTATATATATAGTATCAACATCACCAGAACCATTATAAGTTATCTTATTGCTTCCAGGTGTGAAATATTTCATGAATATATCGGTTATCTCATCTTCTATTGCATTATATATTGATTTCTGAAGGTTAATATCTATTGTAAGATATACATCATGTCCAGCCTGTGGATCTTCCTGATCAAGCACCTCTGTAACTCTTCCTACAGTATCAACATATACCGATTTCTCACCCTTTACTCCGGATAACTCATTCTCCATGCTCTTTTCAATTCCTGATTTACCAACAACATCATTACTTTCATATCCGTCGCCAAGCTCCTCTAATTCTGAATTAGAGACTGTTCCAGTATATCCAAGTATTTGTGAGCAATATACACTATCAACATATCTTCTTATATACTGCTCTTCCACAGTAACACCAACAAGACCATCACTGTTTTCCAGTATAGCTGCAACAGTTTCATCCGATACTTCATTTGCAATAATAAATGTAAGATATCTGTTATACGAATTGGCAGCCATATATCTTCTTAGATTAACAATCATAAGAGAATGTTCTATTCCAAATTCATCATAATTAACCTCATAAGTCTTGCAAAGGTACTTGAACATATTCTCTGCTGATGTAGCCTTCTGTTCGTCAGAAAGTGCTGCTATCGACTCAGTTCCATAAGAATCTCTTAAAAATCTTAAAAGCGATGTACCCTCAACATTATATGAGAACTGTCCATTATTATAGATAATAGGAAAATCATTAGAATATGTATCTCCATGATTTTCTATAATATCTAATGTCTTGTTAATAGAATTATTAATAGTTGTATTCTTAGTTGCGTTATCTGAATATCTTCCAGAGTCGCTTATCTTGACTGCGTATGACAGATCATTGTAAGCAAGAAGAACACCGTTACGGTCATAGATACGGCCTCTGGCAGCCGCAACACTCATATCTTTCTGTATAGAGCTTGATAAGTCTTCAACATATGAATCTCCCTTTATTATCTGAAGAACAAATAATCTGTGAACAAGAACAGAAATCAGAACAATAAACACAAGAATCATAGGAAAAATTCTGGATTTGAGAAGACTTACAATATAATCAAATACTTCCTTCATCAATCTTACCCTTCTTTTTTCTCTCTCTTCCTGGCTCCGTTATCGTACAGAAATAATGTATAGGATGATATATAATAAGAGAAACCAGTGCTGTATATACAACTTCCGGCAAAATAAATCTCGACATGAAAAATCCTACATTAAGTCTGTTATGAAGCAGGAAATTACCAATATATGATATAAATCCATATCCGAAATCAGCAGTTATCACAAGTGCAAGAGGGATAAGAATTTCTCTCACCTCGTACTTCTGATAAAAAAAGCCTGAAAAATATCCTATGTAAATAAAAATAAGTGCTGTAAATCCGAATAATCCGGAATAAAACAAATCATACATAATTCCTGCAAAAAATCCAGCAAACATTCCATCATTTTTTCCACAGAAAAACCCAAAAAATACTGGAAGAATAATAAGCCAGTTAGGCGAAATATTAGCAATTGAAATAACTCTTGCAACAGAAACCTGCATGAGATAGAAAAACAATATAATAATCAATTCTGTTATCTTTCTTTTCATAATAAATAGTCCTAAACACTTATTCTTTAAGCTGGGTTATGACTAATACCTCCTGCAGATTATTAAAATCAACTGCGGGAACAATATATCCAGACTGGGTAAGATTGTTAGAATCCAGCTTAACATCCTTAACATATCCAATCAGAATTCCCTGAAGATATTTATCACTTATATTGGATGTAACTACTTTATCACCATTTCTGACAATAACATCACTTTTAAAATGTGAAACACGTATCATTCCTGTATCCATAAGTTCAATATCACCTTGAACTATACATGTTTCATTAGTATCTATAAGCATTCCGCTCACATTACTGTTATTCTCTGTGATTGTCTTGACAATAGAATAATTACTTCCTGTTTCAGAAATAATACCTACAAGACCACCACTTGCAATAACATTCATATCAACTTTAAGCCCATCATCTGTACCTTTATCAATCTTGAATGAAGAATGCCAGTTATCTGTTGTAACTTCAATTACTCTTGCTCCGACTTTAGAATAGCCTGCATACTGCTGGTCAAGCTCATACAGCTCACGGAGCCTGTTAAGTTCATATGAATCCTGCTTTAACTGATTATTTTCTTCTGTAAGCTCATCAATCTGACTCTGAAGATTCTTATTCTCATCAAGAACAACTGATATTTCCTGAAGCGTCTGGTATTTGTCATAAACCCAGAAGCCTATATTGTTCATACCTTTCTGTACCGGAACAACAATCATTGAAACACATTTTTTAAGAGGCTTGGTAAGCGTATCTGTAAAAAAGCTTGTTCCAATAAAGAAGCAGCACAGAACCGTAAGTGCAATGAGAATATTCTTCGAAGTCATAAATGAAGAAATTTTCTTTCTCATTCTAAAACCTGCCCTTAATCAAAATTTTTCTCTGTTGGAGTATATGCAACCTTGGCAAATTCAGGATTAGATACAACTCCCATAAGACCTCTTACAACGCTTTCTGCAGGATGTTCCACAATGTTGACATTAAGATTAGTCTCATCCTTAATAAATTTCTCAAGATTATTAATCTGAGATGTTCCTCCTGTAAAATAAACACCATCTTTAATAATATCTGCCGCAAGTTCTGGCGGAGTTCTCTCAAGAATAACTTTAATTGCATCCATAATCGAATGTAATGAATCAATTATTGCCTGATATATAATATCAGAAGATATATCAACACTTACAGGCAGTCCTGATAAAACATTTCTTCCAAAACCAGGTGCAAAGCTTTCTGATACAGGAACAGCACTTCCTAACTGTTTCTTTAAATTCTCAGCAGTCTTGCTTCCAATAACAAGATTATAGGCTTTTCTTACGTTGCTTATAATGCAGTCATCAAGCTTATTACCACCAATCTTAACAGCCTTGCTTATAACGATTCCTCCTAAAGAAAGTACAGAAATTTCTGTTGTCTCAGCGCCGATATTAACAATCATGATACCTTTAGACTTGGTTACATCAAGACCTGCACCAATTGCATCTGCAACAGGCTTATCAACTACAAAAACATTCTTAGCCTTTACCTTTGAATCAACCACAAGTTCATAAAAGGCTCTCTTCTCTACTTCTGTTACATCTGTAGGTACAGCAATATAGAAATCTGAACCTGTAATCTTCTTTCCTTCATTAATCTTATTAAAGAAACTAAAAAGAAGTGTCTGCATATTCTCAATATCTGCTATAACACCAAACTTTACAGGGAAAGAAACCTCTATATGCTCAGGAGCTTTCTCATACATCTCATATGCTTCATCTCCAAAAGCTAAAAGCTCTGTTTTATTAGCAATAGCTATAATATTCTTCTCATTAAGTATCTTATCTTTGTCACTGCAGCACATTTTGAAATTACTTGTGCCTATATCAATTCCGTATGCGTTACCCATATCTTACTTCCTTTCTTAATTGTTAATTAATATATTGCATTTGTTTAAAACTGAAATAAGAATTATCTCCTATAACAATATGGTCCAGCAGCTCAATCCCTACAATCTTCCCTGCTTCTGCCACATTCCTTGTAACCTTCATATCTTCCCTGCTCGGAGAAGGATTGCCTGAAGGATGGTTATGAAGAAGAACTATTGAAGCTGCCCTGTTATCAAGTGCTTCTTTAAATATCTCTCTTACCGAAACCATTGAACCAGTGGAAGTTCCTACAGAAAGCACCTTATCTCTTATAAGACAGCATCTGTTATCAAGCATAACAAGTATAAGATGTTCTTTCTCAAGATGTCTCATGTCTTCCATATAATACCCTGCTATTGTCTCTGCATTGGAAAAATCTAATTTTTCTCTTGCCTTCTGCTTGGCAATACGCCTTGAAAGCTCAAGTATACAGCATATCTGCACAGCTTTAGCCTTTCCTATGCCTTTAATCTGCATAAGTTCCTGAACAGACATATTATAAAGTCCGTTAAGATTACCAGCACTCTCCAGTAACTTTTCAGCAAGTTCGATAGAACTTAATCCGTTCGTTCCGGTTCTGATAATGGCAGCTAACAGCTCCGCATTATCCAGCGCTGTTGCCCCATATTCAAGGCATTTCTCATAAGGAAGAAGCTTATCATCTTCTACACCTGTTATTATATTCTCATATACCATAAATTAAACAGCAGTCAGATTAAATAAATCTGTAAATAATAATTGCAAGTATAACGCCTATTATACTGGCAATAGTAATCTTAATCTGGAGTGCAAATGTTAATACAAGTACCCCAAGATCTAATACCAGTGGACTGTTAAGACCAAAACTCTGTCCATAAGACAGCCAGCTTAATGTATGTACACCGGCAGTAAGTTCTGCAATAAGACCGCCAAGCACAATGCCTATCAGAATGAATAGCCATAAAAGCCAGCCGTTCTTATATTTAGAAATGTTACTCATAGATTTCACCCTTTAATCATAAATTGGAGTACGGAAAAATCCATACTCCAATGCATTATAACACAAATATTAATTCAATCAAAGCTTTATAAGGTCTTTTTCAAACATTTTCTGAACACTCATCATAATTCCAAGCTTTGCATGATACCATGTAAGGCCTCCCTGGAAGAATACTGAATAAGGTTCTTTTAATGGGCCATCCGCAGAAAGTTCTATTGATGAGCCTTGAACGAAAGCTCCGGCAGCCATGATAACGTCTGAATCATATCCTGGCATCGGCCATGGTTCTGGTGTAACAAAGCTGTCAACAGGTGCTGCCGCCTGGATTCCTTTACAGAAAGCAAGAAGCCCGTCTGCACTTCCAAGCTCAACTGCCTGAATAATATCATATCTTGGCTCACTTCCATCAGGTCTTACTACAAAGCCTGCCTTTTCGTATACATTTGCAGCAAATATAGCACCTTTAAGTGCACCGGCAACAACTACAGGTGATAAGAAAAGCCCCTGATAAAAGCTCTGGTTTACACCGAGTGTTGCACCGACTTCTTTCCCAAGCCCCGGTGAAGACAATCTGTAAGCCGCCTGCTCAACACATTCTTTCTTTCCTGCTATATAACCTCCGCATGGAGCAAGTCCGCCACCAGGATTCTTTATAAGCGAACCAACTATCATATCTGCCCCAACCTCTGAAGGCTCAATTCTTTCAACAAATTCACCGTAGCAGTTATCAACCATGCATATAACATCTGGCTTGATTCCCTTGATAAAACTTATAAGTTCTCCAATTCTTTCAACTGAAAGTGTAGGTCTTGAAGCATATCCCTTAGAACGCTGGATTGTAACAAGCTTTGTTCTTTCATTGATTGCATTCTTAATTCCGTCATAATCAAAGCCTCCGTCTGGCAGCAGGTCAACCTGTGCATATGTAATTCCATATTCTGCAAGACTTCCCTTAGAAGGTCTGATACCGATAATTTCATCCATTGTATCATATGGCTTTCCAACAGGCGACAAAAGCTCATCACCCGGTCTTAAGTTAGATGATAAAGCTACATTTAACGCATGAGTTCCGCAGATAATCTGTGGTCTTACAAGTGCATCCTCTGTCTTGAATATATCTGAATATACTTTCTCAAGAGTATCTCTTCCATCATCGTTATAACCATAACCTGTTGTTCCTGATAAATGCATCTCAGCAACCTTATTATCCTGCATTGCCTTTATAACCTTCATCTGGTTATATTCTGCATTCTTGTCTATCTCTTCAAATCTGTCATGAAGCGACTTAATTATATTATCGCAGTAATCATATACTTCATCACAGATTCCCATATTCTTATACATTTCTCTCATAATCATATAATTTCCTTTTCTTTTAGTTGTTCAAGCATATACGAAAGTGCATCTTCTCTTCGTATCTGGGAAAAATCCACCCATGTAACCGACGGTTCTCTTCTAAACCATGTAAGCTGTCTTTTTGCAAAATGTCTTGTATCCTGCTTAATCATTTCTCTAAGACCAGCCTCATCACATCTGCCTTCAAGATAATCGAATACCTCTTTATATCCAATCCCCTGCATGGCAACATCGTCCTTTACAAGCCCCATGTCCGACAAATGTTTTACCTCATCAAGCAGTCCATTGTCAAACATTATATCAACACGCCTGTTTATTCTGTCATATAAAATTTCTCTTTTATCATTAAGGACAAAGTAGCAGAAATTATAAGGCGACTCTTTAGCTCTCTGCTCGTTATTATGTTCTGATATCTTCCTGCCTGTCGTCTTATAAAATTCAAGTGCACGGATAACTCTTTTGACATTATTGGCATGAATTGCCTCTGCAGATTCAGGGTCAGCTTCCTTTAACATATCGTGAAGCACCTCTGCGCCCTTGGTATCAGCAATCCCCTGAAGGTAATCCCTGTATTCATAATCACTTTCATCATCTTCAAATGTAGAATCATATAAAAGTGCCTGAATATAAAATCCTGTACCGCCAACAACTACAGGAATATGACCGTTCTCACGGATTTTTTGTATTGCATCTACAGCCATAGTCTTGAATCTTGCCACATCAAAGCCCTCTGTCGGCTCAATCTCATCAACAAGATAATGCTTAACACCCTGCATCTCTTCTTTTGTTATCTTGGCAGTTCCGATATCCATATATCTGTACACCTGCATGGAATCGGCACTTATTATCTCACCGTTTACCGCCTTTGCAAGTGCAATGGAAAGCTCTGTCTTTCCAACTGCTGTCGGACCTGTAAGTATTATTAAAGGTTCTTTTTTCATATCAGCCTCTATACTATTCGTTTAAATTTCTTTTCTATCTCATATTTGCTCATCATAATAAGCGTTGGTCTGCCGTGTGGACAGTTATATGGATTTTCTGCCTTCATAAGCTCGTCCATCAGTTCAAATGCTTCATTAAATGACAGTCTGTTATTGCCCTTTACAGCCGCTTTACACGACATACTTGCAACCTTTTCAGTGATAATATCAGGATCTTTTCCGGCACTTTCTTCAGAAAGTCCATCCAGAACATCAATAAGGAGCTGTTTGTAATCCATTTTAGGAAGTCCGGCAGGAATTCCTGTAACCTTATATTCATTACCGCCGAATTCTTCTATCTCATATCCTAATCTTTTAAATATATCCTGATTAGCCTTGTATATTTCTTCCTCATGCATATTAAGTGACAATACAATCGGTGGAAGAATCATCTGAGTTCCTATTGTCTTATTATGAAGCTTATTCATTGTTCTTTCATAAAGCACCTTTTCATGTGCTGCATGCTGATCCATCATATAGAACTTATCTTCAAATTCAATGAGCCAGTAGGTATCAAACAGCTGTCCTATGATTCTGTATTTGTTACGGCTGTTTTCATCAAGAAGCTTATTCTCAAAAAGGTTCATCTGCTTTGGTGGTTCAGATTTTGTCACAGCTTCATATCTTACTTTATCTTCTTTAACCATCTGCAGAGAACCCTTAATTTCAAATGGCTCCGGAAGTCTTTTCGGCTTAATTTCTGCATTTGCAGACTCTGCAGATTTTGTGTCTGTCTTACATGGCATACTATCCGAAACATTCTTCTCTGGCAGCTTAATATCTGGCATAACGTTTTTTACAACAGGTGCTTCCTGCATTTTAACTGCAACAGGGTCAGGCACAGAAACTTCTGCTATAAGCTCCTTTGAATTAAGGGCTTTTAAACATGTATCATATACAAAATTATATATATATTCATTGTTCGAGAATCGCAGTTCCATCTTTGTTGGATGTACATTTACATCAATAATTGCGGGATTAATCTTAAAATGTATCGCACTGAACGGATAATTATGTGGCATTATAAAGCCTTATAGGCATCCTCTATAGCCTTAGTTATAATACTGCTCTTGATATATCTGCCGTTGATATAATAATTCTCATATGTCCTGTTTCCGCGGACAACCATAGGCTTGCCAATAAAACCAGAAGCCTCAATATCCTGCGACTTGCCGCTGATTTCATACAGATTATTAGTTATATCCCTGCCATACACATTATATATTATATCTTTAAGATTCATATTACCCGATGTATGCAGCTTATTCTGGTTATTACTTATGAACCTGAACGAAATATCAGGATGCGAAAGTGCCAGATATTCCACAAGCGAACCAATATATCCTCCCTCGGTAGTCGCTGTCTTTAAGAACTTTCTTCTAACAGGAGTATTATAGAAAAGATTTCTTACAATAAATGTAGTTCCCTCCGGAGCGCCTATTTCTGCCACTTCACCTGGTACTCCGCCATCAATTGTATAACGCACACCACTCAGACTGTCAGCAGTCTTGGTAATAAGTTCAACCTGTGATACAGCAGCTATACTCGCTAGTGCCTCACCTCTGAAGCCCAGAGACGAAACAGCCATAAGATCTTCAATTGATTTAATTTTACTTGTTGCATGTCTTTTAAATGCTATCTCAATCTCATCTTTATTGATACCACTTCCATTATCAGTAACCCTGATAAATGAAATTCCACCTTCCTTTATCTCAACTGTAATCGCAGTTGCTCCGGCATCTATAGCATTTTCAACAAGTTCTTTAACTACAGAAGAAGGTCTTTCGACGACCTCTCCTGCAGCAATCTTATTAATCGTATTCTGGTCTAAAAGTGTTATTGACATACAATCCTCCCTGTTTTGTGAAACAAAATGCGACTGCCCTTGCAGGAGCAGAGGATTTAGTCTCCTTGTTTTACCAGCGGTTCTTAGCTTTTCCCTGCAGCTTATAAAGCGTATTCAGTGCATCAATAGGTGTCATATTGCTTATATCAAGATTCATTATATCAGTTACTATATCATCATCCTTAACAGTATCAAAAAGAGACATCTGCTTAACTTCAAGGTCATTAACATTTCTGTACTTGTCATTCATCTTGTCAAGTTTCTTTGAATACTGTGCAATATCCTTAGCTTTCTGTGATATATCAGCATCACTTAAGTCCACAACAAGCTCCTTAGCCCTGTTAAGAACCACATCAGGTACTCCTGCAAGCTTCGCAACCTGAATACCATAACTCTTATCAGCACCGCCTTTTACAATCTTTCTTAAGAAAACAATATCATCACCGTTTTCCTTGACAGCAATACAGTAATTATTAACTCCGTCAAGAGTTCCTTCTAATTCAGTAAGTTCATGATAATGTGTTGCAAAAAGTGTCTTGGCTCCTAAGTATTTAGTATTGGCAATATACTCAACAACAGCCCATGCAATACTCAATCCGTCAAATGTGCTTGTTCCTCTTCCTATTTCATCAAGAATTATAAGACTCTTAGGAGTTGCATTTCTTAAGATATTGGCAACCTCTGTCATCTCAACCATGAAAGTTGACTGCCCGGAAGCTAAGTCATCAGATGCTCCGACTCGTGTAAATATACGGTCAACAATACATATATTTGCTGAATCAGCTGGAACGAAAGAGCCTGTCTGTGCCATAAGCACAATAAGTGCCGTCTGTCTCATATATGTAGATTTACCAGCCATATTAGGACCTGTGATAATTGAAATTCTGTTCATTCCATTGTCAAGATAAGTATCATTGGCAATGAACATATCATTAGAAATCATCTTCTCAACTACAGGGTGTCTGCCGTTCTTAATATCTATAATACCTTTTTCATTAATCTTAGGTCTTACGAAATTATTCTGTGTTGCAACAACAGAAAGTGAAGCATACACATCAATCATTGCAACAGCCTTGGCAGTGTTCTGTATTCTTACAACCTCTGCCGCTATGCGCTCCCTGACTTCACAGAATAAATCATATTCGAGTGAGTACAGCTTATCCTCTGCGCCAAGAATAATATCTTCAAGATGCTTTAACTCATCTGTAGTGTATCTTTCAGAACCGGTAAGAGTCTGCTTTCGTACCCATTCAGCAGGAACAAGGTTTTTAAATGAATTAGTAACCTCCAGGTAATATCCGAATACCTTGTTATACTTAACTTTGAGATTCTTAATTCCTGTCTTTTCTTTCTCCCTGCTTTCAAGCTCTGCAAGCCATTCTTTTCCTTTAATCTTGGCATTACGAAGCTCATCAGCCTCTGCTGAAAAGCCGTCCTTTATCATTCCGCCATCACGCATTGTAATCGGAGGATCATCTATAATTGCAGTGTCAACAAGATTATATAAGTCTTTTAAGTCGTCCATCTGCTCAAAGCACTGTCTGAATACATCACGCTTAAAATGTCCTATCTGATTCTTAATGTGAGGTATCATCTCCAGGGAATTCTTAAATGCAATTAAATCTCTTGGATTAGCCGACTTACAACTAATCTTAGTCATGATTCGCTCAAGGTCATATATAGGGCCAAGATATTCACGAATCTCTTCCCTGTCAATTGCATTATCAGAAAGCTCCTCTATCGCATCCTGTCTTCTTATGATCTCATCTCTGTTAATAAGTGGCTGCAGCACGAGATTTCTTAACGCTCTTGCACCCATTGCAGTCTTGGTCTTATCAAGTACCCACAAAAGCGAGCCTTTTTTCTGCTTTTCACGCATAGTCTCAACAAGCTCAAGATTTCGTCTTGATGAACTGTCTATAAGCATATATTTACCTGTTGTGTAAGGCACAATGCTTGTTATATGAGACATGTCACTTTTCTGTGTCTGGGTAAGATATATAAGAAGTGCTCCCGCAGCATCAATTCCTACCGGATAGTCCTTGATTCCAAGTCCGTCCAGCATATTTACATGAAAATGTTCTTTCAGCTTTGCCTTGCATGAATCATCATCAAAATACCAGTTCTCAAGTGTTGACACTGATACAGAAAGCTTTTCAGATATAAATGTAAGATCAATTCCACTCATTGCAAAATACTCGTTAAGTATTATCTCTGAAGGAACAAACTTATTAATTTCGTCAATAAGCTCCGCACCTGTCTCAATCTCAGTTACAAAAAAGTCACCTGTTGAATAATCTGCAATAGCAACACCTAGCACATCACCAAGATAAACAATACTCATAAGATAATTGTTCTTAGTCTCATCAAGTGCCTGGCTGTTTAAGTTAGTTCCTGGTGTTACAACCTTTATAACCTCTCTTTTGACAATACCTTTTGCCTGTTTCGGATCTTCCATCTGTTCACATATTGCAACCTTGTGTCCATTAGAAACAAGCCTGTTAATATAAGTTTCTGCCGCATGAAAAGGAACGCCGCACATTGGCGCACGTTCCTCCTGTCCGCAGTCTTTTCCTGTTAATGTAAGTTCCAGTTCCTTAGAGACAACCAAAGCGTCATCAAAAAACATTTCATAGAAATCTCCAAGTCTGTAAAAAAGTATGCAGTCCTTGTACTCTGCTTTAGTAGCAAGATAATGCTGCATCATTGGTGAATACTCTGCCATTATATTACTCCCTGATTAATTCTCTATAAGTCTTCCCATATAGTAAAATCCCTTGCATTCGTCAAGATGTACTGTCACAATCTGTCCGATAAGTGATTCATCTCCTGCGAAATGTACAAGAATATTGTTAGTCATTCTGCCTGTAACAAATCCTTCTTCATGGTCATCTTTACCCTCAACAAGCACCTTCATATCCATGCCTTCGTATCTCCTGATATGTTCATGAGATACTTCATTGACAGTTGCAAGCAGTCTGTTAAATCTGTCCTTAACAACATTCTCAGGCACCTGATTCTCCATTCTGGCAGCAGGAGTACCCGTTCTTTTTGAATAAATAAATGTATATGCGCTATCAAACTTTGCTTTCTTTACAACATCAATAGTATCCTCGAAATCTTCCTCTGTCTCTCCTGGAAACCCAACAATAATATCAGTTGTAATAGAAACATCGGGCAGTATTCTTCTTATCATCTCAACCTGCTCTAAGTAATGCTCTTTAGTATACTTTCTGTTCATCAGTTTAAGAAGCCTTGAGCTTCCTGACTGAAGTGGAAAATGTATATGATTGCATATTTTCTTTGAATCCCTTATAACTTCAAGTGTCTCCTCTTCTATATCCTTTGGATGAGGGGTCATGAATCTGATTCTTTCAAGTCCCTCTATCTTATCAATCTCTCTTAGAAGCTGCGCAAATGATACAGGATTGTCAAGTGTCTTTCCATAAGAATCAACATTTTGTCCAAGAAGCATAACTTCCTTGACGCCATCCTTCACAAGCCTCTCAATCTCCATAATGATATCCTTAGGCTCCCGGCTTATCTCTCTTCCTCTGACATAAGGAACGATGCAGTATGTACAGAAGTTATTACAACCATACATAATATTAACACCTGATTTGAATGGAAACTTTCTTTCTGTAGGAAGCTCCTCAACAATATCCTTTGTCTTTTCCCATATATCAATAACCTGGCTTCCTGATGTAATTCTGTTATATATAAGCTTTGCCATTGCATATATGTTAAAAGTTCCAAAAACAATATCAACAAACTTATAAGAATCTCTTATCTTCTCGACCACATCAGGTTCCTGCATCATACAGCCACACATTGCAATAAGCATATGCGGATTCTTTCTTTTGACATTCTTAAGATGTCCGAGACGTCCATAAACCTTAAGGTTGGCATTCTCTCTTACAGTACATGTATTATATATAACAAAATCTGACTTATCCTCGTCCTCTGTCTCAAGATATCCAATCTCTTTAAGTACACCGAGAAGCTTCTCCGAATCCCTTGCATTCATCTGGCATCCAAATGTGTGTACACATGCATACAATGGTCTGCCTATTTCTTTTGTTTTCTTTTCCAAAAACTTCTTACATTCTCCAATATAATAAAGCTGTTCTTCAAGTGCACTGGTGTTATTAACTTCCTGCATTATCTACATTTCTCCATTCTATACTTATCCTAATATGAGCTTTTTCAAATGCTGTTCTTCAAAATCAGCAACGCATACAGGCTTACCATAATAGTATCCCTGAATATAATCTGCGCCAAGTTCCCTGACACACGAAAGCTCTTCCTTTGTCTCAACACCCTCAATACACACATGCAATCCCATCTCATGTGCCATCTTAACTATAAAACTGACCATAAGATAATTATTTCTCTGTTTATCTATGTCAGTTATAAATGACCTGTCAACCTTAACTATATCAAATATTTTGTCACGCATATATCCATAGTTGGAATATCCCGTTCCAAAATCATCAATAGCAAGTCTGAAATCATTCTTTATAAATTCTTTAAATACCCGCTCAACTGCCGGAATCCGGTCCATCTCAATTGTTTCAGTTATCTCAAATACATAATGATTATTGGCTGCACTATACCTTCCAATATACTCCAATACATCTTTAATTATATTACTTTTGACAATCTGTACAAAAGACAGATTAATATGCATTACAAAGTCTGGAATATTGGTAATCCATCTGTTGCATGCTTTGGCAGCCGAATCAATTATCCATCTTCCAAGTGGAATAATAAGTGCGCTTTCCTCCAATAGTGGAATAAACTTGTCCGGTCCCATAAAGCCATACTTTGAACAATTCCACCTTATAAGTGCCTCAGCTCCTGACAGCCTATCATTCTGTGGATTATATATAGGCTGAAAATACAACTCAAAGCCTTCAAAACCTTCGCTTATACATCTGCGAAGTTCATCCTGTATACCAAGTTTCTTAATATATTCTATATAATTGACAGAATCAAATATTTCACAGCGGTTCTTACCATTTAATTTGGCAGCATGAAGCGAGAATTTAGCATTTTTTAATAAGTCATTAAAGCTGTCTCTTTCCGTATCAAATTCAGCAGTTCCCGCAGATATAGTAAAGAATATATCATACTTTCTATGTTCTATCACCCTGTCAATCCTGTTTCTGATTCTCTTATATAAATTCTTAGCCTGCTCAATATTATCCTCGATTGTATATGGCATAAATATAGCACATTCATCACCTGGCATTCTGAATATTCTGAGCGGAGTATCTATATATCTTCTGATTGCATCCGTAAGAATATTAAGTACTTCATCACCTGTCTTAGCACCATATTTTTCATTAAGTTCCTTAAAATTATCAACTCCGACAAGCATGAGGAAACCTCTTGAATGTCTGACTTTGCAATACTCATTGTACACGTTTTCAAGAACTACTTCTCTGTAAAGTCCCGTGTTATTATCAAATCTGCTCTGCTTTCCTATCTCAGATATTCTTCCTATAAGGTACTTTATGCCTTGGCTTATGACATACTGCCCCCGGCAGCTTATGGCAACATATGTGCCATCAACTGTTTTCCATCTGTATTCAAGATTGTGTTCTTTTCTTCTGCCATTAAAACCTTCCTGAAGATCTTCCATAAGCATATCAATGTCATCAGGATGAACAACCGCTTTTAATTGGGCTGTAGCATTTTCAAATGCATTGGATGCAAATGGAAATACATCTGTAATTGATTTGGAATATATAGCTCTGTCATTAGTAAAATCAAATATATACAGGTAATCATCTGTACTTAATTCAACAAGATTAAGGAAGTATTTCATTTCTTCCAAATCAAAATCTCTTCTAATCATAAAAACACCCAATACTTATAAAACATTTTACTGCCTTATCTGTCCCTCTCCATATATAACATACTTAGTTGTTGTAAGTGCCTTAAGCCCCATTGGACCTCTTGCATGGAGCTTCTGCGTACTTATTCCAATCTCAGCACCAAATCCGAATTCAAATCCATCAGAAAATCTTGTAGAAGCATTTACATATACACATGCAGCATCTATTTCATCAAGAAATCTGTTGGCATTATTGTAATCTTTAGTAATTATTGACTCTGAATGGCCTGTGTTATATGTATTAATATGTTCTATTGCTTCGTCAACAGAGTCAACAGTCTTCACAGATATAATATAATCAAGATATTCCATTCCCCAGTCATCATCACTTGCTGGAACAATTCTTGAATCACACTGCATTGCATATTCATCACCACGTACTTCAACATCCTTTTTCTTAAGTGCGTCAACAATAAGCGGAATAGCCTGCTTTGCAACAGCTCTGTGAATAACCAGCGATTCGCACGCATTACATACTCCAATTCTTGAAGTCTTGGCATTATATATAACCTTAACTGCCATATCAATATCAGCATATTCATCAACATACACATGACAGTTGCCTGTACCAGTCTCTATTACAGGTACTGTACTGTTATTAACAACATTCTTAATAAGACCTGCCCCACCTCTTGGAATAATTACATCAACATAATTATTCATCTTCATAAGCTGGTTAACAAGTGCTCTGTCCGTATCTTTTATAAGATTAATAACATCAGGATTAATTCCGTTGTCATAAAGAGCCTTTGCAATAACATCTGCAATTGCAATATTAGAATTAATAGAATCACTTCCGCCTCTTAAGATGCAGGCATTGCCTGATTTGAATGTAAGTCCAAATGCATCTGCAGTAACATTAGGTCTTGACTCATAGATAATCGCAACAACGCCAAGTGGAACTCTCTTAGTTCCGATAACAAGTCCATTAGGTCTTTTCTTCATTCCTGTAACTTCACCAACAGGATCTTCAAGTCCCGTAAGAACTCTTATTCCGTCTGCCATTGCATTAATTCTCTTAACATCAAGTGTTAGTCTGTCAATAAGTGCAGGCTTCATTCCGTTAGCTTTGGCATTAACAAGGTCTTTTTCATTGGCTGCAATTATACTCTCTACATTAGCTGTAAGTGCATCAGCAACCGCTTCAAGTGCCTTGTTCTTCTCATCTATTCCAAGCTTTGCAAGATATCTTGATGCCTTCTTTGCCTTAATTCCAATCTGCTCAAGTGTCTCCATTAATTATCCCTCCTTATAAACTGTGTCTGTGTAATAATATAATCTGGTTTTAAATCATGTTCCTCATAAGGTATAGCTTCTAATAACTGGAAATCAAATGCAAGCGCCGCCTTTATAAATGTATTATCTATGGATAAATATCTGTCATAAAACCCACCGCCATAACCTATTCTGTGAAAATCATAATCAAACGCAAGCCCAGGCATAATAAAAAGTCCATCTCTGGTATCAGCTTTCTCACAGGCGTCAGATGGTTCCATAATTCCCATATAACCGCTTACAAGGTCATTCTCATCAGATAAGCAATAAAACTCCATCTGTGTCTTTGATAAAACTTTTGGAGCATATACTTTCTTGCCATCCATAAAGCACTGCGAAAGAAGCATATATGTATCAACTTCCCTGTTATAGCTCATATACAGAAATACATTTTCCGACGTTTTATATATGTCCGATTTTTTCAATCTGTCAATTATAAGTCTACTCTGCATTTCAATATCTTCATCTGACAATTCATGTCTGCGGTTCATAATAGCTGACGCACTTCATTCTTATCCATCTAGTTACCTTTCTCTGCCTGTTCCTTTGCCAATCTTTTCATCTTCTCATCATGTCTTGCCTTGACATCTATTAAAGAACCATCAGGATTCTTAATCTTAATAGATTCTAACTGTCCTCTTAAGTTTTCTCTGAAAGCTTTAACATAATCAGCTCTTAACTGCTTCTGTTCAGCAAGTTCTGCATCTGTAAGTCCCTCTGCTTTAGATTTATGATAAAGCTCGTTAATTCTTTCTAATGTTTTCTCTGTAACCATACAAACCTCTGTCACTAATTAGTAAATATAATCAAATCATCTCCGCTTTCTACACAACTATTATACACAGCCTTTGTAGAAAACATAGGATGATGAAGTTCCGATATTCTGTATGCTTCAATATATTCAGAAGCTTTCTTAATAAAGAAAAATCGATGTCTCATACGGGTTATAACAACAATATCATTCTTCATATATCTGAATTTCATATCGGAATGAAGCCTGTATTCTGGCTTCTGTGTATTAAGATTAACAAAGCATGTGCTCTTGTCCTCATTCTTAAGTATATAAGGCGTGTCATTAATAATATATGTAAAACTCAAATCCATTGCATGCTCGACATTGTTATTAAATCTTACCTGCTTAACCTTTGTTATAGCATCATATATCACAATCTCTTCTGACTGGCTCTGGAAATTATATTTGGAATAAATAATCTTCCCCGCACTAGCTTTAATATATGGAAATGTAGTATCTTTATCAGATGCATCCAGTTCTTCCATAGTAATCATCTGTCCGTTAAAAGATATCTCCGATACAAACTGCTTGGCATTAAAAAGTGCTATCTTCTCATCATTATGTGAATCATCTGATATAAGCCTGTCAGCTCCGAATTTAATCACACAATTATTACCCCCTGTAGGAAGAACCTTGTATATCCCCAAGTCCTTTACAAATGTATCACTCAGATTATTGTCTGATTCAGAATTAATATCATGTAAAAATATATCTATAAGTTTTCCATTCGTGTCAAGCTTCTCAACAAAAAAATAGTTAGAATCCATTACAAATATATAATATCTTAACTTCCGTGAAATATCAGTGTTATCTATCTCCATACTGAATACAGCTTCATTCTCATTAGTATCAAACATAAATCTGTATACAGTAAGAAGTGTACGGCTTTCAGTCACTGATTCCAGTGATGTGAAGAACATATAATTTCTTTCAAGGCATGCATACCTCACCTTGCAGAAATGATACTTCTTAACCTGTGATGCCACTTCATACTTCTCATTAGTTGCTGCATTAAGAATAAAATATTTTTTTCCATGAAGTCCCTGATACTGATAATTATCATCTGTTATCTGCATTAAAAGCCTGTCATTAATTGGAAAAAATATTCCCTTCTCTGAATTCTTCATCAGCTTAATATCCATGTATGACCTCCCATAGTTGTGCAAGTAATATCCAGTCTTTCTAGTCTATAAGTGACATCAGATCAAAATCAGATGCCCTGTGATTCAAGAACAGAGTTCCAACATTCTCTCCAGCCATAACCCTGATAATATTATCAACATCATTACCGTTAGTAATAATCATATCTGCCCCCGACAGTGTTGCAATCTTTCCTGCGATTAGCTTGGTTGTCATACCGCCAGTCCCCATATTACTGCCGGATGAGCCTTTGCCCATTCCCATAAGCTTATCATCAATCTCATATACAGTCTCAACGAATTTTGCATTAGGATTAGTATTCGGATCATCTGTATACAGACCGTCAATATCAGATAACAGAATAAGAAGATCTGCCCCGATAATTGAAGCAACAATTGCTGAAAGTCTGTCATTATCTCCAAAAGCCTGAAGCTGTTCAATCTCATAAGTTGATACTGTATCATTCTCATTAACAATTGGAACTGCGCCAAGCTTTAAGATTTCGTTAAATGTATTCTGTGCATTAGTTCTGTTCACATCATTAACAATAGTGTTCTTAGTAAGAAGAACCTGGGATGCAACAGCACCATATTCTGCAAATATCTTCTGGTAAACCATCATTAACTTAGCCTGTCCTATCGAAGCGCAAGCCTGTTTTACTGGAAGCTCTGTAGGTCTGTCATTAAGTCCTATAACAGCTCTTCCTACTGCTATCGCCCCGGAAGAAACAAGTACCACATCCTTGCCTGAATTCTTAATATCAATAAGAATTCTCACAAGCTTCTCGATTTTCAGAAGATCTAATCTTCCTGTCTGCTCATGCATAAGCGAAGATGATCCTATCTTTATGACAATTCTTTTCTTGTCTTTTATAAATTCTCTATAATTCCCCATATTCTATATCTCCAGTAAAAAATTCAAACATTGATTTATTTTACTATATTTTTATTAAAAAGTCCATATTATGCCATGTCAGCAGTCTCACACAGTCATATACTCTGCAACCTTAACGCCGTCAACCGCTGCGGATGTTATGCCTCCAGCATACCCTGCACCTTCACCGCACGGATACAAGCCACACACCGATGTGCTCACAAGTTCATCATTTCTTACTATTCTTACAGGACTTGAGGTTCTGCTCTCAACACCCGAAAGTACGGCATCTTTCCTGTCAAAGTCATGTATAAATCTTGAAAAACCATGCACACCTTCAACAACCGAATCTGTCACATAAGAAGGTAATACATTCTTAAGATTAGCAAATGTATATTCACCCTTTATACAAGGCTCAACCTCTCCCAATTCCGTTGTTGTTATATTTTTTTCAAAATCGCCAAATAACTGTACCGGAACTTTTCCATTTCCTTCAGCATAAGCATTTGCTTCTAACTGTCTCTGAAATTTTATTCCGTCAAGTACTCCATGTCCGAAATCATCTGGTCCGACTGTAACAATTATTGCTGAATTAGCATTGCGGGAATCACGGCCTGAATAACTCATTCCATTAACACATGTCCTGCCGTTCTCTGATGAAGCATTAACAACATAACCTCCTGGACACATGCAGAAAGAATACACACCTCGTTCTTTATCTGTATTCTTTGTCTTGTAAGTAACTTTATAATCAGCAGCCGGAAGCTCATATGCAGCATCAGCATAAGCATTATAATTAATCATTTCCTGAGGATGTTCTATTCTTACTCCTACTGCAAAAGGCTTCGGCTCCATATCTATATTCTCACTGTGAAGATATTCAAATGTATCTCTTGAGCTGTGACCTATTGCAAGGCACACTTTACTGCATTTTCTTGCGTGCTCTCCGTCTTTGTCAGCTATGACAACGCCACACACTTTACCATCTCTAATATCTATCTTTTTAAGACAGCTTCCAAAATTAACTTCACCGCCAAGCGCGGTAATATGCTGTCTTATATTCTTAATTACAACCGCAAGCACGTCTGTTCCTATATGTGGCTTATTGACATACAGAATATCTTCTGATGCACCGAACTTTACAAAGCTCTGCAGAACATATCTTATTCTTCCAAATGTATCTGAAATCTGTGTGTTAAGCTTTCCATCAGAAAATGTGCCTGCTCCGCCTTCACCAAACTGCACATTACATTCTGTATCAAGCTCACCCGTCTCCCAGAACTGTGCAACCTTCTTAGTTCTTGTATCAACATCCTGCCCACGCTCATATACAACAGGTTTAAGCCCCGCTTTGGCAAGCTCAAGAGCACAGAATATTCCTGCCGGTCCAAATCCGATAACTACAGGTCTTTTATCTTCATCAACATTTTCTGTAGCAGTAACAGGAAACTTATAGATAACTCTCTTAGACATAACGGCATTCTTACAGCCTGATTTCTTAAGAACATTTTCAAGCTTTTCTTCCCTGCCAGAACGCACCACCTTATACACTTCGACACTGTATATATACATAACCTGAGGCTTGTGTCTGCAGTCAAGTGACCTTTTAGCTATTTCATAATCAATCTGTGCATCTTTTCCAAGTCTTAATTCTTTTCTTATAGCTCCTTCTAAAAAAGTCGTATCTTTATCAGGAGATATCTTTATATTACTAATCTTAATACATTTCTTTTCCATTATTTTCATTCCTGTCTGTTGCAATAATCAAACGCTGACTTAGCAGCAACCACACCGCTGCTCCATGCCCACTGAAGGTTATAACCTCCACATTTACCGTCTATATCCACAAGCTCCCCTGCAAAGAATATTCCAGGATTATCAACTGATTCAAGATTGCCATTCAGTCCTGATACATCAACACCACCCTGACATACCTGTGCATAATCATTGCCCTTATATCCTGTTATATGGTAGCGGAGGGATTTTATATGTCCGGCAAGTTTCTGGCATATGTCGTCATCTATATCAGAAGCCGAGGAATTACCCTCAATTCCAATATCCTTACATATCATCATTACAAGCTTTTTATTAAACAGTCCCGAAAGGCTTTCACTTACTGACTGTTGTTTTCTTGTACTCACCGCGCATTTTATCATTGATACAAGTTCTTCTTCACTGATATCTGCTGCCACATCAACTAAAGCTTCAACCCTCTGACCTTCTTCCAGCGCCCTGACAGCAAAACGGCTCACCTGAAAAACAGGGATTCCTGATATTCCATAATCAGTAAACTGAATCTCGCCAGTATCCCAAGAAACCTCTCTGCCTGCTGCCATAATCTTAACATTACCATATGCCCTTACACCTGTAGCAAGCTTCATATTCTTCTTGTCAGATTCAAGTGCCGTAAGTGCCGGAAGAGGCTTAACAAGCTTAACTCCAAGCTTCTTAACAAGCTTATAACCGCTTCCATCAGAACCAGAAGACGGTGAAGCCGCCGAACCGCATGCAAATATCACTGTCTTAGTCTTAATTGTATTAGTCTTCGCACCCTCTAGCTGTAACACATATTCACTGCCTGCGCTGTCAATTCTTTTAACAGATGTCTCAAAGAAAACCGGAATATCAAGAGCCTGTATCTTTCCTGTAAGAGCCAGTGCCACAGATGCCGCCATCTCTGACCTCGGATACAGATAGCCGTTACGCTCCTTCTTATATACACTTAAATTCTCAAAAAAATGTATTGTATCATCAACATTAAACCTATTAATAATCCCCACCGCATAATCTGCGTTATTGTCCTGATACATTTCCTTAGTCATAAATGTATTAGAAAAATTACATTTGCCATTGCCTGTCTTTAAAATCTTAGTTCCAAGCTTTGCTGTGTGTTCTATAATCACAGTCTGCATATTATTCTCTTTACATTGTATGGCAGCCATCATTCCGGCTGCGCCTCCGCCTATAACCACACAATCAAAACTCATAAAAATCTAATCCTCATATTCAAAATAATCAAAATCTGCCGGAATTCTGCTTCCACAGCCACCATTATTGGCATATATTCCAACAAGCGTTCCTGTATGACGCTTTCTGTCATCAGGCACACCCTCATCACACAGATATATACAGTTTTCAAGCACTCCTGCAAGTTCCCATTGTTCACCATCATAGCTGTAGTAAAAGCTTCTTGTCAGTTTATCAACTACAACCTTTAAGTATATGCTCTGCTCCTTTATATTGTCCACCTGTGAAATAAGCTCCTCACCGTGGTTTCTGTTAATCACAAGCTGTAACTTTCTTCCATTCTCATAGCACAGTGAAAACCTCACATAAGTTGCAGTGCTGTAATAACATGTAAGCCCTGCCTGTTCTCCGTTCTTTTCAGGATAGAAGTCAACCTTTGTATGTGCTGTATACGATAATTCCTGTTCTCTTCTTACAAGGGTATTCTTAGCCCTTGTCTCATTAAGAGTTCCATCCATTGTCCAGAGCCTTAAATATCCTTTTCTTTCTGTAAGAGAATAATTACCCTTAACAGGATTTCTTACAAACTCCCAGTTAAGATTAAGAGTATCATCGTCAAAATCATCTCTTGTCCATTTTTCAAATGTATATTCATGTAATTCAGGTGCTTTCTGTGTAAGGCTTGGTCCTTTCCTGTCATTAATCACGAACCAGCCATCTGAAAGCCATGTTACAGGATCAAGTGCTGTCTCTCTGCCTATTGTTGTATAGTTGCCCTGATTAGGTCTTCCACACAGATAATAACACCACCAGCTTCCGTCCTGTGTCTCAATTATATTGCCATGTCCTGTTCTCTGAATCGGTGCATCTGGATTAAACTGTCTCAATACAGGATTGTATGGTGATTCCTCATATGGTCCATACAGATTCTTTGAACGGGCAACATTGATTCCATGTCCATAGCCTGTACCGCCTTCCGCAAGCATTGCATAATAATACTCACCTTTCTTAAAAATGTGTGGTCCTTCCGGACATCTCTCTCCAGTTCCTGGCCATACACACACACTTTCACCTGTAACCTTAGTGCAGTCATCACTGAGTGGTAAAAGATTGATCCCCGGACTTATAAGAAGATACTTCTTACCGTCATCATCAACAAATAAAGATGGGTCAATATTATCAACCTCAAGCCAGGCTGGCTTTGAATATGGTCCTTGTGGCTTATCTGATGTTACAACAAGCTGACGTCTTAATACATTATTATCTCTTTTGCCATCTCCGTTAAGTCTTAAAGTTGCCATTATAATGAATTTACCATCAACATAATTAATATCCGGTGCCCATATGCCATGTGAGTCTTTAATATCTCTTAAATCAAGTTCTTCTGAATCTGTAATTGCATGTCCAATTACATGCCAGTGAATCATATCCTTGGAATGGCTGATTGCAATTGCAGGGAAATATTGAAATGTTGAATTAGCCATATAATAGTCATCTCCAACTCTTACTACCGAAGGATCTGGAAAGAATCCTCTCTGTACCGGATTGTTATACATATCACTCATATCGTAAACTCCTTTTCTTTAATATATTTTCTGAATTTTGCAGGTGTCATGTTGTATTTCTCAGTAAATATCCTGTAAAAATATCCTTTGTTTCTATATCCAACTTCCTTTATAATCTCATCAACATCCCTTGAATCTTCTTTTAAGAGAATGGCCGATTTGTTCAATCTGCAATCCTGCAGATATTCCGTGAAAGTCATACCTGTCTGTGCCTTTAAAAACCTGTTGAAATAATCCTCCTGATAACCGAATCTTTCAACAAGCATATCTATTGTAACATCTTTCATATTATCTTCAATAAAATCTGTAATTTCCTGATGCAAAAGCCAGTTAATTTTCTTTCTTATGTATCTTGACTGCGCATACTCATATACTGTTCCTAGCCGCCACAGAATCCTAAGCATAAGTCCCTGACATATATATGCAGACGCCATATCCGCCACACCACACTCATTAATAAGATCCGTCAGCATATCTTTTAATTCATTATCATAATGATTTCTGAATGTAAAGTGTATGTATCCGCTGTTCTTTAATGCTTTCCCTAGCTCTTTAATATAATCGGATGCCTGTTCATCTGCCATTGAATTCGTTATAAGTGCTTTAACAATCACATCCGATACTTCAAGTCTTATTACAAATGCAGCTTCATCCTCAAAGCTTTCCCAATGTACACAATCCGAATTAATCAGGCATACATCACCTTTCTTCATATGTACATCATCTCCACTTATATGCTGTGTAAGACTTCCATCAGATACATACAGCAATTCTGCATAAGCATGATTATGCCGGTCAGTTTTAGTGCCTGACACATATCTGTTCAGATGAAATAAAGATTTAAGTACATTATCACCAGTCATTTTATCCAAATCACGCACCTCCTGACATCATAGAAACATTTTAACATAAAAAGTCGTCTTAAGAAACTTATATTTTGAAAAGTCGTTATAGGTAACTTTTGTATATAATCATTCACCTTTGATAAAACATTTGTAATATAAACCCTTAAATGCTATAATAATTATGTTAGTTATGCCTAACTTACATAGAAAGGAGCTTTTATGTCAGAATTTATAATATTAGCAATTCCTTTTATCGGAACATCTCTTGGCTCTGCCATGGTGTTCTTCTTAAAAAAACAGATTGCTCCAAAGTTTGAAAAAATGCTTTTAGGATTCGCGGCAGGAGTTATGATTGCCGCATCAGTATGGTCTTTGCTGATACCATCTATAGATATGTCAAAAGGAAGCAGTGCTCCGGAATGGCTGGCTGCACTGGTTGGTTTTCTTGCAGGAATATTCTTTCTTCTGCTTCTTGATACTGTCATTCCACATATGCATATTGAAAGCAATAATCAGGAAGGTATTAGAACCAATTCCATATCCAAAACTACCATGATGCTCTTCGCCGTAACATTACATAATATTCCTGAGGGCATGTCTGTCGGTGTTGCATTCGCCGGCGCAATGATGAAGGATTCAGGAATAACTGCTACTGCTGCAATGGCTCTTGCAATTGGTATTGCAATACAGAATTTTCCAGAAGGAGCAATTATATCAATGCCATTATGTGGTGAAGGCATGAGTAAGAAGAAAGCATTCATATGCGGAGTGCTTTCTGGTGTTGTTGAACCTGTCGGCGGATTCATAACAATTCTTATTGCTGGTATTATCACGCCTGTTCTTCCTTATCTGCTTTCTTTCGCAGCAGGAGCTATGATGTATGTTGTAATAGAGGAACTTATTCCTGAATCACAGAACGGCGAACACAGCAATATAGGAACTATAGGTGCCGCTGTAGGATTTGCACTTATGATGGTTCTTGATATAGCATTGGGATAGTGATTACTCAATCACTATCCCACAATCCTCGCCTATATTTCTTAATATAAATGCCATATCAGACTCTGGTACTGATACACAGCCTGCCGTTGGTCTTCCATTAGAGCAATGTAAGAAAAAACAGCTTCCTTTTCCCGGAACACCTTCTATGTTATATCCAATAAACAGACAGTACCCATAAGCTGTCGGATAATCAATTATTCTTTCAGACTTGCTCTTGTCCCAGTCTGTATCAGAATCAGCTCTTGCATACTGATTATATAAAGGAGAAGACGAATCTCCTACCCAGTAATCATATTCATCTACCTGAAGATAAGAAACTTTCGTTCCCGGATCCGGATTAATTCCAAATGCAAAATACAATGGAAATGTTCCCTGTGGTGTAGCTGATGTAAACTCACTCGCCTCACCAACTCCATTAGAACCTACAAATCCATCTGTCCTTAAAATCTCAGTCCATACGCCATCCTGCAGTTCATGCATAGTTACAGTTGCATTTGTTCCATTCGACTGGACAATTACAAGCTGGGAATACTGTGATGCTGCTGCATAACCCGCTGCAAAGCTGTTATTATCTGGCTCTGCTGCCTGTGGTGCTGTCTCATATACAGTCTGTGAAGAATCCGTAACCTCCGTTGCCACAACTGTCTTGCTTTCTTCTTCTATTGTCTCTTCCTGCTGTGTTTCAGAATCCATTGTCAGTCCAGTAGTTGTCTCCTGTGTGCTTAACTGTGTTGTTTCCTGTTGTACCGCTGAGACATTAGTTTCTTTATCTTTCATGTCTGTTACATTTTTCTTATTGCCGCATCCATTTGCAGCCAGGACTGTTATCAATAACAAAGTTAATATTATAGTCTTCTTCACTTTTATCTCCTGATGTATTATTTCCCTGCAAAAAGGGATACCAGCCATAAGTTTAACTGGTATCCCTTCATGTTTCAACATATTTCAACTAATATTTCAACTAATATTTCATATAATCTTTAATTACATCATGGTCTTTTAACACCTTTTCAATAACAGTTCCTTTTATCTTCTTTAAGACAACCTTCTTGATAACATTAAGCGGTCCTAAATCAATCTCTAATGGTGATTTGCCATCCATAAGCTTAACAGATGAATCAAGCAGGTCTCTTACATCATATACACTGCCCCAGACCTCAGGAACACCTCTGTCTACGCCAAGCAGTCCATATACAGCCTCCATTGCAGTTCTGACTGAATACTCTGTCGTAAATATTGTGTCTCTCGGAGTCTCAGCAAACTGTCCAAGAAATGCAAAATTAACGCAGCCATCAGGAATAACATCAGGTCTGTCGCCTTTTCTTCTTGGCATGAAAAATGCAGTAATAAATGGCATCATTGTTGGTGTAGTGTTACAGTGGTTCTTAGCAAGCTCATCAATCTCTTCAACAGGAACGCCAAGATGATACAGCCATTCTGCTGTAATCTCTTCACCTGTACACTCTTTCATAGGCTTCTTGATATAATCACCATCAACATCAGTAAACAGGCTGTATACCCATACACACACCTCATCCTTCTTCTGTTCCTTAAACTGTCCCTGTCTGTTAATTGTCCAGCTTAAAAGCCAGCTTGAATCCTTACAGCTGACAATTCCGCCTGTAACAACATTTCCAGTTCTTGGGTCCCTCTTACATATTTTCTTAATGTAAGAAATAATCTTCTCATCGCTTGTTGTAACAGTTGCAGACTCCCAGTTAGACTTTGATATATCACCACAGAACTTCTCTGGGTGTCCAAATGAACTGTCCTGTGCTGCAATATTCTTCCACAGACTCCAGCAACCGCTTGTTCTTACCTCTGCATTACCTACAGGGGCATGTGTATGGTCACCGTATATAGTACCTTCTGTACAGCTTCCATTAGTAACGAACACCAAATCATTCTCAGTAAGATCAATTGACTTAGTCTCACCTTTTACAGTACATTCAATAGTCTTTGCAATCTTTTTTCCATCCCTGAAATCAAATATTACATTATCAACTCTTGTGTTAAACCTGAACTCAACACCTGCATCTTCAAGGTATTTCTGCATAGGCAAGATAAGTGATTCATACTGGTTATACTTGGTAAACTTCAATGCTGAGAAATCAGGAAGTCCGCCTATATGATGGATAAATCTTTGAATATAAAGTTTCATCTCAAGCGCACTGTGCCAGTTTTCAAATGCGAACATCGTACGCCAGTACAGCCAGAAATCTGAATCAAAAACTTCCTCATCAAAGAAATCTTCAATTGTCTTATCATACAAATCCTCATCTTTAGTGAAGAACAGCTTCATTATTTCCATACAGCCCTTCTGGCTTAAATTAAATTTGCCATCTGTATGTGCATCTTCACCTCTGTTTACAGTTGCCCTGCAAAGAGAATAATTAGGATCATGCTTGTTAAGCCAGTAATATTCATCAAGTACAGAAACTCCCGGAGTCTCAATAGACGGAATACTTCTGAACAAATCCCACAGACATTCGAAATGATTCTCCATCTCTCGTCCGCCACGCATTACATAACCTCTTGTAGGATCATTAATTCCATCACATGCACCGCCTGCAATATCCATAGCCTCAAGTATGTGAATATTCTCTCCTTTCATCTGTCCATCTCTTACAAGAAAACACGCTGCTGCTAATGCACCAAGACCGCTTCCTACAATATAAGCTGATTTATCATCAACTCCTTCCGGTTTTTCCGGTCTTGCAAATGCTTCATAATTACCATTAGAATAATATATTCCCTTACTATTCTTAGTATATTTTCCTCTTTCAGTATTGCGAAACTCCTTATGTGCTCTTTCCTGAATGTCTTTAGTCGCTTTCCTCTGCTCATCCCTTTTGTTCTTTTTTGATACAACTGCCGCACCTGCCCCCAGTGCAAGAATAGAAGCTGCTCCTAGTTTTAACGCCTTTTTGCCCATAATCTTTTCCACCTTTCTGTGCTTTCTTATTTATTTTTGCCGTTTTTATTGTATTTAGCATACATTTTTTCTCAAAATAAAAAAAACAGGCAAAACATGTACTTTGTCCCAAAATTGAACACTTTACATGTTTTGTCTGTTTTTAACAACTAATTATTAGCTTCACACAGATTAATCATTGTATCAATCGTTGCATCAAATGACTCAGAAAAACGCTTAATAAGGTCTTTATCATATGACATATATCTGTAACCGTAATCCTGTCAATATTCTTATGCTTTAGCATATTAAGAAAACAGTCTATTATCGCTTTTTTCGTAAATTTAGCCATATATTTCTCCTGAAATTATTCTCCGGCAATAAAAAGAACTCCTAATGTTCCCGGACCACAATGTGAAGATATAACGCCGCCTGCCCTTGTTTCATATATTTCATCAAACACATCAAGCTGTTTAAGATAATTCTTTACTTCATCAACTATCTCTTTATCACAGCCAGAGTGTGTAATGAATACACGGTCTTTCTTAGCCTTCTTAAGGTCTTCTTCCATATCCTTAACATAATCCAGGACAACATTCTTCATGCGTCCTCTGTACTTCTTTCCAGGACTCATCTTTCCATTATTAACTTCAATTCTTGGATGAAGTTTAAGTACACCGCCAGCCATGGCAGCCAGTCCGCTGCATCTTCCTCCTCTGTGAAGGTAAGTAAGCGTATCAACAACAAAGCTTGCCCTGACTCTTGGTCTTAATTCTAATATATTCTTCTCAATATCAGATGCAGACATGCCTTCTCCTGCCATAACAGCAGCCTCGACAACCAGATGTCCTATTCCTGTAGACAGATTCGCAGAGTCAATTACATGAATCCTGTCCTCTGCCTCAAGCTCTCTTGCAGCAAGTCTGAACACATTAGCTGTAGTTGACATATCCTCTGATATTGCAAATGCAACAATATCCCTATCCTCTTCTAGAACACATTTAAACATCTCTATTGTATCATCAATAGACACCGCCGATGTCTTAGGTGTTGTCTTATTCTCATCTGCCCATTCATATATTTTATCAGGTGCAATATCAATTCCATCCCTATATTCATCATTGCCTAGCAGAATGTGAAGCGGAATAACTGATATATCAAGCTTGTCTATAAGTTCCTTAGTCAAATCACTTGTACTGTCCGAAATAATCTTAACCATGTAAATGTATATCCTTTCTAGCTGCTATATGTCTGCAGAAAATCATACAGCTGTGCTTCTCCTTCAAAATATATCCCCTTAATTAGTCTTTCTCTTATGTCATCCGGAAGTGAATCCATATTAATATCTGCATAATCATAGAACACTTCGCGTCCTTCGTTCACAATATTTCTGTATATTCTTAAAGTATCTCTTTCATACTTAAGCACATACTGGTACTCCTCACTTTCAGTTACTTTAGTCACCTGTGAGCTTACCTCTTCTTTAAAATGCTGATTAGAAGGCTTCTTATTATCTGTTACCACCAGTATAACTATTGCAAGTACTACAGCTATTACAGCCATAGACATAATCACAACATAAAGCCAGAATGATTTCTTATTCATCAATACTCCCTCCTGTAAGTTGTTCTTACTGGGAAGTATTAACATTTATAAGCAATATTATACTATAACAAAAAGCTGTCTGGAAGAATTTCGCTCATTGTATAAGTCTTAAGCCCGCTGTCTTCCTCAACAATAATTCTTGTATCAGGATTGAAAAATTCGGACATCACCTGTCTGCATATTCCACACGGATAGGCAGGCTGGTCTCCTGAACATACAACAGCAATTGCCTTAAAATCCTTTACACCCTCACTGACCGCCTTAAATATTGCAGTTCTTTCTGCACAGTTAGTAGCCCCGAAAGAAGAATTCTCAATATTACAACCTGTAAATACCTGTCCATCAGTACTTAAAAGTGCCGCACCAACTGCAAAATGCGAATACGGTGAATATGAGTACTCAAGTGCCTCTTTAGCTTTAGCAACAAGTTCATTATCTGTCATATATGTCACCTCTTAACGGGTAATTCCAAGTCTTTCAAGTACTTCATTCTGCTTTGCTTCCATAACTGCACTTTCTTCTGGTGTCATGTGGTCATAACCGAAAAGGTGCATCATGCTGTGTGCTGTAAGGAATGCAAGTTCTCTCTTTTCAGAATGTCCATACTTGTCCGCCTGTTCCTTAATCTTCTGAACGCACAGAACAATATCTCCAAGAAGAAGCTCTCCTGTATCTGGATTGAAATAATCCTCAGCATTGTTTTCTAACTCGTCCTCAATTGCATCAAAATCCGAAGGTGTAACATAATTAACTCCCGGAAATGAAAGTACATCTGTCGGAGAATCAATATTTCTGTATTCCTTATTAATCTCGTGGATAGATTTACTGTCAACAATTGTTACATTAACCTCTGCTTCATAAGGACATTTTTCATAATCAACCGCCTCATTGACAACATCAGTAATTATCTTCTCATAATCTAAGTCAAGCTTTTCCACAGCTTCGTACTCTATATTAATAGTCATATCAATCTTTTCTCCTTCCTGTCTGACCGCCCTTTCTTGCTTCTCTTCTCTTGGCAGCCTTAGCCTGATTCTCCTCGTAATCCTCGTATGCCTTGACAATCTTCTGTACAAGAGGATGTCTTACAACGTCTTTATTAGTAAGCTTTATAAATGCTATCTCTTCAACCTTGGATAAAACCTTAGTTGCAACCTCAAGACCTGACACAGTATCCCTTGGCAGATCCTTCTGGGTCATATCACCTGTAACAACAACCTTAGAGCCGAATCCGATTCGTGTAAGGAACATCTTCATCTGTGCAGGTGTTGTATTCTGCGCCTCATCAAGAATAATAAATGCATTGTCAAGTGTACGGCCTCTCATATATGCAAGCGGTGCAACCTCGATAAGTCCCTTTTCCATATTGGCATTAAAGCTCTCTGCACCCATAATCTGGAAAAGTGCATCATACAGAGGTCTAAGATACGGATCAACCTTACTCTGTAAATCTCCCGGCAGGAATCCGAGCTTTTCACCAGCCTCAATTGCCGGTCTTGTAAGAATTATCTTGTTGACCTCATTATTCTTAAATGCATTGATAGCCATCGCCATAGCAAGGTATGTCTTACCTGTTCCAGCAGGTCCGACACCGAACACAATCATCTTATCTCTTATGGCATCAACATATTCCTTCTGTCCGAATGTCTTAGGCTTGATTGGTCTTCCGGCAATTGTCCTGCACACTGTATCAGAATCAATCTCAATCAGCGAATCAGCCTTTTCTTCAAATGACTGTGCAATGGAATAATCAACATTCTGTCTTGTAATCTGGTTGCCTCTCTTAGACAGCTCATACAGATAATTAAGTACTCCTGATGCTCTCTGCACTGCTGCCTCTGCACCTATAACCTTCACAGAGCTGTCTCTTACAATAATCGTAACTTTAAGTGTTTTCTCTATAACCTTCGCATATTCATCAAACTGTCCAAATATATTGGAGCAGTGTTCTATCGGTATATTAATAAGACTCTCTACCTCACTCATCAGATGTCTCCACCTTTCTAACATCAAAATCCGCAGGAACAGTTGCATCAATATCACCATGTGCAATATACTTATCCCCACTTCTTTCTATATTAACATGATAATCATTTATTTGCACTTCATTTTCTTTCAAATGTTTTATAAATCTCTCAGCTTTTTCATTAAGAATAGCCGCTGCTTCCTCCTCACTATACTCAGTCTCGTTTTCCTTATACTCATTAAGAGTAATCTTCTGTACAGATACAGGAAGTGCAATAAGATTAGCAATCTTTATATTCTCATCATTTACAACCTTGTCATACTCTTTTAAATGTCGTGGAAAGCCGAGAGAAATTTCATATTTATCTATGCTTATGGCATATGTCGTCATCTTTCGTCCAGTATATATTTTATCGGCATATACCGCATTTATCTCCTTATCCCATGACAACTGCGTTCTTATCAGAATATCTGCCTGAGCCTGAGTCTGGAATTGCTGTATGTTCTCCTCGTAATCATCTGGAACATACAATGTATTTTCAACAAGTATATCACCCTCTGATACTTCGTCACCAACAGTAACCTTAGGCGTTCCGCTTCTTGTTATAATGTATTCAATAACACCGGAATACCCTGATATTATATTGCCATCATTAGTGGTGCTATGTAACTCATCAGCTTTAGATTCATCAATGCTGACTTTCAGAATATTCCCCTCAATCCGTACATTAACCCATGTAACCTGCGACAATTCATCTTTAATTGCCTTCTCGATACTTTCAGTATCTATGCTCTTAACTTTGTCGCCTGTACTGATGCCATGCTCATTAAGGAATCTCAACATTGCATAATCTGTATATATGTAATTTCCGTCAAATTCAATACTCCACACGAATCTGCTGGCAATAAACATCAATACAAATGCAGTGGCAAAGCCAGCAATTATCGAATAATTTCTTCTGTATCTAGCAAAAAGAAACTCTATATCATGTTTCTTTAAAACTTTAATATGAACATGACATTTTCTTCTCAATTCCTTAGTCTTGAAATAATCCTGTCTTGTTATTCTCGCTCTTATTGTCTCTTTCACACACTGGCAGTTATATAATGTAATCCCGCGCCTGCAGCACAGATTAACGAACCTTTCCCGCTCCCATCCGGATATTTCAATAACAATATAATTATGTATCCTTTTCATCAGCCTCTCCTTTTAGAGAAACTTTGCCAATGCGTCCCCTAAGAAGGATTTCGTCCTGATTCATATGGTATATCACAAGATTGCTCCCGCTTACTCTTATATTACCTATCTTCGTAGAAACCTTAAGATATTCGCTTGAATACTCAAGTATCCCTCTGTAATTCTCTATAAAAACCTCGCAGTCACCCAGCATTGATATAACAGGAAGTCCTGCAACAACATCTCTGCTAAGATCACACATCTGTCCGAGCCTTATACCGCTGCTGATAAAATCGACCATATAAGCAGACTTCCAAAATCTTTTTATATTCTATGCTGGGGAGTGGGAAAATATGAAATAAGAGATTATGTATTTTATAATTACACAATCCCTTTCTCTAACATAATTATCAATTCTCATTTATATTTATCACAAAAAGAAAAACAAAACTAACATTATCTATTATTTAACAATATATCATCTCGTCACTAATATTAGTAAAGACATAAAAACACTCAGTACTACATTTACAATAACAAATATACTAGTGTATTTCTCTTGATATCGTTTTAAATCACTAATTTTTTCTTTCTCTCGAACAGTCATTCTCCATGTTGCTGGAAATAACGCTGCAATTGAAATAATTATAAATAACAAAATTGCAACAAAAGACAATGTAATTACTATCCCCATATCCCCATCACAAAAAAATCCTTTAAATATACTAGATGTCAGAATCAACACAAAACATGCAACCTCTAAGCATTTATGCCAATTGTTAAATTTGCCTTCCATTTTTATCACCTCTTTTTTCTACTGTATCAGATAGCAATTACTAACACAAT
This sequence comes from Eubacterium sp. AM46-8, assembly GCF_003466705.1. Lineage (NCBI taxonomy): Bacteria > Bacillati > Bacillota > Clostridia > Eubacteriales > Eubacteriaceae > Eubacterium > Eubacterium sp. AM46-8. Next base: position 92,307 of record NZ_QSEU01000004.1, read on the forward strand.
ATCTTTTTAATATCTTGTCTTATTCCAGCTATTCGAACCTTACTTACATAATACAAAAAATAATATAAATAATATTTCAGCCCAGCTACCCATAATCATAACATATGGTAATAGATCAAGTTTATCTATTACCTCATTAAATGCTTCTTCTCTTTTTATATCCATATAGTTTTTCTCCCGCCTTAAGATAAATTTCAATTTCTTTCTTTTCAAATTCCATTTTCGCAAGAACATCAGATAAATACTTGCGTCTTTTCAAATCCTTTTCAATTGCTATTACATGCTCTGAATTAATATTACCAATATATTTATTAATAACTTTTCCGTTATCCCTATGCGTAAGATACATATATGAATTATTACCATGTCTTCTTATTACAGGGCTACATACAGGATATTTCTTCAATTCATCTTTATAAGCTTCAATCATTCTTAATGTCCTGTCATATTCATCTTTAAGCATTATCCGTATCATTGAGTCTTCCATGATATCACTCTCTTTTATTTTATATACATATTGTACTACACTAAGAAGAAACTATGCAATATGTCGTACACAAAATTGATAAAATATGCAAAAATAACCCAATGGACAATCTAAAAACTCAAAAAGAGCGATGCCTAAGCACCGCTCTCTCATGTCAAAAATATTAATTATTAGTTGAACTTACGTTTTCTAGCTGCTTCTGACTTTTTCTTACGTCTTACGCTTGGCTTCTCGTAATGTTCTCTCTTACGAATTTCCTGCTGAATGCCTGCCTTAGCACAGTTTCTCTTGAATCTGCGTAATGCGCTATCTAAAGACTCGTTTTCTTTAACGATGACATTTGACATACTACTTCCTGACCACCCTTCTGTTGCAAATTGTGCGCCAAACTACATAAATAGGGTATTTACTAATCGCACAAAAAACATTATATCACATTTTTGCAAATCGTCAAGCCCCAATTGTCTAATCTTACACTAATCTTGCATATTATCGTTACTGTTCAGAGCTATCTCGAAAATACTGTGTATTTGAGATGTGGCGTATCCGCCATATAAAATCTGATAAACACACATAAAATGCCAGCATTTTTATGTGTATCTCTCGGATTTTGCATAGCTCTGAACAGTAACAAATTATCCAATCTGTGAAAGAATTGTATCAGGTACTTTGGCAATAAGCTCATCAATACCGGCAGGGTTCTTACCACCAGCCTGAGCCATATTAGGACGACCGCCGCCGCCACCGCCAACAATAGGAGCAAGAGCCTTGATAAGGTTACCAGCATGAGCACCCTTGGCAATAACATCGTCTGTTGCCATCGCAATAACGCTTACCTTATCAGCACCCTGTGCGCTGACGATAACAACAACTCCTGAACCAATCTCACCCTTTAACTTATCGCCAAGGTTTCTTAATTCATTCATATCAACGCCGTCAACCTTAGTTGCGATATACTTAACGCCGTTAACTTCCTTGATATCTCCTGCTGTATCTCCAAGTGCATTATTAGCAAGCTCGGCCTTAAGCTTCTCATTCTCGCTCATAAGGGACTTAATCTCATCATTCATAGCTACAATCTTCTTAACAAGCTGTACGGGCTCTGCCTTGGCTGCCTTAGCTGCCTCTTCAATAGTCTTCTCAAGTTCAGCATAGTACTTCATAACACCCTTATCTGTAAGAGCCTCTATTCTTCTTACACCTGCAGCAACACCTGCCTCAGATACAATCTTGAAAAGTCTGATATTAGCTGTATTAGCAACATGAGTACCACCACAGAATTCCTTAGAGAAGTCTCCCATAGCAACTACTCTTACCTTCTCGCCGTACTTCTCACCGAAAAGTGCCATAGCTCCTGTCTTCTTAGCTTCCTCAATTGTCATTACATCAGTAACAACAGGAATAGCCTCTGCAATCTTTTCATTAACAATATCTTCAACCTTAGCAATCTCTTCCTTAGTCATGCTCTGGAAATGTGTAAAGTCAAATCTTAATCTGTCAGGATCAACGTATGAACCCTTCTGCTCAACATGATCACCAAGAACAATTCTTAAAGCCTTCTGAAGAAGATGTGTTGCACTGTGGTTCTTGCATGTATCTGCTCTGTAAGCAGGGGAAACTTCCATTGTTGCAGTATCTCCAACCTTCATCATGCCCTTAGTCATAGTTCCGACATGACCAATCTTGCCACCTTTTAACTTGATAGTAGTCTCAACAGTGAATTCTCCTTCAGATGTCTTAATAACACCCTTATCGCCTTCCTGACCACCCATAGTAGCATAGAATACAGTCTCATCTACAATAACAGTTCCCTTATCACCCTCAGATAAAGCGTCAACAACTTCTTCCTCTGTTGTAAGAACTGTAATCTCAGATTCATTAGTAAGCTTGTCATATCCGACAAACGCGCTTGTTATAGCAGGGTCAATCTCATCATATACAGTTGCGTCTGCACCCATATAGTTAGTTACCTTACGGGCATTTCTTGCCTTAACTCTCTGCTCTTCCATAGCTGCATTAAATCCAGCTTCATCAATTGTAATATTCTTCTCTTCAAGGATTTCCTTAGTAAGATCAATAGGGAATCCGTAAGTATCATAGAGCTTAAATGCGTCTGCTCCTGATAATACTTTTTCACCCTTAGAAGCAAGTTCAGCTTCCATATCATTAAGGATGCTTAATCCCTGGTCGATAGTCTTATTAAACTTATCTTCTTCTTCAGAGATAACCTTAGTAATAAATGTTCTCTTTTCCTCTAATTCAGGATAACCGTCCTTAGAGCCTTCAATTACAGTTTCACAAAGCTTAGATAAGAACCTTCCTTCAATACCTAGAAGTCTTCCATGTCTTGCAGCTCTTCTTAAAAGTCTTCTTAAGACATATCCTCTTCCTTCGTTAGATGGCATAATTCCATCACTTACCATAAATGTTACTGAACGGATATGGTCTGTGATAACACGGATAGAGACATCCTGCTTCTCATCTTCCTTATACTTAACTCCAGCCATCTCACAAACCTTGTTGCGAAGTGCCTGTAATGTATCAACATCAAATATAGAATCAACATCCTGAACAACAACTGCAAGTCTTTCAAGTCCCATACCTGTATCAATGTTCTTCTGGATAAGGTCTGTGTAATTGCCATGTCCGTCATTGTTAAACTGAGAGAATACGTTATTCCATACTTCCATATATCTGTCACAGTCACAGCCTACTGTACAGCCTGGCTTACCACAGCCATATTTCTCACCACGGTCATAATATATCTCAGAACATGGACCGCAAGGACCAGCGCCATGCTCCCAGAAGTTATCTTCCTTACCAAATCTGAATATTCTTTCAGGTGCAATACCGATTTCCTTATTCCATATATTAAATGCTTCATCATCATCCTGATATATAGAAGGGTATAATCTGTCTGGATCAAGTCCTACAGTCTCTGTTAAGAACTCCCATGACCAGTGAATAGCTTCGTCCTTAAAATAATCACCAAATGAGAAGTTGCCAAGCATCTCAAAGAATGTACCATGTCTTGCTGTCTTACCTACATTCTCTATATCGCCTGTTCTTATACACTTCTGACAAGTTGTAACTCTTCTTCTTGGTGGAATCTCCTGTCCTGTAAAGTATGGCTTAAGCGGAGCCATACCTGAATTAATGATAAGCAGACTGTTATCATTATGTGGTACTAAAGAAAAGCTCTTCATCTTCAAATGTCCCTTGCTCTCAAAGAAATCAAGGTATAATCTTCTTAATTCATTCACACCTCTGTACTGCACTTCAACTTCCTCCTGATTATTCAGTAATCTCTTTCTCTTTATTCTCCGATGCAGCCATCTTAGCTGCCTTCTTGGCATCTGCTGCCTTTCGGAGCTTACTACCTACGAATACTGCAAGTACCAGTAACGCAAGCATTATAACAAATCTTACCGCTTCGTAAGCTATCTCACCTACGAGTACGCCGACTAACCCAACCATATTATTACCTCCACGAATTATAATAAAAGCCTTCGCAATAATTTATAATATCACAAGCAACAACATTTATCAAGATTTCCAGTTTCCATCTGTCAGGAAATGCATTGCACGCTGTTCGGCTCCCTTAATTATATTCTTATCATACCCTATAACATTAAGAAGCTTGATTGCATTCCTTGTTGTTGCAGGTCCGGCATACAGCTTATAATCAAACTTAACCTCATCCTCAGTAACTTCCTCCTGGAAATGATAGTTGCTATAACAGTCCTTAAGTATTGATGTAAGCTCAATATCATGTGTTGCTGCAAAGCACAACGCTCTGTCTGTATTAAGATTCTTTAGTATCTCTGATGATGCTGCAATTCTCTCAACGGTGTTAGTTCCACGAAGCACCTCATCAATAAAACACAGAACCGGCTTTCCTTTTCTGCTGACCGCATCAAGAATTCTCTTTAATGACTTAATCTCAACAATATAGTAACTGTCTGAATTAGCAAGGTCATCCCTTAATGCCATTGAAGAATATATCCTATATACCGGAGCAATGTATTCTTTGGAAAGACTTGTTCCTATAGTCTGTGCCAGAATACTGTTGATTGCTATTGTCTTTAAAAATGTTGACTTGCCAGAAGCATTAGAACCTGTAAGCAGCGCATTTCCTTTGGTCGTTATTGAATTACATACCGGATTATCTATAAGCGGATGATACACTTCTTTCACACTAAGGTTATTAGTATTCTCCACAAATTCAGGCTTACAGTAAAATGGCAGGCTTTCCCTGAATGATGCAACAGCAATTGATGTCTCTATGAATCCAAGTGTATCTACAAGGTTATATGCATCCTCACTTTTGGCAGTTATAAGCTTTGTCATCTTATTAAACTTCACAATATCCATGTGCGTTATCATTCTTAGATAATCAAGTACAACCTCTCCGATTGAACCATCAACATTGCCTGACTCAATCATCCATGAGCCTTTTGTTACTTTAGAAAAGCTCTTTAATATCTCTTTAAGCCTGTTACACTCTGGTTCAAGAAAACTTATATTGCTTTCACATATATCTTCAGATGCCGATGCCATTTTCACAATAACATTAATACATTTGAAATAATTCTCAATCTTAGCCTTATACTTGTAATAAGTAATTATTGAAAATGCTACCGATGCAATTATAAGCCATATTCCAAGCACCGGAGTTACAAGAACCGTAACAAGAATTGAAGCTATAAGAAATGCCCACGCAAGATAATGCATAATATTACTTCCCTGCTCTATATCCATTATATAACCGATATAATCTGTAACTGCAACCTTACGGCTTTTTCCCATATTCATAAATATCTTCTGAATTGTGATTCTTTCTTTTTCATTAGCTGTGAATTCATCTGCAAGCCTGTCCAGTTCGTGAAGCTTTTCTGCATCTGCAACCGGTTCTCTTAACATCTTATATAGATATTCCTGTCCAACAGATGAATTAGTATTATTAATACATTTAAATACTTCATCCATGCCAAGATCATTCCATGTTATATCATCAATCATAGATTCACTCGGATTACCTTTGGCATAATGCGATATATATTCAAAACTCTCATCTGTTCCCTTGTATACAGCACGTTTGCCCCACGCTTTCTTTATGGCATTCTCCGCTGCCTTCTTCCGCTTAATACTGCTGCTTACACATACATACACGCCGATTGCAACAGCCAGCAGTACAAAAACAATAATCTCTAAATCTGTATCTGTCATAAATCCTCCATCTTCCTGTTATTCTGCAATCTAACTGCAGTTTCAAGAGCTGTCTCCATCATTTTAGTAAATCCTGTCTGCCTCTCCTGTGCTGACAGCTTCTCACCCCTGTAGAGATGGTCACTTATTGTAAGAATTGTAAGTGCACGTTTTCTGCATCTGGCAGCAGTCATATACAACGCTGCTGACTCCATATCAACTGCAAGCACACCCATCTTCTTCCATCTGTCATTAACTGTTGTATCATCATTATAAAACACATCTGATGCCAGTACATTGCCAACTTTAACCGAAAAATGTTTTTCTTCTGCAACATCATATGCAGTCTTTAAAAGCGTAAAATCAGCTATCGGCGCATATACGCCCGGGAGATTGTACTGTGCCGCAAAATTAGAATCAGTGCATGAGCCCATTCCAAGTACAATATCCATAAGATTAAGGTCATCATCAAATGCTCCCGCTGAACCAATCCTTATAATATTATCCACATCATATACATTATATAATTCATATGAATATATTCCCATTGAAGGCATTCCCATACCACTTCCCATAACAGATACCCTGCATCCGTTATAAATGCCTGTGAATCCTGACATATTGCGGACCGTATTAAAGCAGCTTACATCTGCAAGATAATTATCTGCTATATACTTTGCCCTTAAAGGATCTCCCGGCATAAGAACTGTCTTTGCTATATCTCCTATCTGTGCTTCATTATGTGGTGTCCCCATATCTGCCTCCTGTTATCAATCTTAAAAAGGCTGCTTTATATAATAAAGCAGCCCGAATAATTATTTACCTGGGTATTTAATTACTGACTCGACATCATATCCTGCAATCTTGTCTCTTCCTTTAAGGCCTTCAAGCTCCATAAGAAAAAGAACTTTCACTACTTCTCCTCCAAGCTCTTCTACAAGCTTGATAATAGCTTCTGTTGTTCCGCCTGTAGCAATCAGATCATCAACAATAATAACCTTCTGTCCCGGAGTAATCGCATCCTTATGCATCTCTATAGTAGCTGTACCATATTCAAGTTCATAATCTGCTGATATAGTCTCACACGGAAGTTTCCCCTTCTTTCTTACAGGAACAAATCCCTTACCGGTATTATATGCAATAGGAACGCCAAATATAAACCCTCTTGATTCTGGTCCTACTACAACATCAAATTCTGTATCCCCTATAAGATCTGTAATTCCATCTATCGCAAGCTTTAATCCTTCAGGACTCTGTATAACACTTGTTACATCCCTGAATATAATCCCTGGCTCTGGAAAATCAGGTATGCTTCTTACATAATCTTCTACTTTCTTACTCATAATGTGTGTATCCTCCTTGGTTATCACATACATATACATTTAGCATATTACCATATTTCACACACTAAATAAAGTGTTTTTTACACGATAAGGCACACAAGTCCTGAATTTTCATTCATTACTTTTTCAATTGTATCGCCAATCTTTCCCATGCTCTCTGCTGTCATATTATGTGTCTTTTCATATATTCCGTCCGATACAATCTGTTCTATCGTCTTTCCAAATATATTGGTATCCCAGATTCCGTCAGGATTATCCTTCATATTGCCCTTAATATATTCAATTAAATCATCTGCCTGATTCTTGCTTCCGACAATCGGAGCAATCTCAACCATTATCTCTGTCTTTAGCAGATTAATAGACGGCACTTTAGCTTTAATCTTAACACCATATTTATTGCCATTCTTAATCACAACCGGCTCATCTAGTTCAATATTTTCCTTTGACGGAGTAACAACGCCGAATCCATTAAGGTTAACCTCACTTATCGCATCTCCGAAGCTTCCAAGTTCATTCTTTTTATCTGACAAAGACTTTATCATATCTATAAGCTCATGCTCATTGTTAATCTGCGTTCCAGTAAGCTCACTTAATATCTTATAATACAGATCTTTTGAAAGCTTAAATTCTATCTCAACCTTTCCTGTTGACATATCAACTTTTCTTACATCAACCTTTTCTATGTACTCACAGGTATTATTCCACTCACGATATGCATCCTTCATAACATTAATATCATCAAGAATCTCAAGTGCTGCATCTGCTATGCATGTCTTAAGCCAGTGTGATGATTCTAGTACTTCAACCCACGCGGGCGCATAAAAATCAAGCTGGGACACAGGAAATTCCTTAAGTATGCCTGATATAACCCTGTCAACATCTTCTTTTCTAAGTTGCTCACAGTTAAGCGCATATACATTAACACCATATTTTTCTTTCATTGATTCTGCAAGTTGAACAGACTCCTTCGCATAAGGCTTTACACAATTTAATATAATAACAAATGGCTTCGAAATCTTCTTAAGCTTATCTATTGCCATCTGCTCTGCTTTGATATAATTATCCCTCTCTATCCCTGTAAATGAACCGTCAGTCGTCACAACAACACCTATTGTAGAATGTTCCTCAATCACCTTCTCTGTTCCAATCTGTGCAGCCATTGAAAACGGAACAGGGTCCTTTACCCACGGAGTATTAACCATTCTTTCCCTGCCATTCTCCTCTGCCCCCATTGCTCCGTCAACCATGAAACCCACGCAGTCAATCGCACGAACTTTAATTTTAATATCATCAGCCATGCAGATTGCGGCACTCTCACCTGGTATAAACTTCGGTTCAGTTGTCATAATTGTACTTCCGGCACTGCTCTGTGGCAGTTCATCAATCGTGCGCTGCTTCTCATTGACATCTGCAATCTCAGGAATTACGCATAAGTCCATGAACCTCTTTACAAATGTTGATTTTCCTGTTCGTACCGGGCCAACCACACCAAGATATATCTCCCCGTTAGTGCGTTTCTTTATATCTTCGTACAGATTAAAGCTTGTGTTTTCCTTTCCGTCAGACATACATTCCTCCCTGCTATTAAGGCGGCGCATATAAAAATAATGCCTTCCGCATATACTTGTAAAAAATATATGTGAAAGGCATAGCATTTATTCTGCATTCAATTGTAATTATTCATCAAATTCTGCAAGCACGTAATAACCTCTGCTTGTCTCTCCGACCTCTTTGACTACCCCGTGTCTTGACTTTAATCTGTCCGGAGTTGAGTAGTTTCCTGACATTGCAACTGCCGGCTCTATCGTATAATAATAACTGCTAGGAAGCTTACCCTCCGTAATATCTACCTCATCTCCAGGCTTGACAAGATTAGGTCTGCTCATTGTGAATTCCATCTGTCTCATGTGCATGCATCTCCTTTACAGATTAATCTTTTCTAGACATTTAATCGTATATTCTGCAACCTTCTGCTTTAGATATATATTATTCTCCAGCTTTAACTCAGGGTCTTTCTTTAACAAATCTTTCGCAGCGTCAGACGCTTCCTTTAACGTCTTTGCATCCGTAAACACATCCGCTATTCCGAAATCAAAATCGCCACTCTGCCTTACCCCGAAGAAATCCCCCGGTCCACGCAGCCTTAAATCTTCCTCAGCTATCTTGAATCCATCGTTAGATTTATTAAGGATTTCCAGTCTTTTTCTTATCTTCTCTGACTTATTGCCGGTAACAAATATACAATACGACTGATATTCTCCTCGTCCAACGCGGCCTCTTAACTGATGAAGCTGTGCAAGTCCAAATCTTTCCGAATTCTCAACCATCATAACTGTGCTGTTAGGCACATTTACGCCAACCTCAATAACCGTGGTTGACACAAGTATATCTGTTTCATGTGCCGCAAATCTTTCCATTACTTCATTCTTTAGCGATGGTCGCATCTTGCCATGAAGATATTCTATTCTTATATCCGGCAGTTCTTTCTTAAGCATTGCCGTATAATCAACAACATTTTCAGCCTCAACTGCCTCGCTATCCTCAACCATTGGACATATTATATAGCATTGTCTGCCGGAAGCAACCTGTTTCTGTATAAATGTATACGCCTTCGGCCTGTAGCTCTCATCCACAACACAATTCTTAATTGGAAGTCTGTTTGCTGGCATCTCATCAATTATCGATATATCAAGGTCGCCGTACAGGATAATTGCCAGAGTTCTTGGTATTGGAGTCGCACTCATTACAAGGATATGCGGACTTTTTCCTTTCTGTGAAAGGTCACGTCTCTGGTTGACTCCGAATCGGTGCTGTTCATCTGTTATAACAAGTGCAAGCTCTTTATATTCAACTTTTTCCTGTATCAGTGCATGTGTTCCAACTATTATTTCCGCAGTTCCATCTGCAATCCTTGCATATGCTTCTCTTTTCTGTTTTGCTGTCATTGAACCAACAAGCAGCTCAACCTTAATATCAAGTCCAGCTTTTTCAAAGCCTTTAGTAAGAGATTCATAATGCTGTCTTGCAAGAACCTCTGTAGGTGCCATTAATGCTCCCTGATATCCTGCCACAACAGTATTAATCAGTGCAAGTGTTGCAACAACTGTCTTTCCTGAACCTACATCACCCTGGATAAGCCGGCTGCACAAATGTTGACCGGACATATCTGCCTCAACCTCTGACACAGTCCTTAGCTGTGCATTGGTAAGCGAATATGACAGACTTGCAAGGAATTGATTCTTTTCTTTGCTTTCCGGTATGACATAGCTGTTCGGTATGCGTTCATTTGCACTCTTTAACGAAAGAGTCGCAAGCGTAAACAGGAAGAATTCTTCAAAAGCAAGTCTGTGCCTCGCCTGAACATATTCTTCCATCGTCTTAGGAAAATGTATATTAACAACACTGAAATTATGCTCAGCAAGCGAATATCTCTTTCTTATATAATCAGGTATATATTCCTTTTCAAGACCTGTACTGTACTTTTCAAGTGCCTGCGCAACCGCCTTAGTAACAGTATTGTTAGTAAGTCCCTTAGTCAGCGGATATATCGGCTGCAATGTTCCCTGAAGCTCCTTGTACTGAGCAAGCGTATACATTTTAGGCTGCTCTAACAGCCAGCCTCTTTTATTAACCAGTCTCCCCCTGAATACATATCTTGCTCCAAGTCTTAATGTATTCTTTAAAAATGGCATGTTATACCAGCTGCATTTTATGGAGTCACCATTATAATCCTTTATAGTCACAGTTAATATCTTAAGTCTGCCGCTCCCATATATATCCGGGCTTTTGCATACCTGTCCTTCAACAGCGACCTCGGTATGTTCTGATTCACGGCTTATATCTTTAACAAAAACAGGCTCATGGTATACATCGTAATCCCGCGGTATAACCCCACGAGATCCGATACTGTGTATACCGAAAGCCTGTTAAAATTCTCAGCTGTCTTAGCGCCGATGCCCTTTAATTCCGTTATATTCATAATTCTTACTCGACAGATACAATATAATAGTAAACTGGCTGCCCACCAAACTGAGTTCAACATCTACATCCGGGAACTTTTCTTCAATCTTAGAAACAACTGCCTCGGCAGCAGCTTCTTCAACATCAGCTCCATAGTAAACGCTTATAAGTTCAGCTTCATCTGACATCATTGACTCAATCATCTCAAGTAAAGTTGTATCCATATCAGTTCCAACTGCAGCAAGACCCTTATCACCTAATCCAAGATAATTATCCTTCTTAATCTCCTTGCCATCAATTGATGTATCTCTTACAGCATAAGTGAGCTGTCCAGACTTAACTGTTGAAAGACTGTCTGTCATCACATCACCATTATCCTTGGCACTGCGTGTTGTCTCAAAGTTAATCATAGCTGTGATTCCCTGTGGTACTGTCTTAGTAGGGATAACTATAAGTTCCTTATCCTCAACAATTGATGCTGCCTGATTAGCTGCAAGAATAATATTACTGTTATTAGGAAGAACATATATTGTCTTGGCATTAATCTTATCTGCTGCATTAAGAATATCTTCTGTTGAAGGGTTCATTGTCTGTCCGCCTTCAATAACCTCATCAACACCAAGTCCCTTGAAAATCTCTGCAATTCCGCTTCCCGGTGCGATTGTAATAAAACCAAAGTCCTTAGCTGGTTCTGCCTTCTTTTCTTCTACTTCAGAATTCTTTTCCATAGCCTCTTTAGCTGCTGCAGCCTGAAGTTCTGACTGTGCAACAACCTTCTGGTTATGTTCTTCTCTCATATTGTCAACCTTCATCTTAGTAAGCTGACCATACTCTAATGCTTTCTCAAACGCCTGACCTGGATGGTTAGTATGAACATGAACTTTAACAATATCATCAAGAGCTACGCACACTATAGAATCACCTATAGATGTAAGGAATGCCTTGAAGTCTGCCTCAGTCTTCTCATCAAATTCCTTCTCAAGCATAATAATGAACTCGGTGCAATATCCAAACTTAATCTCTACATTATCTATTGCAGCGCCCTTTCCAGCTCCTGGTGCAGTCTGCTCATTAGCAGGCTTAGCCTCTGTTAATGAAAAATCTGTAACCTTGCCTGTAAGAGCATCATACATTCCCCTAAGAACTACTACAAGTCCCTGTCCGCCTGAATCTACAACTCCTGCCTCTTTAAGAACAGGAAGCATATCAGGTGTCTTAGAAAGTACATATTCTGCATGCTCTATAATAATACGCATTGCTTCTTCAATATCATCTGTCTGTGATGCAATTTCAGCTGCCTTATCAGAAATACCCTTAGCAACAGTAAGGATTGTTCCTTCTTTAGGCTTCATAACTGCCTTATAAGCCGTCTCTGTAGCTCTGCTTGTTGCAAGTGCAAGTGTCTCAACAGTAATCTCGGAAACGCCCTTCATCTCTTTAGTAAATCCTCTTAAGAGCTGTGATAAGATAACACCAGAGTTACCTCTTGCTCCTCTTAAAGAGCCTGATGAAATAGCCTTAGAAAGATTCTCCATATTAGGATTAGCAATAGTGCTTACTTCCTTAGCTGCTGACATAATTGTAAGAGTCATGTTAGTACCTGTATCACCATCTGGTACGGGGAATACATTAAGGTCATTAATCCATTCCTTCTTAGACTCAAGGTTTTTAGCTCCTGCAAGAAACATCTTCTGCACAAGTGCTGCATCTATTGTATTAGTTGCCACGATTATCCTCCATTCTGCAATTAAGCATTATAACAATATTCCTATTAATCAATTACTCTTACGCCTTCAACATAAATGTTGATTTTCTTAATCTCAAGGCCGGTAAATTCTGACACTTTATACTTAACATTCTCAATAAGATTATCTGCTACTGCAGCAATGCTTACACCATAAGAAATAATAACATGAAAATCAATCTCAATAAGATTGTTCTCATCTATAACTACACTGATTCCTCTTGTAAGGCTGTCTCCCTTAAGAAGCTTTACAAGTCCGTCTTTCATACTTACAGCAGCCATACCTACGATTCCAAAGCACTCAACTGCTGTAGAACCTGCATACTGTGCAATAACTTCTGAATCAATTAAAACTTTTCCAAGTTTATTCTCCAAAGTTCCCTTCATAGATAGTCCTCCAATACTGCGTCTTGTATTTGTTAACACCCGGAATCCAGATGCAAGTTTCGCGCAGTCAAACTTTACATAAAAATATGTACATAAATAGCACAAATATTATACTATCTTTCCGAAGAAAAATAAACACATTTTCGCATTCTTTATTAAACTTTGATTATCAAATGAATATCCAAAAAATAAAGTGAATCACGTCTCGCGCAATTCACCTTAATATACTGGTATTAACTTTAAAGCTCATAGATTATGCACGCTCAACTAAACCAGAACGTAAGCATGAAGTACAAACATACATCTTCTTAGCATTTCCGTTAACCTTAACTTTAACAGACTTAACATTAGCATTCCAAATCTTATTAGATCTTCTATGAGAATGACTCACTGCATTACCAAAGTGAGGACCTTTTTCGCAAATTGCACATTTAGCCATTTCAATAACACCTCCTTACCGGTATTGGGTAATTTACCCACAACAGAAATTATTGTATCAGATAAAAAAATATTTTGCAACACATTTTTTAAGAATTTTCATCAATTTTTTCTCATAACCACAATATATTGTTCCAGCTACTGACAAAACATGTTATATCCTACAACAAGCAACGTAATTATTATGCACACGCACAAGAATACATTGTCCATTATAAACAGTGTAATTATCATGCCTACAGCAATCCAGAAGAATATAAAACCAAGCAGTCTGCACATATATATACTTCCTTAACGTGTATGTTATATAATATGCGCATTTTCTCCGGTTATGAAAAACTACTCTGCTGCATCTTCTATTGCGGCATCAATATCCGCGTCAGTTACGACTTTTTCATCCTTACCTTTGAATTTATCAATAATATCAGGAATCATATCAAGAATCTTAGTTACAGTATCCTGATTCTTAATATTAACAAGCTTGGTTGCACCATTCTGGATAACTAAAACAGCACTTGGTGTGACCTTTCCAGTCATTCCACCGCCTGCATTATTCTTCTTGTCCCCTGCAAATGCTCCTGCTCCAACTCCGAACGAAACATCAACAAGTGGAAGAATAATTGTATCATTAACTGTAACAGCTTCTCCAACGACTGTTTTAGCTGATATAAATGCATCCATCCCCTTAAAAAGTGATGCCACTGTTGAATCAAAATTATTATCTGCCATAAAATCTAATTCCTCCTTGTCTCCTTGTTTTACGAAGTTCTGTTAACATTATAACATAACCTTCTCTATCTGGAAATAAACTTTTTAAACTGTTCATTTCTATACAATCTTAATGCTATCACCAGCACTGAAAATATACAGATATTTCCTTTCAGGAACATGCTGCCTTCCTTAACATTTTCACCAAATACCGGTTCTAAAGAAAGATCAACACCTGACATTCCATAAAGAATCGAAACATAAGCAAGAACCTTTCCCATTGTTGCCGGGTCTTCAAATCCGATTCTTGCGTTAATTCTGTATTTTTTAGGTTTTATAACCTTAATAAGTGCCTTTAACTGTTCCACAAGAAAATGAAAAAGTGCCTTATTGTCCTCATCTGTCACAAATTCTTTTGCCTTGCTTACTTTTTCTTTAAGCCTGTCAGCTGCACCTGAAATCTTCTTTACTGTATCCCTTATAAGCTTTATTATCTCTTTAATCTTTGTATATATTACAAAGCATTTATCCTTAACTTTATTGAAGAAGCTCCTATTCTGTATGTTCCCTGATTCATCTTCTGATACAGCCTCTTTGACATTCTGTACATCTTCTTTTGTTTCATTCACAGCCTCAGCCATCTTAATCTGTGGTTTTTCTTCTTTTTCTGTAAGTTTCTCTACATCCTTATCACTCGCAGAAAAAATATTCTCTTCAGGCTTTTTTTCTTTTTTCTTATTAGCTTTCTTTTGTTCAGAAACTTTACTATTCTCGTCATTATTGTTGTAAACCGTTATAAAAAACGCCTTGGCTTTTATATCAAGTTCTTCATCATAAGAGATCATCAGCCTCAATATCCCTAACCAGGATACTTTTGCTTGGGCTTTGAACCTGTCATGATAATCCGCATTAACCTTATATCTTACTGGTACAAAAAGAACTGCTGTCACAACAAGTATGACAAGACCTAAGATACATGCGATAACTATGCCTGTTATCTTAAGTATAAGCAATAAAACATGTAGCATAGCCCCACCTTTCCAACAATCTGTCAGTTATCTTTTCTTAATTTCGTACCAAACTTAAGATACCCCGCTACGTCAACACACCCTGTATGGGAGTATGTGTCATCAACTATGCATCTTACCAGCTCCAGAGCCTCATTTCTGCCCTTCGCAAGTCCTACAACATACACTTTATCTCTGTATGATTTATTCTTAAAATGCGGCTGTTTCAGCATATTAGCTGAATAAATATCAAGAATATTATCAGGATTATCAGAAATCGCAATAATATAAGTATCTATGGTAAATCTGTTCTTTCTGATAAGACCAAACGTCTTGTATTTAGCTTTTCTGGCATTATCGCCAAGATAAAGATTTCTGTACCACTTCAACTTACTATCCCCCAAAAACCTTAAACTTCTCATATGCACATCAGCACATTTGCATTACTTATCACTTATCATAGCCTTGATAATCTCAACAACCGCCTTCTGCTCTGCTTCATCATTGCACTGCATAAGAGAATTATTAATATATGACTGTATCTCCTCGGTATTGTTAAAAAATACCGGAAGACTTGAAAGCACTGATGCCATAACAGCTCTCTTAACCATTACATTCATGTTCTTAAAGCTGTCATCAAGTTCCATAATAAGCTTCTCTGCTGTCTCATCAGCATAAGAATTATCCGGAATCTCTGCAAATACCTCTGATTCAAGCTTAACAAAATCACTGCCTGACTGTAACTTAAGTGTTTTAGACAAAGCATTATATTCAGATAAAAGCTCATAATTCTTAAGTTCATCCACAAAATTGGCAAGGCTGTATTCTATTGCATAGTCACCAGATGATACTGCCTCAAGAATTCTTTCCTGTTTTCCTTCAAATGCTGTAAAATCCTCTGAAATATCTTCAAATCTTTCACCTGTAATATAAGCATTTCTTGTTTTACTTAAAACATTCTTAGCATTCTCTATCTCTTCTATTCTATCCAGTGTATTTCTTCTGGTAAGAGCTATGGTGAGTGCATCATTAACAACCTGTGTAAGAAGCACATATACATCTGCATAATCTGTCATCTTCTCAGTTGCAATATCAAGTGCGCCTTTAAGTCTTGCATATTCATCTTTATCAATATTCCTGTAGTCAGCCCCTGCAAGTGTGTTATATATATCATAAACATCAGGGAATTTATCAAATCCCGCTTCACCTGAAAGCATAGCACTTGTGCTTAAGGTGTAATAGAAATCATCTATCGAATCCTTTCCGGCACCATGATACAGTGTAAATGCATCTCTGATATGTTCAAAAAATCTGTCCTTTAACATTCTTACAGGAAGCTGTCCTACTATCTCTGAAATCTTGCCATTAATAACAACATTATCCTTGTCAGACAATATATAATGCATAATCTCATTAGTCATATAGGTATTATAGTAGTCGTAATCCAGTTCACCTCGTTAAATCTGTACTCAACTCTGTTAAGTACATGCTCATATATTCTTAGCCTGTCAACATAAGCTGTTATAACTTCCATAATCTCAATGATCTGTTCACGGAATGAATTGAGTTCTTTAAATGCTTCATAATCATCACATTCATCATTCTCCACAAAACGCTCCACAAGCTCATTAAGTCTGTTAATCATGTTAAGAAGGTCTTTATCATTCTGTAAATCTCTTGCAATATCAAGTACAGTATAATAATTCATTGACATTTTAATAAATCCAAGCCCATTATACATGGAACACATTCCATTACCATACTTTAAAAGATTTTCTGAAAGATTCTTTCCCTTTGTAATTTCGCCTGCTATATAACCTAAATTCTTCAATGTATCAAACCTCGTTTATTTTAAATTCAACTTATCTAATGCATCACAGAAATCAAATGTAGCATAGTAATCCTTGATTGTCTCTGCTCGTCTGATCATCTGGACACTGCCATCTTCCTTAAGAAGAAGCTCTGCTGATCTTAACTTTCCGTTATACTGGTATCCCATAGAGAAACCGTGCGCTCCTGTATCATGGATAATAAGATAATCACCCATGTCAATCTTAGGAAGCATTCTGTCAATTGCAAATTTGTCACTGTTCTCGCATAAAGAACCTGTTACATCATACTTATGGTCGCAAGGTGCATCTTCCTTACCCGCAACAGTAATATGATGATATGCGCCATAGATTGCCGGACGCATAAGGTTAGATGCACATGCATCAACTCCGATGTATTCCTTATAGATGTGCTTCTCATGAATTGCCTTAGTTACAAGACAGCCATATGGAGCAAGCATGAATCTTCCAAGCTCTGTATAAATTGCAACATCACCCATTCCGGCAGCGCAAGAACCTCATCATATACCTTGTGTACACCTTCACCAATAACAGCAATATCGTTAGGCTCCTGATCCGGTTTGTAAGCAACACCAACACCACCTGAAAGGTTTACAAACTTAATATCTGCTCCAGTCTTGTCTCTTAACTCAACTGCAAGCTCGAATAAAATCTTGGCAAGTGTAGGGTAATATTCATTAGATACAGTATTACTTGCAAGGAATGAATGGATACCAAAATGCTTAACGCCCTTACTCTTTAATATCTTAAACGCTTCTATAATCTGGTCATGTGTCATACCATACTTGGCATCACCAGGATTATCCATAATAGATGTTCCAAGCTGGAAATATCCACCCGGATTGTAACGGCAGCTCATTGTTTCAGGAAACTTACCGTCTAATATCTTATCTAGAAACTCAATATGAGTAATATCATCAAGATTGATAGTAGCACCTATCTCATTAGCATATGCATACTCTTCTGCAGGAGTATCATTAGATGAGAACATAATCTCTTCCGGCTTATAATCAAGAGCATATCCCATCATAAGCTCTGCCATAGATGCACAGTCAACACCGCAGCCATAATCCTTTAATATCTTTAAAATATATGGATTAGGAGTAGCCTTCACAGCAAAATACTCTCTATAACCTTTATTCCATGAGAATGCTTCCTTTAATCTCTTAGCGTTCTCTCTGATTCCCTTCTCATCATAGAGATGATAAGGAGTCGGATATGTCTTGTCGATTTCCTTAAGCTGTTCAAGTGTAACAAATGTCTTTTTCTTACTCATTATCTTCCTCGTTTCTGTGCTGAATTTCTAAAATCTTTTGCAAGCCCACGTATACAGCACCAACGCATAGTCAGGCCACTGTAAGAAATCCTATATTATGAAGAAATATTTGTCAAGTTTTTAGTCGTAAACGCCTATAAAAATAAGAAGCCCCGTAAGGCTTCTTATTTCAATAATTCTGATTATAAATTAATACAGCCTTTAAATGCATCCGGAGCAACAGTTACATTCTTTCCGTAATCAACTTCTTTAAGACTTGTGCAGTTAATAAATGCTTCACACTCAATCAGCTTAAGTGAATCAGGAAATTCGACTTTTTCAAGTCTTCTGCAGTTCTCAAAAGCATTAGATGCTATTGTCTCTACTCCTTCTGGAAAACTGATTGCGACAATATCATCTCTGTTAGAAAACAGGCCTTCTGTTATTCTTGTAAAATCCGACATATCTATCTCTTTAAATGTTCTGTTGTACAATGTAACTTTAATACGATTACTATTCATAGCTTTCCCCTCTTCTTTTCTTAATAATTAAGTTGTACCGTTCCATATATTTCTTATATACATTATACAATCTTCCGGCATTAATATCAATATCCGAAATATGTATCAAATACAGTTTTTGCAACATATTGTGCACTTGCAACTCCTGAATATCCGCCTTCAAGTATTACACATACAGCAATCTGTGGATTATCATATGGTGCAAACCCTGTAAACCAGCTATGATAATTCTCAGAATCATCATACTGTGCAGAACCTGTCTTTCCAGCTGCTTCATATGATGAATTTTTCATAGCATAACCTGTACCGGACGTAACCACCTGTCTCATACATTCAGTAAGATACTCAGCTTCTTCTGCAGACATCACAGTTCCAACTGCTGACGGTTTGTTCTTAACAACCATTCTGCCCTCGCTGTCACTTACACTGTCAACAATATATGGAGTCATCATAACCCCATCATTGGCAATACTCGCCGCAATCATCATATTATGAAGTGGTGTCATCATTGTCCTTCCCTGTCCTATACCAGTCTCCTGCATCTCACTTATTGAAGAATCCTGTGTAACAGCCATTGCGCTCTTAGAATACTCAAATCCTACAGGAAGATTAGAATTAAACAGGAATGTACTACACAAATTTATGAAAGATGTTTTGTTAAGTCCGGCACCAATCGTAGAAAATGCAGAATTGCATGAATTTGCAAATGCTTTTCTTAAATCCTGATATCCATGTGCTGTATGATCAAAACACGCTATAGTAGTTCCACCTGGTATATATGCCTGTCCATCACAATCATATGAATAGTTATAATAATCATTCTCATTCTGTCTTATATATGCAAGTGCTGTAATTATCTTAAATGTTGAACCTGGAGGATATAGTCCCTGCGTTGCCCTGTTTAAAAGTACTGAATCAGCACTGTCATATGTAATCCATTCTTCATAATCTGTATTAACATCATTAGAATCAAATGATGGATTGGATACCATTGTAAGAATCTTTCCTGTAGACGGTTCCATCGCGATAACAGCTCCTTTATTACTGCCAAGTGCCTTATAAGCAGCTTGAGTAAGCTCTACATTAAGTGTTGTTGTTACATTATGTCCCTTTGCTTTGCCACCTGATAAGTCATTACCAATCTGGTCAAGTACATTATTTGTCTCACTGAGAAGATAATAATTCTGTGACTGTTCTATTCCTGTCTTCATTCCTGTAAGAGAAGTAAATCCAACCGAATGACAGAACAGATTCCCATATGGATAATAACGCGATTCATTGCCTTCATCATCTGTAAGCGTTGTTGCAAGAACATCTCCATCATCTGCTAATATATCGCCTCTCACAACTTTGCTTTCCTGATTATCAACTCTCTTGTTATACGGATTATTAACAATTGTTCCCGCGTCCTTTATATTGAACACGCACAGATACACAATTGCAGCCACAAAAAGACCTACAAAAAAGAATGCAATTACATTAGTTTCTTTATTCCTTAAATTCTTCTTTTCTGTATCTACTATATCACTCTGAACGTTTTGTTTTTTTCTTTGTCTGGATTGTTTTCTTTTTTCTGCCATCTTTCCTGTCACCTTCATCCTGTCTCATATTGTACATTCCATTAATAAGTGCAAACATTATAAGTGAACTTAATATTGAGCTTCCTCCATAACTTACAAAAGGAAGTGTAACACCTGTCATTGGTATGAATTTTATTGCACCTCCAACCGTTAAGAACACCTGTACTCCATATGTAACTCCGAGTCCTACAGCTACAAGACGATAGAAAAGCGTCTTACATCTTGAAGCTATATTCATCATAAGAATAAGATTATTAAGACACACTAAGAATAATGATATTGAGAATATAAGTCCGAATTCTTCTGTAATAGCAGAAAACATAAAGTCCTTCTCTGCTACAGGTATCTTATCCGGCATCCCCTGACACAGTCCGTATCCAAACCATGAACCCATACCGATTGCAAAAAGAGACTGGCATATCTGATATCCGCTAGTATCAATATATTCCCATGGATTACGCCATACCACAACTCTTGCCCTTACATGTGAAAACAGCTTATACGCAATAACTGATGCTCCCGCTCCCGCAAGAAGTCCTGCCCCAGCATACGATAGTTTTCTTGTAGCAATATAAAGCATGGCAATATATACAACAAAGAATATCAGTGCAGCACCAAGATCCGTTGAAAGCACGAGAATAATCACATGCAGTGCTGCAAATACTGTAACAATACAAGTCTGTTTAAAGGTTGTTGATTTATTAAACATAGATGCAACAAACATAACATACAGAATCTTTACGAATTCTGCCGGCTGTACAGAAAATGCTCCTATGCTTAATGTAAGATTGGCTCCATACACCTTATTACCAAGAAGAACAGCACATAAAAGCACAAGTCCTGCAACACAGTAAATCCAGCCAAAGTTTCTGAAACTCTTAACTGATTTGATAAGCCACGGAACAAGGAACATAATCACTGTTCCAAGCACAGCAATAACAAACTGTTTGACACATTTATCATAGTTAAGTCTTGCTATCATAATAAAGCCAACAGACATAAGCATACACATATTATTAACGAGCAGTCTTGATGCCTTTGGATACAATATATAATAGAATGAAATAAATACTATAAGATATATAAGCTGTACAAAATAAAAACCTATATACCTGGCATCATTCTTCATAATATACAGAACATAGTATCCAAGAAAATGTATGGCAAATATCAATAGGTATTGCTGTATATATATGCCTTTTCTCTTCTCTTCCTTATGAATTATCGCTCCTCTGTATGCAGAAAGAACATAAAAAGCCATAAGAAATGCAAAAATGTATTTCGTAAGTTCAATAAAAACTGACTGCATTGCAATCTCCTTTATCCGAATCACCTAATCTTAGTCAATTGCCTGATGAAAATGTCCTGTAGTACCACCACTTACTCCATCAGTCATAACTAATTGTATATCATCTGCTCCACTCTCGTCAAATTCATAACGAATTACACATTTATTGAAATCTTCCAGATTCTCCTGTGTAAGATTGAGCTTTTTCCCATCCATAACAGTATAGCAGAATTCACACATACTGTTAACTGTATATTCATTTCCTTTAAATCCTGTAAGCTTCACACTACCCCAGTTTCCATCACATCTTCCATAAGTTTTTCTTACGCACTGTTCAGAAACCATAAGCGGTACACTGCCATACACGACAAGTTCTGTATCTGTGCCAGCCACAGGCAGCATCTCCTTGTCTGTAAGTTCCAGAGGAAGAGTCATCCTGTCAAGAACGATGCCTGACTTTTCACACAGTTTTCTTAATTCATCTTTAGCAAATGCATTAAATATATATATGCTGCTGTCTGTGATAATATGCACATCGCCAGATAATTTTTTCCAGTTACTGCTTCCAAGAAATCCAATCTGTTCAATATTCCTGCAAAGATAACGGCTGATACCACATCCGGATGCCTTCTCACAAAGCTTCTTAAACTTATCATACTTATCAGCTTTAAGAATATGAGGAAGAACAACATACACATCTATTTCCCGTGATGCACAATATGAAACACAGATTTTCAACTCCTCATCTGTGCATTCATATAACAGCTTATAATCAAGATATATGCCCTGCACTCCTGAAACTGTTGCTGCCTGCTTCACATGATTAATATTGTGCAGATACACAGCTTTTCTTATTAAAAATCCATTATCATTAAGCGTCTCTTCTTTGTTATACATTTCAACATAATCTGGCTTATTATAAGTTCTTACATGACTGTGCTTTAAATGTGTTTCAAGCTGTTCAAGTACATTTCTTCTTAGTTCCTTAATCCAGCCAACCGGAACGAATACTCCATCGTCAAGTTCCACTTCTGTATTATCCACCACAAAGCATGTATCACCAGTTTTCTTTAAATTCTTAACCAGTTCCTGCTCTGAGGCGGGACGGCTCTGCGCTTCAGTAATAATCTCTCCTGTACATGTCTTCTCAATCCCATCATACATTACAGTGAGTGATATATTCTCATTCTTTCTTACAACAAGCTTCATATCAACATGGATTTCAGGTGATGTTCCAACATAATTATCCGCTACATATGCCTTAATCTTAGCATTATTCATTCTGTTGACAACTCTTCCCTCATACAATGGATATTTCTTAGGAAGATTGACAACGAAGGTCTGCCCTGCTGCCACATCAGCTCCGCTCTCAAAGGAATGTTCCTTATCAATCTCAAAGACATCACCTCTGTTCACATTCTTAAGTGCCTTAAATGTAATTCTTCCTGCCTTGTTAGACACAACCTTAAGACACTCCGTTCCCATATGGTTAGGGCGGCCAAGAGACATCATCTTTTTTCCTTTAATGCTGTCATAATATCCTGTTGTGAAAGCACCTCTGTTATATATATCAGACAGGGCATCCATATCCTGCTTATCTACCTTAAAACCATCACGACCTTTTTCAAGATACATATCAACATATTTGCGGTAAATGTGTGTTACCATAGCCGCATATGTGACATTCTTCATACGGCCTTCGATTTTCAGGGAATATACGCCACTATCAATAACATCAGGAAGTATCTGTAATGCACACATATCCTTAGGACTTAATGCATAACTGTTGTTTTTGTCATTAATCTTTGCTCCGCTATCATACACATCATAAGACATTCTGCATGGCTGGGCACATCTTCCCCTGTTGCCGCTTCGTCCACCGTTAAAACTTGAAAGCAGGCATTGTCCTGAATAACAGTAACATAAAGCTCCATGCACAAAGCTTTCTATCTCAACATCTAATTTCTCATGAAGCTGCTTTATCTCCTGTAGATTCATCTCTCTTGAGGTAACAATTCTTGATGCCCCAAGTTCCTTTAAAAGCCTGCTGCCATATACGCCGGTCTGTGTCATCTGTGTACTTGCATGTATATCCATATCAGGAAAATGCTTTCTTATCAGCTTAAGCACACCCATATCCTGCACAATCACTGCATCAAGTCCTGCCTCATAGAATGGTATAAGATATTCTATAAGACTATTCTCTATCTCTCTTGACTTAAGAAGGGTATTAACTGTCAGATATACCTTTCTTCCAAATAAATGTGCATACTCTATAGCACTGATAAGCTCTTCATCATTAAAATTATTAGCAAATGCCCTTGCTCCGAACATATTGCCGCCAAGGTATATTGCATCTGCTCCTGCAGCCACAACAGCCTTCATAATATCAAGTGAACCTGCCGGTGCGAGAACTTCTACCTGTATCTTTTTCTTATCAACATTCATAGTTGTAAACCGCCTTTAAATCAAATGGCTGCTGCAAATGCATTTGCAACAGCCGTTATTATTAATACCTGATAAACCTTATGTAAATCACTTCTTAGAATCATTAAGTTCTGTCTCTAACTTAACAATATTCTTCTGGTACTTGTTAATCTCATTCTTTAATTCCTTAATTTCTTTTGCAGAACTCTCTGCCTTAATCTGCGCAGCAATAAGCTCATGCTTTAAATCATATATCTCTTTATCCTTGTTCTCTATATCTGAAGAAAGCCCGTCTGCCATCTTCTTGGCTTTAAAGTAATCATCAGCGATATTAAGATACATCATATCAGTTCTCATGTCAGCCGACATGCGTCTGTATCCCTCATCCTTATTAAACTCTGTAATCTTATTGTTAATGTATGATGCAACTCTCTGGAGATACTCCTCGCTCTCATATCCTCCAAGCTTAATTACTTTACCTCCAAGAATTACCTCTGCTGTGTTTTTTGATGACATAAGTCCCCTCCTCATTATTTGTATTATTTTTCTTTGAATAGCCTGCCAAGATTATCATAAGCAGCTTTTGTTGCAACTCTTCCTCTTGGAGTTCTGTTAATATACCCATTCTGTATCAGATATGGCTCATAAACATCTTCAAGGGTTCCTGAATCCTCTCCTATTGAAGCTGCCAGTGTCTCAATACCGACAGGTCCGCCATCAAATTTATCAACTATTGTAGTAAGTATAATCCTGTCGTTCCGGTCCAATCCGTCTCTATCAACATCTAACAGATTAAGTGCATAATCAGCAACATCCTTATTGATATGTCCGTTATATTTAACCTGTGCAAAATCCCTTACTCTTTTCAAAAGTCTGTTGGCAAGTCTCGGTGTTCCTCTGGATCTTCTTGCAAGCTCATGTGCTCCGTCTGAGTCAATATCAACATTAAGCACATTGGCTGAACGGATAATGATTTTCTCAAGCTCCGGAACTGTATAGAATTCCATATGACTTACAACACCGAATCTGTCTCTTAAAGGTGCTGATAAAAGCCCCGCTCTTGTTGTTGCACCTATCAGAGTGAACTGCGGCAGGTCAAGTCTTATAGACCTTGCTGTTGCACCCTTGCCGATCATAATATCGATCTTATAATCCTCCATTGCCGGATACAGCACTTCTTCTACCTGTCTGTTAAGTCTGTGAATCTCATCTACAAAGAGAATATCACCCTCACTTAAGTTGTTAAGTATAGCTGCCATATCTCCCGGCTTCTCGATTGCAGGACCGGATGTAACCTTGATATTAACCCCCATTTCATTAGCAATAATTCCAGCAAGGGTTGTCTTTCCAAGTCCAGGAGGTCCATAGAAAAGAACATGGTCAAGTGCCTCTCCTCTTTCCTTTGCTGCCTCAATATATACTTTAAGATTGCTCTTAACCTTATTCTGTCCAACATAGTCATCAAGAGATAATGGTCTTAAGGAATTCTCAATACCATAATCTTCTTCAGTTATCTGTGTTGATATAATCCTCTTTTCCATATAGCCCTCATTTCTTAAATACTATTCTGTTCTAGAATTTAGCCAGCTTCTTTAACGCTTCCTTAAGAACCGTCTCAGAATCCTTATTCTCTATATCTTCCACTTCCTTGACAGCAACAAGTGCATCTTTGCTTGAATATCCAAGTGATACAAGTGCCTCCACAGCGTCATTTCTTATCATCATGACATTACTTGCATTACTGTTATTGTCTGCCTTCTTATTCTTAGAAAGTGCTGATTCAAATACTTCATCAAGCTTTAACTTATCCTTAAGCTCAATTATAATCTTCTGTGCTGTCTTAGGTCCGATACCAGGAAGTGCCTTGATTGCTGCCACATCATCAGCAAGCACAGCAAATCTTAAATCATCCGCTGTGATATTAGATAATGCACCAAGCGCAGCCTTAGGTCCAATACCATTGACACAGATAAGCATTTTAAACATGCTTAAATCATCCCTTGTAAGAAATCCATACAGACTGCATTCATCTTCCTTGACATTCATATATGTATATATCTTAACCTCACTGCCAACTGATGGAAGCTCACCAGGTACTGAACCCGGAACATATATATTATATCCTATTCCATTAGCTTCCACAACGATTACATCTGGCAGAATTTCGGCAAGCTCACCTTTAATGTATGAAATCATTCTCTACCCCCAAGACAGTAATTGATAAACTGCTGTGCTGTTCTTCCTGATATTCCACCATGTGAAAGTTCCCACTTGTTAGCCTCTGCCATAAGCTCTTCATCTGTCATCTTAACATTATTCTTCCTTGCAAGGCCAATAACAATATCAAAGAATTCTTTCTGTGATGGCTTAGAGTAGCTTATCTGGCATCCAAATCTGTTCACTAATGAAAGCTTCTCCTCAATAGTATCAGATCTGTGAAGGCCGTTATTGCTCTCTAAATCATTTCTGTCATTCCATGTTTCCTTGATAAGATGTCTTCTGTTAGATGTTGCATAGATAAGAATATTATCAGGCTTAGTCTCAACACCGCCTTCAATTACAGCCTTTAAGAACTTGTATTCAATCTCGAATTCCTCGAAAGATAAATCATCCATATATATTATGAACTTATAATTTCTGTTCTTAATGCTTGCTATAACATTAGATAAATCCTTGAACTGATGTTTGTATATCTCTATCATTCTAAGACCCTGGTCATAATATTCATTGACAATAGCCTTGATAGAAGTTGACTTACCTGTTCCGCTGTCACCGAAAAGAAGCGCATTATTAGCTTTTCTTCCCTGAACAAAAGCCTCTGTATTCTCCACAAGCTTCTTCTTCTGAATTTCATAACCAATAAGATCATCTAACATAACCTTATCCATATTATTGATTGGTGTAAATGTAACGCCATTATCGCCACCTATTACCCTGAATGCCTTATTAAGTCCGAACATTCCTACACCATATGCTTTATAGAAATCAGTAACATAATTAAAGAACTCATTCTCGTCCTTTGCTGTCTCAAGCTTAAGGCTTAAAGCCTGTACCTTCTCACTTACATTCTTATTGTACATAAGCTCTTTCTTAACAATTGCCTTGTAATCAGATATAAGTGAAAAACAGTTGATTCCAAGTGCAGCCTCAATAGGTCTGAAATCATAATTAAACAGATTCATAAACACCTTGAAATCGTTCTTAGCAAATTCATTAACGCTTCCATCATTAGCACCTACCTTTTCACATGTAAGGCTGAATGGATTCTCATTAGTTATAAGATAGAATGTAAGATAATTATGCCATAAATTCTTATCAAAGCCATAATCTGTGGCAACCTCCAATATTCTCTTAATCTGCTCATATATATCACTTATAAGCTTGTCAGGAGTCTCCTCGTCCCTGTCAAATTTTTTGAAAATATCGGACATTTTCATAAGAATAGTGTCCTCATGATTACCATATATAATAAGTTTCGCAACTTCTCTGTACATTATTATTCCCTCTTCTTTCTCTTATTAATTACAAGCTGCATGGCAAAGATGGTCACACCTGCAAGTGACACCAACGCTCCCTCTTTAAGAAGCGGCGTAGAATACTTAAGTGTTACATTATGCGTTCCACTCGTAAGATATACAGCCATATACTGACCATTAGCATTATATAGCTTTTGTCTTTCCCCGTCTACATATACCTTCCAGCCCTTTGAATAAGGGATTGTAAGACACAGATATTTATTACGGTCAAGTATTATCTGACCTGTAACCTTATTATTTCCAAGCTCTACATCTGTTAATACATTTTCTTTAAGTGTATTAATCTCGTCAGTGTAACTGTCCATTGGCTGGCATACAATCTGTATATCTTCATAAGAATACACGCCAATCTTCTGGAAAGTCACTGTAACTGATGTAACATTTTCTTCCGAATAGCCCATATTCACACTGAAATCATGCTGGTTACTATAATAGCTGTAATCAGATGTAAAGTAATTCATTGACTTGGTTACTCCTGTATCAGTCGTAATTCCAAGCTTAACACTGCTTGTAGACTGTGTCCAATATATGAAATTCTTAAATATCTTCTTCTTTTCATTATGTGAAAGCTCTTTCCAGTCTGCCTTAGAGTATAAGTCTAATGGGTCAAACTTCCTCTTTCCAAAATACAGCTGGAACTGTGCCGCTCCTTCATAGTCAAGACCATTAATATTAAAGTAAGTCTCGCCTGCACCACTGCCTGTAAAGTTAAATGTTACCCTGGCACCTGCCTTAGTTACTGCAAATGTATTATCCATACACTGTACTTCTTTGGCATCATAATTCATTGTATAATCTTTAATCTGGCTGTCATAACTTAAATCTTTAACAGATACCCTGTCAGGAAGCGCCTCCCTGGTATCCTTCCCACTCCTGTCAATAACAACAGCCTGAAGCATTGCTTTCTGCTTATCAACTGCACTTAAGCCCTCCCATTCATTCTTATTAACAGCCTTGTCATAAGTAAATCCTAACGGAAGTGCATTGTCGTTATTATACATTACATAATCATCATTTTCTGATTCATAAGCAAATCCATATGGAACAAGTCCGCCGGTCTTACTCACCAGATACTTTGAGGCAGATGACAATGTTATAAGAGATGACCTGTCATCATATCCTGTGTATTTGTGCGGAAGCAGCGTATCAAGCCTGATTGCACAATCATATCTGAACTTCGATACATACGGATTAGTAAGTGTCCAGTACAGATTAGAGGATGATATTCCTGTTATGCAGTTCATATTGTACGAAAGTCCAGAGCCTGAATATCTGATAAAATCTGTATCTTCAGCATATTTACTTATAAGCTCCTTCTCGCTTCCAAACACATCTTCCTGTGCCATTTTAACGCTTATGCACTGTGCCGCATAATTTTCCCCAAATGAAGCATTTTTCCATATACCATTAGCTAATGCCGCCAGCATAACCGCTACTGTCACCATCATGCATCTGTTATATTCATTAACATTCTTTATGCTAAGTCCAATTAGCAATATTACTCCAATTGCAACTGCACTTATAAGCTTGCCATTTCTTGAATACTTTACGCACATACATACCACAAAATATATTGTAAGTGCAACTCCAATAAAGCGTATTTCTTTTCTTTCCAGTTTTATAAGACGCGGCATCATGCACACAAGTATATATGCACATAATAATGCAAATGAATATATCCACCTGTTACACATATATGAAAATCCGTTCATTGCCTGTCCGAAAAACGGTATACATATCATCACCGCACTTATAATAAAATAAGTCTTAAGCATTGTGTACTTACGTCTGCTCTTAAACATTAAAAGCACTGCAAGCAACACAGGTACTGCAAATCCCATGCATGTCCAGAAGTTATCACCCTCAACGATAAAAAGTCCAGGAAGCTTTGCATAGTATGAAAAAGGATATACCAGTCCCATTTTGTTAGGTGTATTAAATCTGCTGTCACTTAAGAAAACGTGAAGCACGGGGAGAAACACTATTGCTGCCATACACAGTCCTGTAACTGATGAAACAGCCAGGCTTAATATCCCCTTACACCACATTTTCACATTCTTTCCATAACAGAATATGAATCTTACAATAACATATATAATTGTTGTGAACACAAGCATGTAGAAGAAATAGAAATTACTCATTGCTGCAACAGTTACTGTTATTGTAAAGAGCCACATTTTCTTCTCTCTGATTATCTTCTCAACGCCTAATACAAGCAGAGGATAATACAGAAGCGGGTTAAGAAAGAACGGATGTCTTACCGCATTGTATATTGCCCAGTAGCAGAATGCATAAGCTACTGCTCCTGGAAGGACATATCTTTTCTTATGTCCTGTATAAAAACACAGCAGTGAAAATGCTATACCTGACAGATATATTCTTAAAAGAATCATTGCTTCATAGAATATATACATGTACTTTGCTGGAAACAGGAAACATAAGAATGTAAATGGGTCGCCTATCACATAATAGTGAAATGTTCCTATAACATCACTTCCCTCACCTATTGCAAAATCCCACTGTGGTATTACAAACTGATGATTGAAAAATATATTTTTAAAGAAATCCCTTAAATACTGTGAATAATATATGAGTGACTTATAATGCTGTTCCCAGCCATCAACCTCCCATATGAATGTCTTTCCATTGAAAAAATAAAAAGAAAACACACCTATAGCAAGGACAACAAAAATAACTGAATAAACCAGAAAATATGTTGATTTTCTGGAATCCAGTCTTTTATAAAAATCTTGTAACTTTGATTTTGTCTCTGCCATAGGTGTATCTTCTCTTTTCTTAAACTAGGAAACTGCCATAAGCATAAGCCTACGGCAGTTTCTTATTATAACTTATTGTGATTAAATTATCAATGAAGATGTATTATCTTCTTAGGGCACTTCTCAGCACACTTTCCACAACCTGTACACTTTGAATAATCAATATGTGCAATGTTGTTTTCTACTGTAATAGCACCAAACTCACACTGCTTTGTACATAACATACATCCGATACATCCAACAGAGCATACTGACATAACATCTTTACCCTTATCATTAGATGAACAGTTAACTGTATAGTTACTCTTGTATGGTATGATTTCAATAAGGTGTCTTGGACATACAGCAACACATTTACCACATGCCTTACATTTGCCCTTATCTACTACAGCAATACCATTAATAACATGAATTGCATCAAAAGGACATGCCTTAACACATGAACCATATCCCATACATCCGTATGTACATGCCTTAGAACCGCCGTTAGGAACGACGTTCATTGCTGTACAATCCATTGCACCTGAGTACACATAATTTTCTTTTGCTTTGTCGCAGTCACCAGCACATTTAACAAATGCTGTCATTCTTACTGATTCTCCAACTTCCTCACCCATGATTGCACCAATCTTTGCTGCAACCGGTGCGCCACCAACTGGACATGCGTTAGCTGGAGCTTCTCCTGCGGCAATTGCCTTAGCAAGTGCATCACATCCTGCATATCCACAACCACCACAGTTGTTTCCAGGAAGCTCTGCTCTTACATCTATCTCTTTCTGATCTACTTCAACATAGAACTTCTTACCCATTACTCCGAGGAAAAGTCCGAGAAGAAGACCAGTGCAGCTTACAACAACTGCAGCAATAATTATACCTGACATCTTGTCGTCCTCCTCTTAAATAATACCTGAAAATCCAAAGAATGCGATAGCCATAAGTCCTGCAGTAAGTAATACAATAGGCATTCCCTTAAAGCTTTCCGGAACATCATTGAATTCGTTTCTTTCACGTATACCAGCCATGATTATGATTGCTATTGTAAAACCAACAGCTGTTCCTAATCCACTGACTACAGAATCTAAAAGCTTCTGACCAATATTAAGTCCTGCTGCTGTGTTATAGTTCTGTACGTTAGTAAGTGCAATACCAAGTACTGCACAGTTAGTTGTAATAAGTGGAAGGTATACACCAAGTGCTTCATAAAGAGATGGTGATGTCTTCTTTAAAAACATTTCAACAAACTGAACAAGTGCCGCAATTACAAGGATGAATACAATTGTATTCAGATATGTAAGCTTGAGCGGTGTAAGTATACAGTCATATATAAGACTGCAGACAGCTGATGAAATAGTGATAACGCCGATAACAGCGCCACCCATTCCTGCTGCTGTGTTTATCTTCTTAGAAACTCCAAGGAAAGGACACAAACCGAGGAACTGGCTTAAAACTACATTATTGACAATTGCTGTACTTACAGCTATCAATAATAACTGTGAAAAATATCCCATATTTACCTCCCTTAGTTATTCTTAGCCTCAGCCTTAGCTTCTTCTATCTCTTCTGTGTAGTCAGGAACTTCTGCAGGCTTCATGCCTTTCTTTCTCTTAATTCTGTTCATAATAGCAATCATGAATGCAAGAACAAAGAACGCTCCTGGTGCAAGGATAAAGATACTTGCTGGTGTGTAACCGATTGTTGAGAGATCAAATAATGCGTTAGTACCATCTGAGAAAATTGTACCGCCACCGATAAGCTCTCTTATTGCTCCAAGGATTGTGATAGCAATTGTGAATCCAAGTCCCATACCTATTCCATCAAAGAATGAAGGAATTGGAGGATTCTTAGAAGCATAGGCTTCCGCACGTCCAAGGATAATACAGTTAACAACTATAAGAGGAATATATATTCCAAGTGAGTCGTACAGACTTGGCAGGAAGCCCTGCATAAGGAACTGTACCATTGTAACAAATGATGCAACGACAACGATGAACGCTGGCATTCTTACACCATCTGGAATAGCCTTACGAAGTAATGAAATCATAAGGTTTGATAATGCAAGTACTACTGTAGAAGAAAGTCCCATACCTATACCATTGATTGCTGATGTAGTAACCGCAAGTGTAGGACACATACCAAGTGTAAGTACCAGGGTAGGATTCTCTTTAATAATACCATTATAAAGTCTTTCTATACATTTATTCAAAGTCCGCACCTCCCTAGTTTCCTGCCACAAGCTTGTAAACTGCAAGCGCATAATTTACACCCTTTGTGACTGATTTAGAAGTAATTGTAGAACCACCGATTGCATCAACATTAGCATTGTTTTCTGATGCTGAACCATCTGTTACTACTGAAAATGATGCAACTGCATCAGACTTAGCTGTAAACTGTGATGTAAATGATGGATCCTGTTTAGCTCTCATACCAAGACCAGCAGTTTCGCTGATTGAAAGGAATGATACTCCAAGTACCTTTCCATCTGTTGAAATACCAACTGTAAACTTGATATCTCCGCCGTAACCGTCACTATCTGTAACTGTTACAACATAACCTGCTGTCTCGCTGCCTTTCTTTCCTATAGCAACTTCATTGACCTTATCCTTAGAGAAGTCAATGTCTGATGAAGCATTAATATCATCATCAGAAGGAAGGGCATCTATTGTCTCAAAGCTGTCTGCTTCTGCAAGAACTGCTTTGTAAGCCTTTTCCTTAGCATTCTCGTTAGCCTTTGCAATAGGATCAAGTGTTATCTGATAAACAACACCAAGAAGAATTCCGGCTACAAGTGTTATAGCAAATAAAACTAATGCATCTTTAACTATTTTCTTCATCTTATGCAGCCTCCTTTGCTTTCTTCTCTGGCTTCTTCTTACCAAATGACTTAGGAACTGTTACTCTCTCAATAAGAGGAACTAAGAGGTTACAGAAGATAATTGCATATGAAACGCCTTCTGCTGAACCACCATACATTCTGAAAATGAATGTAAGAAGACCTAAGCAGCAGCCAAATACAATTTTACCATTAGGTGTAATTGGTGAAGTTACATAATCTGTCGCCATGAAGATGGCACCAAGTAAAAGTCCACCACCACATACTTCCTCAAGCATGTAGATTACATCGAAATGATGTCCTGGTGCAAAAAGGAATATAAGCGCTGCAAATACACCTACATATATTACAGGTATTCTCCAGTTAATAACCTTTCTTGCAAGTAGGTAGATACCACCTAAAAGAAGACATATTGCTGAAGTCTCACCGATAACACCACCTGTTGTACCAATAAACATCTTAGCTAATGAAACAACGCCTGTTGATTCTGCACCAGGCTTAAGGAGTGCAAGAGGTGTTGCTCCTGAATATGCGTCTAAAAATCCGTTAGATGTAACGAAATTAGTCATCGGACCTGTATATGCAATAAGAAGGAAACATCTTGCTGCAAGAGCAGGGTTCATGAAGTTCTGTCCAAGTCCTCCAAAAAGCTGCTTAACTACGATAATTGCAAATACACATCCTACGATTTCAAAACCAACATTTAATGTTGATGGAATATTTAATGCAATAAGAAGACCTGTTACTGCTGCACTTAAATCTGTAACAGTAACTTTCTTATGCATGAAATACTGATATAATGCCTCACATGCTACACAAGTAACAATACCAATTACTATACGAAGCAGTGCATCGAGGCCAAAATTAACTATACCAAATATGCTGGCAGGAGTTAAAGCAATAAGAACATCTCTCATTATTGTCTGAGTAGTATTCCCGCTTCGCACATGAGGATTAGTCGATACGTTAAAAATCTCACTCACTTTGATTGCCCACCTTTCTACTTCTTTCTTCTGTTAGCAAGTACTGTACTTCTCATAGCCTTAATCTGCTGTGTTAATGGTCTCTTGGCTGGACAGACATATGAACAGCTTCCGCACATTACACATTCCATACCATCGAACTTAGTAAAGCCTTCTTCATCATTACGAGATGCAAAACCGGCAAGCTTTGCTGGAAGAAGGTGTTCCGGACATGCCTCACCACATTTACCACATCTTATACATGCAGAAGACTCTATCTTAGATACGATATCATTCTGGAATACAAGAAGTGATGAACTTCCCTTAACAACAGGTACGTCAAGACTGTACATGGCAAATCCCATCATAGGACCACCAGAAATATATTTTTCAGGTTCTCCTACAGGACCACCGGCAGCGTCAAGAAGCTGTCTGTAATTAGTTCCTAACCATACATAGAAGTTGCCAGGCTCTTTAACTCCGTCGCCTGTTACAGTACATATTCTCTTAGTAAGAGGCTTACCTTCTATAACTGAAAGATAGATTGAGAATATTGTATCAACATTATGTACGATACAGCCTGCATCAGCTGGAAGCATGCTTGAATTAATAGCTCTTCCTGTTGTTGCATATATAAGACTACGCTCTCCTCCCTGTGGATACTTAGTCTTTAATGGCTTAACTTCAATATCAGGCTCAGAAGCTGTAGCTTCCTGCATGATTCTTATTGCCTCAGGCTTATTATCTTCAATACCGATAATTCCCTTAGCATGGTCAAATATCTTAAGAGCAATCTTAAGACCCATAACAACCTTGTCTGATTCTTCTAATAATCTTCTGTAATCAGATGTAAGGTAAGGCTCACACTCTGCTCCATTAACGATAATGTAATCTATGGCTTCAGGATTCTTTGGAGAGAGCTTAACATTAGTTGGGAAACCAGCTCCTCCCATACCTACAACACCAGCAGCCTTGATTCTTTCTAAGATAACGTCCTTAGTAAGATCCTCGAACTTCATAGGTGTATATTCAACTTCTTTGAATTCGCCATCATTCTCGATAATGATAGAATTGCACTTACCGCCTGTAGCCAATGTTCTTGGCTCAATAGCTTTAACAGTACCTGATACAGATGAATGAATGTTCGCAGAAACAAATCCACCTGCCTCGGCTATCAGCTGGCCTGCAAGGACATAGTCGCCCTTGGCAACAACTGGCTTAGCAGGTGCGCCGATGTGCTGTGAAAGCGGGAACACCATCTCTCCTACGGCTGGAAAGAGTTCTTTGATTGGTTTATCCTTAGAAAACTCTTTACCGTCATAAGGATGACATCCACCTTTAAATGTACACTTTCCCATGACATATTTCTCCTTATAAAGTTTTTATTAAATAGTATTTTATCTCAATAAATAGCAAAAATCTACTTTTTTTTGTGTATATATTCCTATATAATAAGAGAAAATGAGTACTTTTTTAACAATCGGTTTGTCTAATCAAACCTAAAACGAGGATTTTTTATGATAACTATTAATGATACCCTGCACACAAACGCAGACACCGCAATGCTTAAAGCAATATGTCCGGATACTGACAACATCTGCTTTTTTGATATAGAAACCACAGGATTTTCAAGGAATTATAATATAGTATACCTCATAGGCGCTGTATATTTCCGTAACGGAATATCGCATTATTTACAGTGGCTTGCAGAATCCGATTCCGATGAAGCTTATATTTTATCCGCATTTAATGATTTTCTAAAAGATTTTCATACATTAATACATTTTAATGGGGATGCCTTCGATATTCCTTTTATTACTGAGCGTGCAGCACATCTTAATGTGGCACTTGACCTTTCACATCTTGAAAGCCTTGACTTATATAAAACTGCAAGAAAATGTAAATCTATTCTGTCACTTCCTGACTATAAGCAGAAAACTATTGAACATTTTCTTGGAATAGAACGTGAAGACATGTATTCAGGCGGTGAACTTATTGATATATACAGGAAATTTGCAGCAAAACCTTCTGATACAGCACATAACGAATACAGGAAGCTTCTCCTTCTTCACAACCATGACGATATAGAAGGAATGCTAAGCCTTCTTCCACTGGTTTCCTATTATGCAGTAATTATGAATTCTTACACTGTTGACAATGCTGTCATTGATAAAGATACTGATTCCAATGGTAATGTGAGTCTTAGGCTGATTGCTGAATGTTCACTTCCCGTAGGCGTACCCGTGGACAGACATATATGTATTGACAATATACATATTCTGATTAAGAACTGTACATTAACTCTTGTAATCCCGGTTATATCAGATACTTTGAAATACTTTTTTAAAGACTATAAGAATTATTATTATCTGCCATCAGAAGACGAAGCCATTCACAAAAGCATTGCACAATATGTAGACAGTAATAATCGTGTTAAATGCTCTGCTTCTAACTGTTACACCAAAAAGATGGGCATCTTTCTTCCACTCTATGATAATTGTGATTTAAACATATTTAAAAAAGATTATTCTGACCTGGAAAAATACTGCAACGCAGATGATATACTGTTAAAAAGCACTGACAATACAAGCAAATACATACATTCCGTTATAAACCATATTCTATTGTAATTCTGCTACTCTTTTATAAAACATGAAAGGAATATTTATAATCTAATGGATAATGAATCACTTTTAAAAAATAAAATAATGGACGCAGCAAATCGTTCCTTCAGGCAAAACATATACACATATACTAATTTTCTTGATATTAATGAGCAGTCAGTATTCGCACAGATGAAAAACGCACTTAATTTCATAGCATTTAAAACATACGGTGGCAATGATGCATGTGAAAGACAGATGATACAGTTTGGTTCTTACGAAACTCTTGGCTATGAAGAGGAATTTCCTATAACTCTTATAAAGATATCTCCTCTTATAGAAAAATATGCTGAATCACTGTCACACAGAGATTACCTTGGTGCTCTTATGAATCTTGGAATTAAAAGAGAAATGCTTGGAGACATAAATATAAAAGGCAAGGACGCCTATCTTTACTGTGTTTCACATATTGCTGATTTCATAATTGACAACCTGTCTACAGTAAAGCATACACATATCCAGTGTACAAAGACTGATATTAACGATATAGAATGTTCACCTGAGCTTGAAGATATTGAAGTTTTATCTGCAAGTGAACGGATTGACGCTGCCGTTGCCAGCCTCACAAAGCTAAGCCGAAGTCAGGCAGTAGAATTATTCAGGGCAAGAAAAATATTCATTAACAGCCGTCAGATGGAAAACAACAGCTATCAGTTAAAAGCTAATGATATACTTGTTATCCGCGGAACAGGCAAATTCATCTATCAGGGGTGCGGTAAAGAAACAAAAAAAGGCCGTGTCTATCTTTCATTCAAAAAATATGTTTAAAAAAAGGGCTGTGAGAACAGCCCTTTTAATATCTTTAATTACTCTTCTGTTGCTGGAGCTTCTTCCTGAGCTTCGTTGTCGTTAAGTAATGCCTTGATGCTTAAGCTGATCTTCTTATCAGCTTCGTTAAGGTCAACAACCTTAGCTTCAATTTCCTGACCGATTGAAAGTGCATCTGATGGCTTCTCAATACGTTCTCTTGAAATCTGTGAAACATGAAGTAATGCGTCGATTCCATCTTCTAACTGAACAAATGCACCGAAATCTGTCATTCTTGCAACTGTTCCCTTAACAACATTACCTACAGCATACTTCTCTGCTGCGTTGTTCCATGGATTAAGGTCTGGATACTTAACTGAAAGTGCAATCTTATCTCCGTTAATCTCTTTGATAAAGCACTTAACTGAATCTCCAATCTTGTAAACCTTCTTAGGATTCTCTGTTCTTCCCCAAGACATCTCTGAGATGTGAAGAAGACCATCTACTCCTCCTAAGTCAATGAATGCACCGAAATCTGTAACATTCTTAACTGTTCCTTCGATTGTATCGCCTTCCTTAATCTTAGAAAGAACTGCCTCTGCTGCTGCCTTCTTAGCTGCAACAATAAGCTGCTTGCAGTCACCGATAATCTTTCTGTTCTTAGGATCATATTCAGTGATTACAAATGTAACTTCCTTACCATTATATACAGATAAATCCTTTACGAATGTATCTGAAATAAGGCTTGCAGGAATAAATACTCTTGCTTCGTCAACGATAACTTCAAGACCGCCCTTAATGTTCTTAGCAACGCCTGTGATTGGTTCCTGACTGTTAAATGCATCTTCAAGCTTCTTATTGCCATTATCTGCAACAAGCTTTCTATATGTAAGAGCAACCTGTCCCTCACCATCATTTGATTTAAGAACCTTAGCCTTCATCTCATCTCCAACTGAGACTACAGTAGTAAGATCTACATCAGGAGCTGATGTATACTCTGAACGAGTAATAATTCCATCAGATTTGCCACCTATATTAAGCACGATTTTATCCGGCTTAACTGCAATAACAGTTCCGTCTACAACTTCACCTGTGCGGATTTCCTTCCATTCTTCGTTATCTAACATCTGTGCAAAGCTTTCTTCTGACATTAGTATAAACCTCCTCAATGATATTGTTTGGGGTTGATGCCCCGGCTGTAATACCTATGCAGTCTGATGATTTGAGCTTATCAAGCTCAAGGCCGCTAAGAGTCTGAATGTAAAAGGTTTCCTGACATTCTGTCTTGCAAATTTCATACAGTTTACGAGTGTTTGAACTACTGCTGTCCCCTATAACAATCATAGCATCAGCTCTTCGAGCAATCCGTCTTGCCTCATTCTGACGCTCCTCAGTTGCATTACATATCGTATTACTAATGCAAATATTGTACTCTTTTTTCTTTATAATTTCAACTAAATCTTGAAATTTCTTGTAATTAAATGTCGTCTGGGATACCACACGCACATTTTTAGTTCTGTCAAGTTTCAATCTTTCCGCTTTTTCAACTGTATCAACAACATGTACAGGTGTCTCAGACCACCCCATAATGCCTTCAACTTCAGGATGCTTCTCATTGCCAATAATAACAATCTGGTCACCTTCTGCGCTTGCATCCTTTACAATCTTGTGAATCTTTAATACAAATGGACATGTTGCATCTACAATCTTTGCCCCACTGTTCTTTATTGATTCATATACTGCCTTTGATACTCCATGAGATCTGATTATAACAATTGACTTTTCAGGTTCTGGAATCTCAGATATATCATTAACAGCCTTCACGCCCTTGCTCTCAAGTTCGTTGACAACCTCAGTATTGTGGATTATCGGACCATATGTATATACATTTTCCTTGTCTGCCTCAGCATATACTGTATCCATTGCACGCTGTACGCCAAAACAGAAGCCTGCTGACTTTGCAAGTATTACTTCTTTCAATTATCTGCCCACCTTCTTTTCATCTATTATCTTACTTAAAGCAGCTACAACCTGTTCTATATTCATATCTGATGTATCAACAAGCACAGCGTCATCTGCCTGCTTTAAAGGAGATATTGCTCTGTGCATATCTTCATAGTCTCTTTTTTCAATATCCTCTTTGATAGCATCAAAACTACAATCTTCACCTTTTTCCTTAAGTTCATCATATCTTCTCTTAGCTCTCGCATCAGAACTTGCTGTAAGATATATCTTTGCAAACGCATCTGGAAGCACTGTTGTTCCTATATCTCTTCCATCCATGATAACATCTGTTTTCTTTGCAAGTCCTCTCTGAAGTGCAACCAGCTTAGTCCTTACTGCTGCATACTTAGATGTCTTTGATGCCATCTTTCCTGTTTCTTCTGTTCTTAAAAGTGATGTTACATTCTCACCATTAAGTATTACCTGCTGTACGCCGTCTTTGTACTCAATACTAATATCAATATTATCTACAGCACCATTAATTGCATTCTCATCATCTGGATTAATGTCGTTCTGTGAAAAATATACAGCCATTGCCCTGTACATTGCACCTGTATCAACATACACATATCCTAACTGCTTTGCTAAAAGCTTTGCTATTGTACTTTTTCCTGCTCCTGCAGGTCCATCGATTGCTATTGCACTCATTTTCTCTGCTCCTTTAAATAAATTATTGTATATGGCTTGCAGCAGCGTATGCTGTTGACCATGCTACCTGTAAATTAAATCCTCCGGTAACTGCATCAACATCTATAACCTCTCCTGCAAAATATATATTCTTAACAAGCTTTGATTCCATTGTTGAAGGATTAATCTCCTTTACATTAACCCCTCCCTGTGTAATTATCGCTTCATTAAAACCTCTTGTGGAAGTTATCGTCATCTCAAAATTCTTAAGAAGCTTCACAAGCCTCTGTCTTTCTTCCCTTGTAACCTCATTAACCTTCTTTTCAGGCTTAATTCCCGACTGCATTACAATCACAGGAATAAGCTTCTTAGGAAGCAGCTCATCTAATGAATTCTTAAACGCCTTGTTCTGTTCCTTTGAGAAATCCCTTAATATTCTCTCATCAAGCTGTTCATCAGTAATTGCAGGCTTTAAGTCTATGCTTAATCTTACCGGTCTTTCCTTAACTATTCCTGTAATAACGCTGCTTGCACTTAATATTACAGGGCCGCTTACTCCAAAATGCGTAAAAAGCATTTCTCCAAAATCCGTAAATACTTTCCTGACACCATCGTAAAATGTAACCTCTATATTCTTAAGGCTTAGTCCCATTAGAAGTTCTTCCCACTCTTCCCTGACATTAAGAGGTACAAGTGCCGGAAGTATTGGTGTAATGCTGTGTCCCAGACTTTTCGCAAATCTATAGCCATCCCCTGTAGAGCCTGTGGATGAATATGAATTACCACCTGTTGCAATAACGCACGCCTCACCTTTAATCTCCTTCTGTCCTGATGCATCTTTTACAACAACACCTGCAAATTCGCCATTCTCCTCATTCACAGCTACAGCCTGCGTATTAATGAGTACATTTACACCAAGTTTTTTCATCTGCCTTGAAAGCGCACCTATAACATCAGACGAATGGTCTGATTCCGGGAATACCCTGTTGCCTCTCTCAATCTTGAATTTAAGTCCCAGCTCATCAAAAAATCCCATACAGTCATAGTTAGAAAACCCTCTTAAACTGCTGTACATGAACTTTTTATTGGTAACTATGCTATTAAATATATCTTCTTCATCCCCGGCATTGGTAAAATTACATCTGCCCTTTCCAGTAATAAAAAGCTTCTTTCCAAGCTTTTCATTCTTTTCAATAAGTGTAACCTTATTATTGTTTCTGGCAGCAGTTATCGCAGCCATCATTCCTGCTGCACCACCGCCTATTATTATAACATTGCTCATTATTGCTCTCTCTTACTTCTCTTTATCAATAGCTGCATTATCCATACATTTTCTTAATTCATTGACAACATTTTCATCTAACATATTAATCTCATCATTGCCTGAATACTCGAAATTATCAACAAATGCGTTAATCTTCTCAATATTCTCCACTACCTGTTCACTGTTTTTTAGGCACAATGATACTATCAGGGCATTAATAAGGCTCATTGGTGCAACGAGCGAGTCAACTATTGACGCCATATCACTTCTTGCAAACAGATTGCATGATGAATACATATTCATTGGTGAATGTATCGAATCTGTTATAGCAATAACTCTTGCCTGTCTGTTATTAGCAAATTCCATTGCTTTAAGCGTTCTCATTGAATATCTTGGAAAGCTGATACCTATTGCAACATCACCTTTACCTATGTACATCATCTGTTCAAATAGTTCATTGGAATTACCAGTCTTTATAACCTGTATGTTCTTCTTAATCATGCGCAGATAATATCCTAAGAATTCAGCAAGAGGTTCACACGCCCTTGCACCAATTATGTATACACTGTCTGCCGTCATTATATCTTCAACAGCTATATCAAACGACGCTGTATCCAGTGACTTTAATGTATGTTCTATCTTTCTTGCATCCATTGACATAACATTATTCACTACCATATTGGTTGTCATATGTGAATTAAGCACATCAATCCTGTCAAAAGAATGAATCTTCTCCTGTAATATCCCTTCTAATGATCTCTGAAACTCTGGATATCCCGAAAATCCAAGTGCTGCTGGAAATCTTACAACTGTCGATTCACTTACGCCCACAACTTCTCCAAGCTTTGCTGCCGTAAGAAATGCACATTTTTCATAGTTGGCAAGTATGAAATCTGCAATTCTTTTATGACCTTTGCTAAGCTTTGGAAGACGGACTCTTATAAGACTTAATATATCAGTATGTTGTTCAAAATCACTCATTATCTATAAAAAGCTCTGAAAAATATGGCAGTTCCTTTATCCAGTCACAGAATGTATGCCACTCAGCAAGCTTATGACCCTTTCTAGAATAATATATTCCAACAAGATTCTCATAATTGAGAGTACATGTTCTCATCTGGTTATAACTTTCTGGAAGAAGTTGAATCATGCTGTACCATAATGCTTTATCCTTAGTTTCAACAAATTCTGTTCTTATCCCTTCAAGAAAATCAATA
The DNA here is from genome assembly GCF_003466705.1 of Eubacterium sp. AM46-8. NCBI lineage: Bacteria > Bacillati > Bacillota > Clostridia > Eubacteriales > Eubacteriaceae > Eubacterium > Eubacterium sp. AM46-8. The sequence goes on from NZ_QSEU01000004.1 coordinate 135,137, forward strand.
TTCTTCTGCATCATCTCAAGAGTTGCGTCAGTCATATGGTCTGTACTGAAATCAGCCATATCAAAAGGCTTGCTGTGAATCTTATGCATTGTGCTTGTTGAGTTAGCAACAGTTCCAACCTTATATGTGTCGTATTCTTTCCACCAGTAAAGTGGTGCTGTTATATCAACTGTAACAAATATCTGTCTAATAAACTTTCTGTGGTCTGAGCCTGCCTTACATAATCTCTTGGCAAGGTCAAGATCATTAGGACCAAAAACAAAATTCCCCTTCTCATCGAAATAGCTATCCATTCTTGCCCAGCTGTTCAATGGATTTCTTGCCCCTCTGATGGCATTATTCATATTCATAACTTCAAATCGTTCTAACTTAATCACAATTGTGCTCCTTTTGTTTAATTATACAGTTTAATTTTACATGTAAAATGCATTTATATCAAGGGGAACATTCTGGATTGCATGCTTGCTGCCTTGCTTTTTTTGCAGGTCAAGTCTCTACGCAGCTTCGCTGCTCCCGAGCCTTGATAATTCACAACTTTCGCACTTCGTGCTTCGTTGTTCATTATCTGCATTCGCCATATAATCCAGAATTTGTGCAAGCACATTCTGATTGCATGGCTCATTACCTGCAAAAAAAGACCGCCACATACGCTTTTGCGCACATGACGGCCGTTATTATTAATTATTAGACTGGATAAGCCTTATTAGCTGTATCTGCCTTAGCAGGATCAACCTTTGTCTGCTGAGCTTCTCTATACTTGAAGAACTCTGTCGCAACCTGTGGGAATAATGCATATGAAAGCACATCCTCATCCTGCTGCTTGTACTGCTGTACAATTGGATCATTCTTGAATTTCTCAAGCTGTGGTTCAATCAAGTCAGCTGGACGGCATGTAATAGGCTTTGTATCACCGATAGCCTTCTTCTGAACTTCTGGATTGAATGGCTTGATTGTCTGACCAAATTCACCAGCAAGAACCTTCTTAGATTCCTTAGTAATCATCTTGTATCTCTCACCCTGTAATACATTAAGAACAGCCTGAGTACCAACAATCTGTGATGAAGGAGTAACAAGAGGTGGTTCACCATAATCTTTACGAACTCTTGGGATTTCCTCTAATACATCTCTGTACTTGTCCTCTGCACCAGCTTCCTTAAGCTGTGATACAAGGTTAGAAAGCATTCCACCTGGAACCTGATAAAGTAATGTCTTAATATTAACTCCAAGAACCTTAGTATTCATAAGTCCGCTCTTTAATGCTTCCTCACGCATTGGCTGGAAGTAATCAGCTATCTCAGCAAGAAGATTCTGGTCAAGTCCTGTATCATACTGTGTACCCTTAAATGTCTCTACCATAACCTCTGTAGCTGGCTGTGATGTTCCCATTGAGAATGGTGACATAGCTGTATCAATAATATCAGCACCTGCTTCTACTGCTTTTAAGTATGTCATTGAAGCTACACCAGATGTATAATGTGTATGCATCTGAATAGGAAGAGATGAACCATCCTTTAATGCCTGTACAAGCTCTGTAGCCTTGTATGGAAGCAAAAGTCCAGCCATATCCTTGATACAGATAGAATCTGCACCCATGTCTTCAATTCTCTTAGCTGTCTCTTTCCAGTAATCAAGTGTATAAGCATCACCTAATGTATAAGAAAGAGCAATCTGAGCATGTCCTTTTTCCTTCTTGGCAGCCTTAACAGCTGTCTCTAAGTTTCTTAAATCATTAAAGCAATCGAAAATACGGATAATATCAATACCGTTAGCAATTGACTTCTGAACAAAGTACTCAACTACATCATCTGCGTAATGATTGTAACCTAATATATTCTGTCCTCTGAAAAGCATCTGAAGCTTAGTATTCTTGAATCCATCTCTAAGCTTACGAAGTCTTTCCCATGGATCTTCCTTAAGGAATCTGAGTGAAGCATCAAATGTAGCTCCTCCCCAGCACTCTACTGAATGATAACCAACCTTATCCATCTTATCTACGATAGGAAGCATCTGCTCTGTTGTCATTCTTGTAGCTATAAGAGACTGATGTGCATCACGCAATACTGTCTCAGTAATCTTTAAAGGTTTTTTAACCTGTTCTGCCATAATATCCTCCTTTTACATAACGCCAAACATGGCCATAAATGTACCGGCTGCAACCGCTGTACCAATAACACCGGCAACGTTAGGTCCCATAGCATGCATCAGAAGGAAGTTAGAAGGATCTGCCTCAGAACCAACCTTCTGCGAAACTCTGGCTGCCATAGGAACCGCAGATACACCTGCTGAACCAATAAGCGGATTAACCTTACCATGTGTAACAAGACACATAACCTTACCAAATAACACACCTGCTGCAGTACCAAATGCAAATGCAATAAGTCCTAATGCAACAATCTTTAATGTATCAAGGTTAAGGAATGCTTCTGCACTTGTTGTAGCACCAACTGATGTTCCAAGGATAATAACAACTATGTACATAAGTGCATTAGAAGCTGTCTCTGCAAGCTGCTTAACAACTCCACTTTCCTTGAAAAGGTTACCTAACATAAGCATACCAACAAGTGGTGCTGTTGTAGGAAGAATAAGTACTACTACTACAGTAACTACTATAGGGAAAAGAATCTTCTCAAGCTTAGAAACAGGTCTTAACTGTTCCATCTTAACTTCTCTTTCCTTCTTAGTTGTTAAAAGCTTCATAATAGGTGGCTGGATAATAGGAACCAGTGACATATATGAATATGCTGCTACTGCAATAGGTCCCATATATTTAGTCTGACCGAGCTTACCTGCAAGGAATATTGAAGTAGGACCGTCTGCACCACCGATAATTGATATAGCTGCTGCTGCCTTATCTGGGAATCCCATAAGGATAGCCATAAGATATGCTGCAAAGATACCAAACTGTGCTGCTGCACCAAGCAGGAAACTTGCCGGGTTAGCAATCAATGGACCAAAATCAGTCATAGCACCAACACCTAAGAAAATAAGTGATGGTAAAATACTCCATTCATCAAGTAAATAGAAATAATGTAACAAACCACCTACACCGTTACTTGAATCCTCTATTGCTAACATAATGTCAGGATAAAGGTTTACAAGAAGCATACCAAAAGAAATAGGTACTAAGAGCAGAGGTTCATATCCTTTTTTAATTGCAAGATAAAGGAAAACAAACGCAACCAGAACCATAAGGTAATTACCCCATGTAAGTCCGAAGAATGCACTCTGGTGAACGAGGTTTCCTAAAGTTGTTATAATATAACTCATCTTATACCTCCGTAAGTCACTTTATATCAGAATCATAATTAATTTAATGAAACTAATACCTTACCTGACTCTACAGAATCACCAGCTGCACACTCAACAGTTGCAATTGTGCCATCCTGAGGAGCACAGATTTCATTCTCCATCTTCATAGCTTCAAGGACAACCAATACATCGCCCTTCTTTACAGCAGCACCTGCTGTTGCATTAACCTTAAGAATCTTTCCTGGCATTGGAGCGTTAACTTTAACTGCTCCCTGAGCACCTGCTGGTGCTGCTGCCTTTGGTGCAGCCTTTGGAGCTGCTTTAGGAGCGGCTGCCTTAGCTGCTGGAGCTGCACTGCCTGTTCCTTCTTCTACAGTAACATCATATACGTTACCATTAACTGTAATTGTATAGTTCTTCATGATTATTTCCTCCTATTATTAACCTTTCTAATTGAGCGGACAACAAGACCATCCGTAGATGTTCCTTCTGATGCTGCAATTGCTGCAGTAATAACTGCAATAAGTTCAAGATCGTCCTCAACATTTTCTTCTTCATTAGAAACAATCTGTGCTATAGCATTATCAACACCAACAGAAGCTGTGTCTTCTTTCTGTTCTTTCTTTCTGTTCTCAAATACGCTTATATACTTGAACAGAGAAATAATGAATGAAATGAATATAAGAACTACAAATACAGTTCCCATACCAATAAGTGTATTCATTCCGGCCTTACCCATCTTCTCACCTGTTGTGTATGATGGATTAATAGCTCCACTTTCAAGTGTGTAATCTGTATTGATTACGAATTCGAATGTACATACTCTCTTTTCGAATTTAAGTTTAACTGAAATAGTACATAATTCACTTGTTTCATCACTGACCTTTACATTAATGTTGTTAACATCAACAGACTCTTTGAGTTCACCAAGTTCATCTTTAGTGCTGTTCCAGCTATTGTATAATCCTATTGTTTTAACATTCATTCCCTGCTGGTTAACAATATACATCTTACTGTTAACATCATTAAGGGTTATTCCTGCTTCTGCATCTGCAATAAGAGCATCTGTTCCTGCTTCACCCTGATTGCTGTCAAGGTAAAGAATCATATCCTTTGCCCAGTCCTTGAGGTAATTCTCAACATAAGCAACCTCGTTATCTTTAACGGATTCTTTAGCTGTATTAGTATCAATCTGTGCATTACCACAGGCTGTCATACTGAATACGCAGGCTAACATGCAGAATAACAATAAGAATCTTTTCAAATTAGTCTTCTTCATATTGTCACCTCTTAATTAAACTGTTCCATGCTTCTTATCAGGACGAACCTCTCTCTTTGAAAATAACATTTCAAATGCAGCGGCTACATACTGTCTTGTATTCTCCGGGTCAATAACAGCATCAACATATCCTCTTGCTGCTGCTGACTCAACACTTGACTGTAACTTAGCATATTCAGCTGCTTTCTCTGAAACAGTTGCTGCCACATCAGAAGCGGCTGCTATCTCATCAGCATACATAATCTTTGCTGCAAGCTGTGAATCCATCATTCCGATAGAAGCTGTTGGCCATGCGTAGACAAGGTCAGCACCTAAAGACTTAGAGTTCATAGAAACATATGCGCTTCCATAAGCCTCACCTGTAATAACATTAACCTTAGGTACATCTGCGTTAGCAAATGCATATGTAAGCTTGGCACTTGCAATTGCAATTCCCTTCTCAGCTGCCACTGTAGCTTCGAATCCCTTAACATTAGTAAGTGTAAGTACCGGAATCTCAAATGCATTACAGAAATTAACGAAATTCTCTGCCTTGTAAGCACCCTTAACTGTAAGAACAGGCTCAAACTTCTCAGCCACTTCGCCCTCTTCATCATAAAGAGCTGTTCTGTTAGCTACAGCACCAATAGTAATTCCATCTACCTGAATAAATCCTGTAACCATTTCTTTAGCATATGAAGCCTTAACTTCAACAAATACATTATCATCAGCAATATCTGAAAGAGCTAATGCAGGGTCAGCAATCTCTGCTGCCATATCCGGGCATGCTCTGTTAAGATCATCTGTTGTTGCAGAAACTGCAGCATCCTCTTCGTTGTTAGCAGGAAGCATAGAAACTAACTGCCTTACACCATTAGCAATAGTCTCCTCATCTCCTGTAAAATCAACAACTCCTGCTTCTGCCTGGAACTTAGCTGACGCTGTGTCAAGCTTTGATTCATTATTACCATCTAATGCATTAGGGCTGTTAACAAAAAGCTTTGCCTTGCTATCTTCCATAAATGTAAAATCAGATAATGAAGAAAGAATTGCAAGTCCTCCACCACAGTTACCATAAACTGCTGTAATCTGTGGAATAACACCTGATGCAATAGACATCTTCTTATAAATTGTACCGAAACCTTCAAGAGCATCTGTTGCTTCCTGAAGTCTTAAACCTGCGCAGTCAATAAGACCTATCACAGGAGCTCCCATCTTCATAGCATAATCATAAAGTGCTGAAATCTTCTTAGCATGCATCTCACCGATAGAACCATTAAGAACAGTTGCATCCTGGCTGTATACATACACAAGATTACCATTAATAACTCCGTATCCTGTAATAACACCATCGGATGGAGCCTTCTTTTCCTGAATGTTAAAATCTGTAGATCTGGCAGTCACACCAGCACCGATTTCAACAAAGCTGCTATCATCAAGTATTGCTTCAATCCTTGATAATGCCTGTGTTGTATTACTCATTACGAGACCTCCCTTGTTTTTTACGTTGCAATTGCGCAACTCTTTGTTAATTTTATTACAATGTGCCAATAATTACAAGTATTTTTAGTCCTTTGTTTCAAATACAATCACAAGTCCTTTTTTTATATTTATAACCGCCTCATTTTCTTTAATTTCATTACTCTGGCATATGCTTAAGCCTTGATGAAGTATATAATCATCAAGCACATATTTAAATCCTGAAAGGCTTATAATTGTTTCTTCAGATAATGGAACAAATGATACATAATCACCATACTGTCCTTTTTGGGACACTTTTACTTCTCCCATCCTGTCATTTACAAGATATATTTTATTGTGACTGTCACATATAAAACATGGCACATCACTGTCAAGTGCAGCCTTCATATTGCATATATTGGTAAATGTATGATCCATTCTTGTACCTGTCGCCCCAAGTATATATATAACTGAAGCTCCGGCTTTCAACGCATTTATAATAGCAATATGCGTATCTGTATAATCCTTTTCTCTGGGATAAGTCTTAATATCTGTACTCTTATACTTATCAAGCAGACCTGCTTCAACTGAATCATAATCTCCCAGTATCATATCAGGCATAAGCCCGAGTTCATTAATATACTTAAGCCCGCTGTCTGCTGCAATTATATATTCTGCATTAATCGTCTTAACAAAACCCTTTGCCCAGTTGATATCAAGACTTCCCCCTGTCACTATAAGTGTTTTCATATCAATCTCCTTAATCTTGCCAATCTGTAATATCTTTCTTTTGTATTTTACCACAATAATTCATATGTTCTTTATTTTTTCACAATTATATTTTATAATGTCTGAACAACAAAGGACTTATGGTTAAGTTCTATAACAAGGAGGAACATTATGTCTGAAAACACAACTGACATAACTAATGACAACATTCAGGATAATAACGAAAACAATTCTCTTCTTACAGGTGGAAGCCTGTATGAAAGCAGCACTGACAAGTACAAGGATAATTTATCATCTGCATCACATTCTTTGTATGTGGAGGAATCGGAATCATTCTTATGATTCTTAATGATATCGGTATCATTAAGATAGTAACTAAAGATGCACCTTCATTCCTTTTTATTAACATTGTTCTTGGTCTGTTATTTGTCGGATTCATTGCAATCGGTGTCTGGTCCTTGAAATACTCTAACAAAATTAAAGCCAAGGCTGAAACTGAGGATAAGAAAGCCGCCAATGTACTTAACTGGCTTGAAGACAACATAACCAAAGAAGATATTGAAAATTCTTACGCCGGAGATATTCAGGAAGAAATGAAATATTTTAACCGTACAGCTTATGTTAAAGAACAGTTAACCGTACAATTTACTGAACTCTCAGATGAAGAAGCCGAGAATTTTTCAGAACAGTTCGTTGAAAAATGTTTAATTAATTCTTATAATCAATAAAACCCGCTGTGTAATTAACAGACACAGCGGGTTTATTATATTCTGATTAGTTGTTAGAAAGGAATTCATCAATTCCCTTAGCTCCAGCCTTTCCTGCTCCCATGGCAAGAATAACTGTAGCTGCACCTGTAACAGCATCTCCACCGGCATATACACCTTCCTTAGATGTTTTACCAGTTTCTTCTTCTGCTACGATACATTTTCTCTTGTTGATGTCGAGTCCCTTAGTTGTTGAAGATATAAGTGGGTTAGGTGAAGTACCAAGTGACATGATAACTGCATCTAATTCCATAACAAACTCTGAACCAGGAATCTCTACAGGCTTTCTTCTTCCTGAAGCATCAGGTTCACCAAGTTCCATCTTAATACACTTCATACCTGTAACATTACCCTTGTCATCTGTAAGAATCTCTGTCGGATTAGTAAGAAGGTCAAATATAATTCCTTCTTCCTTAGCGTGATGTACTTCCTCAGCTCTTGCTGGAAGCTCCTCCTCACTTCTTCTGTATACGATATGAGTCTCTGCTCCAAGTCTTAATGCTGTTCTTGCAGCATCCATAGCAACATTACCACCACCAACGATAGCAACCTTCTTAAATCTCGCTATTGGAGTATCATACTCATCCTTGAAAGCTTTCATAAGATTGCTTCTTGTAAGGTACTCATTAGCTGAAAATACTTCGTTAGCATTCTCGCCTGGGATACCCATGAATCTTGGAAGACCTGCACCAGAACCGATGAATACTGCATCAAAGCCTTCATCTTCAAGTAACTGGTCAATTGTCATTGACTTACCAATAACAACGTTAGTCTCAATCTTAACGCCTAACTTCTTAACATTCTCAACTTCGTGGGCAACTACTGTTGACTTAGGAAGACGGAATTCAGGAATACCATATACTAATACACCACCAGCCTCATGTAAAGCCTCGAATATAGTTACGTCATATCCCATTTTTGCAAGGTCTCCGGCACATGTAAGTCCTGAAGGACCTGAACCGATAACAGCAACTTTCTTGCCTTTCTTCTCTGTTGGCTTCTCTGGCTCAACATTATTTTCTCTTGCCCAATCAGCAACAAATCTTTCAAGCTTACCAATTGATACTGATTCACCCTTGATTCCTCTAATACACTGACCTTCACACTGTGTCTCCTGTGGACATACACGGCCACATACAGCAGGAAGTGCACTTGACTTACCAATAATCTTATATGCTTCCTCAATATTTCCTTCTTTTACCTGATGAATAAATGCTGGGATATCGATAGATACAGGACAGCCCTGAACACATCTTGCATTCTTACAGTTAAGGCATCTTGTTGCCTCTTCCATAGCTTCTTCCTTGTTATATCCAAGACATACTTCATCAAAATTCTTATTTCTTACGTCAGGAGCCTGCTCTCTGACTGGCACTTTCTTCATTACGTCCATTTTGAAACCCATCCTTTCTAATTACACTGTCCACAACCGCCGTGATGTGTATCGCCTTCCTGAAGCTTGAGCATTGCTCTTCCCTCTTCAGTTCTGTACATAGCACTTCTCTTCATAGCCTGGTCAAAGTCTACAAGATGACCGTCAAACTCAGGTCCGTCGACACATGCAAACTTAATCTCATCGCCAACCTTAAGACGACATGCACCACACATACCAGTTCCATCAACCATAATCGGATTCATGCTGACAATTGTAGGAATTCCAAGTTCCTTAGTAAGAAGACAGACGAATTTCATCATAATCATAGGTCCGATTGCTACACATAAATCATAATGTTTTCCTTCTGCAACAAGATCCTTAAGCACATCTGTACCCATACCTTTTCTTACATAGCTTCCATCATCAGTTGTTATGTAAAGATTACCAGCAACGGCCTTCATCTCTTCCTCTAAGATTATAAGTTCCTTATTCTTAGCACCAACGATAACATCAACATCTACGCCATGCTCGTGCATCCATTTAACCTGTGGATATACAGGTGCTGTTCCAAGACCTCCTGCAATGAATACAATATTCATCTTCTTGAGTTCTTCAATATCCTTGCTGATAAGCTCTGATGGACATCCAAGAGGTCCAACAAAATCTTCAAATGCATCTCCTGCTTTAAGATGTGACATCTTCTCAGTAGACGCTCCAACTATCTGAACAACTATTGTTATAGTTCCTGCTTCTCTGTCATAATCACAAATAGTAAGTGGAATTCTTTCGCCCAAATCATCCATCTTTACAATAACGAACTGGCCAGGTTCACAATGTTTAGCAACTCTAGGAGCTTCAACATCCATAAGGAAGATCTTCTCTGCTAACTTCTCAGCCTTAAGAATTTTATACATTACAATTCTCCTTTCAAAAAGTAATATTATGAAGTGCATTACGCACAATCAACCTTTAGTATTCTTTGGCAGAATAACTGCCTTCTTTACCTGTAACAGTATACACCTTACCGCTTGATGTATCAACGCCATATAATCCGGCAGTTGTTGTAGAACCACCTTTTATTACATCATATCTGATAATATACATTTCATTGTCACCAACCTTTGTCTTTGAAATGTAGACAAAATTAACACCTGAACCATCTGCTGCTATACTGTCTGACTTAAGTACCTTCTTTGATATAAGGACACTTTTCAGCTGACTTTCAGCCTGACTATATGTATATGTATTCTTTACTTCAACATTATAATTTCTCTTAACTACAGAACTGCTCTGCTCATGATCGTTAATTATTACAAATGCGATTACTGTATTACCGGCTGGCATATCGAATTCACCTGTATACTCTGTTGATGAAGCTGTAGGAGTTGTACCATCTGTTGTATAATATGCCTTGCATTTGTCAGGAATGTTATTAATCTTAACTTTCTCTCCTGCAGAATATTTCCCTGATGCAGGACTTACATCTGGTGCTGCAGGTGCACCATATTCTATAACATACTCAAGGTCAGCCACGCTGCTGTATACACCCATTGAATTAACAGCAACTGCTTTTATCTTGGTAGTTCCTGTTTCAAGTTTAATACCTGTTCCATCATATAATGTACTCTTGCTGTCCGGCTCTTTGCCATCTGTTGTATAATACACAACACAGCCAGAAGCACATGTAAACTTAAGCTCTACATCATCATCATATGAACCTGATTCTTTAGATGGAACCGGCTCACTTACTATATAATTCTTAACAGCATCTTTACATTTGCCATCCTGATATTTTCTTATAAGATTAGTTAAATTATCAGCATCTTCTCTTTTATAATAAATGTCTGCAAGTGCCTTGACTGCATCTTCGTAATTCTCATCATATGACAGAATATCCTTCAACACATTAACAGCCTCATCCTCATTACCAGAACTCTCATAGCATCTGTACAATGTGTACTTAAGATTAAGATTCTTCTTTCCTTCATTCTCTTTAGAAGCTTTGCTAAGATATGAAGAAGCATCTCCGTAATTGCCTTCTTCGTACAGTTTCATTCCTGTATTATAATAATAGTCATAATTCTGCTTACTCTTTTTATTAAGTGATACTGCAACAATTATTATAATTATAATGACAACTGCCACACCGGCACCAACTCCGGCAAAAATAAGCTTGGTTTTCTTATCTACAGGCTTCTTAGGCTTTTTATCAGCAACAGCCTCTGTCTTATTACCATTATCATTATCTAAAGATTCCTCAGTCTCATCCTCTTCATCATCAGCAAAAATATTATCATCTTCCGTAACATCTTCCTGCTCACCATCTGTTGCTGAATAATCTTTCTTCTGTTCTCTTAATATCTCATCAGTTATCTGTGGAATAACTCTTGTTTTACCATCATTAATATCTGCTGTCTTCATATTAGAAGGTAAATCATTCTTTCCTACTAGAGCCTTAGCTACTGTAGTCTCTTCTTCTACCATCTTCTGCAATGACTTTTCAATTTCGTCCTCTATGCTTGTATCCTTTTTAAAATTATCTGGCATATATAGACCTCCATATATATAAATAACATTTTGATATTAACATATTAAAGAATATTAATCAATAAAATAGAATTTTATGATTTTTATTTTTGTTTAACTAATTATACACATTTTGCTCACATTTATCATGTATATTATTTAACAGATAGCAAAGAGAATTCTTTCTATCTCCCCCTCATATTTTTAAAAAGGAGATGTTGACCGCATCTCCTTTTTTATTGCTTTTTTAGATTATGTGTAATTTCTTTTAAAACATAGAAAAGATTAGGCAAAAATGATGGAATTAATCAGATTAATATGGTAAAATGTTGTAGCAATAAAATATTTTGGAGGTATCTAAACAATGAAATTAAATTTAAGACCAGCTGAAGAGTGTACTTTTGACGCTGTATCATTAGGTGAAGTTATGCTTCGTCTTGATCCAGGTGAAGGCAGAATCCGTACAGCAAGAAGCTTTAGAGCATGGGAAGGTGGCGGAGAATACAACGTTATCCGTGGACTTCACAAGTGTTTCGGTATGAACACTGCTGTTATCACAGCTTTTGCTGATAACGAAGTAGGTCTTCTTATGAAGGATTTCATCGAGCAGGGTGGTGTTTCAACTGACCTTATCTGCTGGAAGAAGACAGATGGTATCGGACGTCTTTGCAGAAACGGTCTCAACTTCACAGAAAGAGGATTTGGTATCCGTGGTGCTAAGGGTTGCTCTGATAGAGCTAACACAGCTATTTCACAGGCTACTCCAGAAGATTTCGATTTCGATTACATCTTCAAGAACAAGAGCGATGGTGGTTTAGGTGTTCGTTGGTTACATACAGGTGGTATCTACGCTGCTCTTTCTGAGCAGGCTTGCGAGACTGTTATTGCAGCTTGTAAGGCAGCTAAGAAGTACGGTACAATCGTATCTTACGATCTTAACTACAGACCATCTATGTGGGAAGCTATCGGCGGTTTAGCTAAGGCTCAGGAAGTTAATAAGGAAGTTGCTAAGTATGTTGACGTTATGATTGGTAACGAAGAAGACTTCACAGCTTGCCTTGGTTTCGAAATCGAAGGTAACGATGAGAACCTTAAGACTCTTAACCTTGATGGTTACAAGAAGATGATCAACGAAGCTGCTGCTACATATCCTAACTTCAAGGCTGTTGCTACAACACTTCGTCAGGTTAAGACAGCTACAGTTAATGACTGGTCAGCAATCTGCTGGGCTGATGGAGAAATCTACAAGGCTGCTCAGTATGATGGACTTGAGATCATGGATAGAGTTGGTGGCGGTGATTCATTCGCTTCAGGTCTTGTATATGGTCTTATGACATTCGAAGATGCTGAGAAGGCTGTTAACTACGGTGCAGCTCACGGTGCATTAGCTATGACAACACCTGGTGATACAACAATGGCTTCTCTTAAGGAAGTTGAAGGTATCGTTGGTGGTGCTGGCGCAAGAGTTCAGAGATAATCTATTTAATTCATAATTTGGATTCTAACGAAATAAAGAGTTGTCCGGTTTACCGGGCAACTCTTTTTATATTGCTTATAATAATTAATTGTATGTTACATATATTCACTATCTGTACGAAATAGTAAATACAAGTGTATCTGTGTATGTACCGGCATATGCTTTATCCCAGTCTGATTTATCAATAAGTAATGTAAGCATTGTATTATCAGAATTCTCTGTATAAGATGCTGATTTGAACTCTTTATCTCCATTCATAATCTTATAAGGAATTGTCTTTGATGTATCCTTAGTATTCTTAAGTTTGCCACTTGCATCGACAGCCACATTTACACTCTTATCCGGCTCAAGTCTTACATTCTCGATTGTAATTTTTCCAAGGCTGGATGACTGCTCTCCACTTTTTATTGTTGTATTGGCAGGAATAGTAACCATGTATGTCGGGTCAACAGACACACTTATTGTTGTCTGTTTTGTATCAGAATCCTGTGCCATAACAGATGTAAAGCTTCCTAATACGAACATTGTACTAAGTAAAACTGCTGTGAATTTTCTCATAATATCCTCCATTCTTCATTAATTAATGATATATTTATTTTGCAACAAGAACAGTCTCAACATTAGCACCATTCATTGCCTTACCATCTGTAAGTGATGCAGTGCTGATTTTAATAACTGCATTATGCTCTCCTGCTGCAAGCCCATATTTAAGCTTCACATTTGTTATAGCCTTACCCGGCTCAACCATATCTGACTTATATATTGTTTCATTGGTATCTGATAAAACTATCTCAAATGTAAAGTAACATGGATTTCCCTCTGGATTATAAAGATTCATAGTCACATTTTCTTTATCTGCAGCAATAGTAATTGAAGGATATCCAGGAATTCTTATAGCCTGTCCCTGCTGCCCTCCTGAATTGTTATTATCCTGTATATCTCCCGCATCAGAATCAAGAGTAGGAGTAAATTTATCATCATTATTCCTGTTCTTATTAATAAACAATACTGAAACCAATATTGCAGCAATCGCACACAGCACTATTATTACCGCTATCATCATTTTATTCTTTGATATCTTCATCTGAATCCCTCCTAGGAGTTCATACAGACCGGTAACATGACCAGTCTGTATGAACTATTAATTAATCAAATCTTACACTAACTCTGATATTGCTTAAATCATACTTGTCAGAACCAGTGCCATGCGCATCAAATCTGTAGCATACAGCATCAACATCATTAAGACTTATAGTGTATGTATGAGTCTTAGTTTTATTGTTATTCTTCTTAAGATCCACATCTTCTTCATGCCATCCGGTCCATGCCTTATTAGAATTCTTTCTGTATGTGGTATCTAAATCCGCATATCCATCATCTACCATCCTGATGTTATAGCTGATTGTAATAGTCATTGTACTGCAATTCTTCTTTATCTCATTTAAAGATATACCATTCATATAGATAGAATTGTTTCGTACATTACCACTCGTTGAAGTACCTGAAGCTCCATCTATGAAGAAATGTAACTTTACAGGTTCCTCCTTTGAGTTATCTGTTACGCGGTAAGAATATGGATGACTGTAAGTGAATGTCTTATTAAGACTCCAGCCTGCATACAGTGTAACTGTTCCTTCACCTGTAAGATTATCAGCAGAAGCACCCGGTGCGTATGTGACTGTTCCTCCATCTTCAACACACCATCCAAGGAATGTGTATCCATATCTTGTTGCTGTAGGAAGCTGATATTTCTTATCATATGTGAATGTACGGGCTGCAATTGCATCGCCATTCTTGGTATCAAAATGTACTGTATAATTATTAGCTGTCCATACAGGATACATAGTAAGTCTTTCATTATCGCCTTCTGCAAGTCCGCTTATAACTTCACTGTCATTGTATACCTTATCTGCACCAGCCTTTAATGACCAGCCTGCAAATGTATATCCTATTCTCTTGAACTTATTAGCACTGATAGATACTCTGTCAGTATATTTTAGGTTCATGTCATCCATAGAGCCTGTTGTTCCATCTCCATATGGAATGAACTGGATAGTATAGCTGTTTTCTTTCCAATTAGCTGTAAATTCTTTATCTCCTGTAGAACCTGTTGTTATTACCGGATCCATCTGTGTTCCATCAATACCTGTTCCACTCCAGCCAAGGAATGTATAACCTGAACGCTTAGGTCTTTCAAGCGTAATAACAGGACTGTCAACCTCATAAGTATCCGGATTACCCGCTGTACCACCATCAAGATTATAAGTGATATTATATACATCTTTGCTCCACTTTGCAGTTAATACCATATTGCCGGCAGGCATATACTCAGGAATATCATTGTCCCATCCTATAAATGTATATCCCTTCTTAACCGGAATCTCATTTACAGTAACCTCAGTATTGTAATCCTGTGTTACAGGTGCAATATCACTACCACCATCAGTATTAAAGCTGATTGTGTACTGGTTAATACTCCATGTAGCAACGTAAGTAATATCCCTGTCAGGCATCTCACTTACAATATCACCATTCCAGCCTGTAAATGTATATCCTGTTCTTTCCGGATTAATAACATCAATCTTAGTTCCATACATGTAATCGTATACAACATCATCCTGTCCGTTATCAAGTACAAGAGTCAGTCTGTGTACATTACGCTTGTAGAAATATCTTACAACAGTTGTACCTTCTCCATTAACAATGGCTGTCTGTACTTCTGGCAGAGTAAACCCTTCCATATACTTAACTTCTGGTGTAACTTCACTGTCAGTATCTGCTGTATATACATTTCTGTCATATAATTCATATCCATTGCCATCAAGCTTTTCAATGAGATGTTCTACAGTGTAATTAACTTTGCCAACCTCCCATTTTGCATATAATATAATATTATCTGCCGGCATTATTCCGTCAAACGCTTCTGTACACTCTTTGTCAGTATACCATCCTGCAAATGCATATCCTGCTCTTTCCGGAACTGGTGTAATAACACCTGCACCCCATCTTGCAGTAATTTTCTCTCTGTTCACAGTTCCACCCATAGGATTAAATTCTATGTTAAATGTGTTTCTGTCATAATGTACTTTAAACGTAAGACTTCCGTCTGCCGCAACCACACCTGATGGAAGTTCCCCTGAAAGATGATATCGGCTGTTGTCATACCACTCTTTGTCAGCAGTTACAGTCTGTCCGGTTGTTCCTTTGCTTATCTTGGCTTTATCAAGTTTATAATTACCATTCTCATCTTCGAGGTAATATTTCGTTGTGTATACAACATCATCAGATTCTTTCCATACTGCTGTATAAGTTGTATCCTTTGCAGGAACTGTCTGTGTAACAGAAGGCTCCCATCCGACAAATTCATAACCTGGTCTGTATACATTAGGTGTTGGCATTAGCGTTCCGTATGTATACTGTCCTTCAGTAACAGTCTCTCCTTCTGAGATGAATTTGATGTTATATTTATTTCTTGCATAATAATAATTAACAGTTGTACTTCCATCAGCATTAACAATCTGTGATAATACTGCCGGAGTCGCAAATCCATTTCTTACATTAGGCTTTGGTGAAACCTTTTCGTCTGTCTTGGCAGTTTCCTGTCTTGTTGACAATACACTATATACGCCATCTGTTCCTTCAACATAATCAACAACATTATAAGTTGTATCTGCTGCTTCCCACTTGGCATATACAATTCTGTCTTCATTAGGCATTACATCAGGAACATTATATTTCTTAGTGAATGCTTCATCTGTGTACCAGCCTGCAAATGTATAGCCCTGTTTAACAGGATCTGCCGGCTTTGTAATCTGTCTGCCATATTTAGCTACAATTGCATCTACCACAGAACCTCCGTTAGTCTGGAATGCAATATAATAACCATCTCGTAAATTATCCCAATGAAGAGATATCTTTCTTGTAATTGGCTTGGTGTTAAATGATCCCTTCTGGTTCTTCCATGTGATTATCATCTCACCATCCTGCTGAGGTTCACTACCCGGATCAACTGCAATTATGTTAGTAGCCGGGTCATATGAGAATGCCGGATTGGTCATTGCTATTACATAGTATCTGTCACTGTCATCATATACTTTTCTGAAATACTCGTCATTCTTATCAAGGCCTTCCTTCATATCCAGATACTGCATTTCAAAATATGTATCTGGAAGTCTTACAGTCTTAACATCTCTTTTCATCCTGACATCTTTTACAGAATCCTGATTGTATGCAAAATCACATACATTTTCAACTACACCAACGCTGTACAGCGGCCACTGCTTTTCAAATAGTGTAGGATTATAGCTAAAAGTTCCTGCCAGTGCCTGTGCCAGGAATTTGACTTCCATATACATGCCAATCTCCATGTATATTGCACCCATTGAACTTGATGTTCTGCCCTGTGATGCAGCATATTTGAGCTGATAGTACAGATATCCCCATACCTGTGCATAACCTCCAACCTCTGCCATGAAGCCTACGCTGGCAAGCTTGGTTGATATCAAACCGATAGAAACACTTAGCCTTATACCAGCACGGATTCCTATTGTTCCAATAGCATACACCGAAAATTCATACTGTTCTTCGCATAAGTCTATAGTGTCACTTGTTACCTTTCTGTCAAATACCATAATGCTGTAGACATATCTTTTAGCATTCTTATACCAGTGCGTCATACCCATGGATATGTTGACATTAGCTGAAACAACAAATTCAACCTTAAACTCAATATCAATAATTCCGATTACACGGACATGAGACTCAGTTAAAGACTTAGTATAGAGGTCAACCCAGTCAGCCTCATCATCAAGCATGTCTGAATATCTCTCTGCAAGGCTCTTTGCTACTGATATCTCTTTATTCTCACCGCCATCTCCAAGTTCCTCAAGTCGCGTAGACATATCAGAATTATCAGATATATATGTAGTTCCCAGCTCCATCATGCTCTTTAATTCTTCAGCAATCCCATTGATTACTTCGTCAAGCTTTGATGAGCTTTCTTCATTATCATCCTCAGCAGTTTTTACATTAACATTAAAGTTAATTCCTGTGTAATCATACAGGTCAAGTGAAACAGCAACACGGTAATCATCAATATATGGGAATATTCCCCATACCTTCCAAATTGCTTTACCACTTACATTAATATTAATCTTAACTTCCTGTTCAAATGTAGCAGAAACAACTACCTTCATGTTAGAGAAAGAAATCTCAACTCCAATATCAAGCGCAAGTCTTAATCCGCTTACATTATCAAAATGCTTTAAACCAGTTGAAAGTTCTGCTCTTACATGATCAAGCTTTATTGTTGGTTTCTTACTTCCATATATAGCTATCTCACTATTTCCACTATCAGCTTTATAAAATCCTTCAACAGGTACAATACTGATATCTGCATTCATAGTCTGTGACAGATAGTCCTGAAGTTCCTGATAAGAATCTGTTCTTTCAACAGCCTGTGCAACTTCATCAACAACGGTCTGTGCAAATCCACTGTCAACAGCCTGCTGCTCAACACTCTGTTCAATACTATTTACATCCTGATTCTCTAATATACTTTCGCCCTTGACATTATCAGTCTGATATACATCCATTGCAGCCTGTACTTCATCCCATGTTACCTTCGTATAGGCAATTACATAGTCTGCATTATCTGATGAAACACTGGTTATAAGAGCATACTGAATCTGATTATCACCAGCTTCATAAATTGCAAGATAATCTCCTGCATCCACAGTTGTATCTTCATCTAAACCAAGACTTGCATATGGGCTGTCAGCTCCATAAGTCATCTTGCTCTGTAATACTGTAATGCTGTCATTATCATAATCATTATCTTTATCATCGGCAATATTCACAGGAAGTACATCTGGAACAAAAAGAATCTCTTCTGCTGCCATTCCTCTATATGAATATTCATTGTTATTAACTGATGTAATCTCGAAGAACGAAACATCATCTTCTGAAATTACATTGCCATCTAATTGTGGAACTACATCTCCATCATAGACTGCAATCTTATCACCTACAAAAAGTTCACTGTCTGAATATGTAAAGCTGCCTGTTGTCTTAGTTGCCTCCTGACTTACTGTACCATCAGAACCAACGGTCATCACTGTTACAGAAATCTTATCAGTTCTCTCTCCATTAACAAAAAGATTACTTAAACTTTCTGAACTGATATATTTAATATCATTACCAAGATTAACATTCTTTACATCTGGCTTGTATACTGTGAAATCGTACTCTCTTATTGTCGAATCATAACCTGTGAAGAAAAGTCTGTCGTCTGAAAGCTCAAGACGGTATCCAGAGCCTTCCTGCCATGAGCCATTGCATTTTATTATAAATGTATACGCCCCATCATCTAATACATTTCCCACAGCAACATCAATTGAAGTTTCTTCAGAAGAATCACTTACATTCTTAATTGTTAAATAATTCTTCACTTCTTCCTTAGTCAGCTTACCTGTCTTATCTGTTAATGTAATTGTAAATTCATTAGCATCAACATCATAACTTCTTGCATATGTATCAATGCTTACAGTCTTAAGTTCCTGTTCATCTGCCCATGATGCATACAGAACTATATCACTTAAAAGTCTGTCACTACGCTTAACATAATTCGTACACGCTGAATCATAACACCAGCCTAAGAATGTTGAACCTGCTTTTCCCGGAACTGGAAGATCTGAAAGCTTTGTACCGGCCTCAAAAACAGATTTTTCTAGTTCAATCTCTCTGTCCTGCTCGTCCTTCTCTCCAGAATAAAGTGTTCCTCCGTTAGTTTCGTATTTAATATTGTATTTTGTTGTTTCAAATGTAACATCAAATGTAAGGTTATCCGTATAAGTTCCTGCATATTTAGGAACTTCTAACAGCCTTGTCATATATTTTCTTGTATTATCACTGCCAGTAGCTGTAAGCTCTGCTATTACTGAATTGTTAACAAGAGACATCTTAATATCGTCATTGTATAACTCATATCCTAATCTGATATCTCCATTCTTAAGATTCCATTCATTATTAGAATAAACAGAAACACTTACTTTATCTTTCTCATATAAACCACCTGCATGTCCTGATATTACAAGATTATCCTTATCTGCATCAACGCTTGCTGGTATGTCAATATAATAATATCTCTCAATCCATCTGGCATAAAGGACAACTACGCCTTGGTACTGGTCATCCGTAATTGACTTCACAGGCTCACCTGTAAGCTCCTCATTATCATACCAGCCGCCAAACTCATAGCCCTGATTGACAATATCATCTTTACCCGGTAGTTCTGCAACCGGATATTCAGAAGGTGCTTCATACCCACTGACGTAATATCCTCCATTAAGCTGATAATCAATCTCCTTTAGCTGATTGCTCTCATCATAAGCAGACTGACTTTCAAATCCCTGTGCATAGTACATTCCCGGTACTGACACAACAAGCATTGCAGAACATAAAAGTATACTCAGAAATCTTTTCATCTTAACGCCTCCTTTATGTTATAACCACATATTCTAATATTCAGTTTTCCGTCTTCTATATGTTGTATTTATAATACCTGAATTATGTGGTTTTGTGAGGTTTCCTGCGTGAATTACAAATATTTTGACATGAACGATTAGATTTATATATGGTAATTTGGCCGAATGCCATATATAATTAATTAACAGTTATTTAATATATTATTTATTAATATGAGGGAGATTGCCATGAAGATTGCTGTATGTGATGACAACGAAAATGAATTAACAAGAATCAAAGAATTATTAGATGCCTATGCTTCCTGCAACAATCAGAATTTCATTATAAAATGTTTTTCTAGTAGTGTTGAACTTGCTTCAACTGCCGAATTTGAGAAATATGACATATATATTCTTGATATTATTATGCCTGTGATGGATGGTATAAGTCTTGCGAGGGAAATCCGCACATTTGACAAGTCGTCACCTGTAATATTTCTTACATCTACACCGGAATTTGCAGTAGAAAGTTACACCGTTAAGGCATTTAACTATCTGTTAAAACCCGTTGATAAGATACCTTTGTACAATACAATTGATGATATTATAGAGACATTTCATAATGAACAGCATGACACATTTATCATCAAGAACAATTTCGGTATACATAAGATATATCTGGCAGACATCGTCTATGCGGAAGCTCTTAACAGAAAAGTTATACTGTATCTTAAGAACAATGAACAAGTGGTATCTACAGATGTATTCTCGTCTGTATGTGATACCCTGACGGCACATAAGGAATTCACTCTGCCACACCGTTCTTTTATCGTTAACATGAATTACATCAGAACTATTGATACTGAAAAGATTCTTCTTAATAATAACAAGACTATACCGGTTGCTCAGAGACGTGTGTCAGACATCAAAAAACAGTACCTTGAATTCCAGATGGAAGAATAGTATATATACATCAGAAAAGGAGAATAGCCATGAGTGCTGCCGCAATATTAAGCCTTATAAACTATGGTTTTGTTCTGATATTCGGAATCATAGTATCATTTTATTTTGCAGGAATATGCTGGGAAGATAATAAACGCCTATATATCCTTACAATTATAGCATTTGCCATATTTCAGACTGTATCTTACATCACGTTTGGCAAAGAGATTCTTTATAAATGCTACCCTATATTCATACATATTCCTCTGATTCTGATAATCAGATATATATGTCATCAGAATATATACATATCCTCTATTGCTGTTATGTCTGCATATCTCATGTGTACTCCAAGAAAATGGTTTGGCACACTTGCTATGTATGTATTCCCTCAGATTCATATGATTTCAGATATCACAACTATAGCAGTCACTATTCCACTTCTGCTTATTGTTGTTAAATACATTTCGCCATATATAATCAGGCTGAAAGATGAATCCAGAACAATTATATCTCTGTTTTTCCTTCTTCCTTTAACCTATTATATTCTTGAATATGCTTTCACTGTGTATACAGACCTTCTCTATACCGGTAAAGCTGTAATAATTGAATTCATGGACAGCTTCATTGTAATATTGTATTTCACTTTATCAATAGTTACGCTCCATCTGTCCAACAAAAAAAACACTGCTGAACGTAAGAATATTATTCTCTCTGCAGCCGCAACACAGGCAGAAAAAGAGATTTCACAGCTTACTGATTATCAGAAACAGGCAGCTATCTACAGACATGATTTAAGACATCATATGACTTTCATACAGAACTGCCTTATCAATAACCATACAGAACAGGCTCTGGACTATATCAATGAAATCAACACCAGTCTTGATAATACACGGATTACACGCTACTGCAATAACGAAGCTATTAACCTTATATTATCATCATATATAAGCAAAGCTAACAAAACAGGCATTACCACACATATATCAGTAACTGCATCTGACTTCAGTAGGTATAAGATTACCGACCTGTGCAGCCTTCTTGCCAATGCTATAGAAAACGCAATCAACGCCTGCACCAGCCAGATTAGCACTACTAATAATCCTCTCGCTGATTCTGAAAAAAATAACAGACGTCTGATTACCATCAGAATGTTTGAAAAAAACAATAAAATATGCATTAACATATCCAATACCTATCTGACGAACCACAATTTGTCAACATGATTCCTGTAACATCACAATTAGGTCATGGTATCGGAATACGAAGCATTATATCTGTAGTTGAGAAGTACAATGGCATATACGCATTTTTTACTAAAGACGGGATATTCTACTTTCAGGCATGTATATGATAAATTATGAGATATCTTAAATACAAATAACGGGGACTGCCGTATTCGCAGTCCCCGTATTTTAATATCAATTATAACAATTATAATGTTACACCCTGCTTAAAGATTGCTAAATCATGGAATCCTGCTATCTCAGCCTTAACCTTCTTACCAGAAGCAACATCTAATACAAGCTGGAAAAGTTCCTTGGCTGCATCTTCAAGTGGAAGGTCATCTGTAACAATTCTTCCTGCATTGAAGTCAATCCAGTTGCCCTTATTTCCTGCAAGTCTTGAGTTAGTTGCAATCTTAACTGTAGGAACAGGAGAAGCAAATGGTGTTCCACGTCCAGTTGTGAAAAGAACCATCTGTGCGCCTGAAGCTGCACAGGCTGTTGCAGCAACAAGGTCATTACCAGGTGCGCTGAGAAGATTAAGTCCCTTAGTATTAACTGGCTCTGCATATGCAAGAACGCCCTTTACTAATGAACTTCCTGACTTCTGTGTACATCCCAAAGACTTGTCCTCAAGAGTTGTAATACCGCCATCCTTGTTTCCTGGAGATGGATTCTCGTAAATCTCCTGACCATTCTTAATGAAGTATTCCTTAAAGTCATTGATAAGATGAACTGTCTTCTCAAAGAGTTCCTTATTAGCACATCTGTTCATAAGAATTGTCTCTGCACCAAACATCTCTGGAACTTCTGTAAGGATAGTTGTACCACCCTTAGAAACAAGCATGTCTGAGAAAAGACCAACTGTTGGGTTAGCTGTGATACCTGATAATCCATCAGAACCACCACACTTCATACCAATGATAAGTTCCTTTGCATTAACCTTTTCACGCTTAAATGTAGCAGCATAAGCCATAAGCTCGTTCATAAGCTTCTCTGCTTCTTCCTGCTCGTTCTCAACATCCTGAACCTGAAGGAACTTAACTCTGTCTGGATTAACCTCTCCGATATAATCCTTAAGAACTTCAATACGGCTGTTCTCACATCCAAGACCAAGTACAAGAACTGCACCTGCATTAGGATGATTAATTAAATCAGCAAGAATCTTTCTTGTATTCTCCTGATCTTCTGTTGTCTGTGAACATCCATATGGATGAGTAAATGCAACTACTTCATCTACTCCTTCTGGCTTGTTAGCTCTTGCTGTTGCTTCAATTGCTCTTGCAATTGAGTTAACGCATCCAACTGTAGGAACAATCCATACTTCGTTACGGACACCAACCTTTCCGTTCTCTCTCATATATCCATCGAAATAAGCTGGTTCAGTAGGCTCAACATCCTTATGGCCCTCTGGTTCATATGTATATTCAAGTAATTCACCGAGACCAGTCTTTAAGTTATGAGTATGAACCCATGCTCCAACTGGAATATCTGCCTGTGCAAATCCGATTCTGAAACCATATTTGATAACCGGATCACCATTCTTGATAGCCTTAATTACGAACTTGTGTCCCTGTGGAATATCTTCTACAGTTGTCACATCAATTCCTGCAACATTAAGAGTTGTGCCTTTAGCAATTGGCTTTAACGCTACAGCAACATTATCATCTTTATTAATCTTAATAAAATCCTGCATATATCCTCCAATTCAATTTGATTATTATATTAAATAAGAGCGGATGAATATAAAAACATCCGCTCTATAATCATTCAAAGAGCTATTAATTAGTCAGCTAAATCATTAACTACTGCTCTCATACCTCTTTCTCTGATATCTGTGATGTACTCAGTAATAACTTCTTCAAGGTTAAGAACCTTAGAAAGATCCTCGCCACCGAAGAACTTAGTATTGCTTAAGTAAGCATGTGTGAATTCCTTAGCAGACTTTCCTGAATTATCTCTGAAGAAATCAAGAACAGCCTTGTCATCTGTGATGTTGTACTCTTCACCGTTTCTGTTACCCTTTAATACAATACCACCGTTGAACTCAGCTTCTGTCTGTGATGTATAGAAGCTCATGAGTGCTGCGATAGAGAATGTAAGGTACTTAGGAAGCTTGTTAAACTTGTTAACATATCCTAAGAATGAAGGTAAACATCTTGCTTCCCACTTAGATACTGAGTTAAGTGAAATGCTTAATAATCTATGATCTACGAATGGGTTAAGGAATCTGTCAATAACAGCCTTAGCGAACTCTTCGCAATCTTCCTTAGAAAGTGAAAGTGTAGGAATAACTTCATTGTAAAGTGTCTCTTCCATGTACTTTCTGATTACAGGATCCTTCATAGAATTCTCTACATTGTCATTACCTGCAAGGAATGAAGCTAATACAAATGAAGTATGAGATCCGTTAAGGATTCTTACCTTTCTTTCCTTATATGGATGATGATCCTTAGTAAATACTACATTAAGTCCAGCTTCCTTGAATGGAAGTTCCTTCTCAAGCTGCTCAAGTGGAAGGTTAGAATCACTCTCTACAACCCAGAGACCGAATACTTCTGCTCTGTCGATAAGCTGATCCTCATATCCCCATTCCTCGCAAAGCTTAGCTGCGTCTTCTCTTGGATATCCTGGAACAATTCTATCTACGAGTGTTGGGCAGAATGAACAGTAATTGTTAACCCAGTCCTTGAATCCATCTTCAAGACCCCAAAGCTCAATAAACTTCATGATGCACTTCTTTAATTCAATACCATTATCAGCGATAAGCTCACATGGAAGTAAGATAAGTCCCTTATCTGCTGCCCCGTTGAACTTCTGATATCTCTTGTAAAGGAGCTGTGTAAGCTTTCCTGGGTATGTCTTAGGAGGACGTGCATTAGGATCGTTATCTGTCTCGTCAAATACGATACCAGCCTCTGTTGTATTAGAAACGATGAATCTAAGAGTCTCGCTTGTACCATACTCAATGTACTTGTCATAATCCTCAATAGCTGCAACTGCATCTACTACTGATGTAATCTGACGTGTGATTTCCTTAGGCTCTCCATCAACAAAACCTCTTAACTGAAGTGTATACTGGCATTCCTGATCATGGAATCTCTCAAGTGTACCGAACTCGATAGGCTTAACGATAACAACACCACCGTTGAAATCTGTCTTCTCATTAGTTACATCGAAGATATAATCAACGAATGCTCTAAGGAAGTTACCCTCACCGAACTGCATAACCTTAACAGGTCTGTCAACTGCATGTGTAATACTCTTGTTTAATCTCTGCATCTTAAATCTCCTTTTTTCATTGGGAATAATCCGTTTTACGATAACGGTCCCTAATTATTAACCAGTAAATGGTATGTAAATAAGTGCATGTAAGCGCTTTCATAAATAAAATATACTTAAAAATGCTCTAAGTCAATACATTTTTCTGCTTTTTAAAAAATTCTTACATTACACTTGTTTTTATAATAATACCATTGTATAATTCATTTATCAATATGTAAGCGCTTACATTTATTTATTTTTTATCAATTTCTGTTAAGCGATACATTTACATTCGTCAAGAGATGAGGTCGCACATGAATATTAATATATATGATGTTTCTAAAAAAGCTGGTGTGTCCATAGCAACTGTCTCAAGAGTACTTAACGGCAACGCCAGAGTTTCTGAAAAGACAAGAGACAAAGTTATTAATGCAATGAAAGAATTAGACTACACTCCTAATGTATTTGCAAGAGGATTAGGTCTTAATACTATGAAGACAATTGGCATTATGTGCATAGATTCATCTGATATATACCTTGCCAACGCTGTTTACTATCTTGAACAGGAGCTTCGCAAATACAACTACGACTCTATTCTTTGCTGCACAGGTAAAGATTACAATAATAAGAAGAATTATCTCGAGCTTCTTTTAAGTAAAAGAGTTGACGGAATTATTCTTGCCGGTTCACAGTTTGTAGAAAATACCAGTAAGCATAACAATGACTACATTATTAATGCAGCTAAAGATGTTCCTATAGTGCTGGTCAACGGCTATCTGGACGCTGACAACATTTATTCTGTTATGTGCAATGATGAAGAAGCTGTATACAATGCAACAAAACTCTTGATAAATAATTCACATCGTAATATAGTTTATTTATATACGAGTACTTCATACAGTGGCATGAATAAGTACCGCGGCTATCTTAAAGCAATTAATGAAGCCGGTATTACTCTCCCGGATGAATTCCATCATCTGTGTGGCAAGAACATATCTCATGCCAGGGATTATCTTACATATCTATATGATAAAGGTATGAAGTTTGATGCCGTTATGACATCTGATGACTCTATCGCTGCCGGTGCTGTCAAGTTTGCACATACCCACGGAATCAGAATTCCTGAAGATTTAGAGGTTATTGGATATAATAACTCTGTTCTTTCATTGTGTACAGAACCTGAGCTTACCTCTGTTGACAGCAAAGTTGAGGAACTATCCTCATGCGCGGTAAGCGTGCTAATGAAGGTTTTATCCGGTGAAGATGCTGACAATCACAGTATCATCGCCGCTGATATAATAAAACGCAACACAACAATATTTTAATTCACAGGAGGATTATGAATCATGAAACAGTTCATGGACAAAGACTTTTTACTTTCAACTCCAACAGCTCAGCATTTATTCCACGATTATGCAGCTAAGATGCCAATACTTGACTATCACTGCCATATCAACCCTAAGGAAATCGCTGAAGACAGAAAGTTCGAGAACATCACACAGGTATGGCTTGGTGGCGATCATTACAAGTGGCGTCAGATGAGAACTAACGGTGTTGATGAGAAGTACATCACAGGTGATGCTTCTGACCGCGAGAAGTTCCAGAAATGGGCTGAGACTCTTGAGATGGCTATCGGTAACCCACTTTATCACTGGAGCCACCTTGAACTTCAGAGATACTTCGGATACAACGGTATTCTCAACGGCGATACAGCTGAGGAAGTATGGAATCTCTGTAATGCAAAGCTACAGGAAGATTCTATGTCAGTTCGTAACCTTATCAAGCAGTCAAATGTTACATTAGTTTGTACAACAGATGATCCTGTTGACTCACTTGAGTGGCATCAGGTTCTTAAGGATGATAAGACATTTGACGTACAGGTACTTCCTGCATGGAGACCTGACAAGGCTATGAACATCGAAAAGCCAGAATATCTTGATTACCTTGAGACATTATCTAATGTAAGCGGAATTAAAGTTAATTCATTCGCTTCATTAATAGATGCTCTTAGAAACCGTATGGATTTCTTTGCTTCTATGGGATGCTCAGTATCTGATCACGCTCTTGAGTATGTAATGTACAAGCCATACACAGAAGAAGAAATCGAAGCAATCTTTGCTAAGAGATTCTCAGGTTCTGCTATCACAACAGAAGAGATGAACAAGTTCAAGACAGCATTCATGGTATCTGTAGGTAAAGAATACAATAAGCGTAACTGGGTAATGCAGTTACATTACGGTACAATCCGTGATAACAACAGACTTCGTTATGACCAGTTAGGACCAGATACAGGTTATGACTGCATCAATACATATGACTGCTCTGCTGAGATGGCTCAGTTCCTTAACGCACTTAACGCTACGGATGAGCTTCCTAAGACAATCATTTACTCACTTAACCCTTCAGTTAACGCTGCTATCGGAACAGTTATCGGATGCTTCCAGGATTCTAAGGCTGTCGGCAAGATTCAGCAGGGTTCAGCTTGGTGGTTCAATGATCATAAGGTTGGTATGACTAATCAGATGACAAGCCTTGCTAACTTAAGTCTTCTTGGTAACTTCATCGGAATGCTTACAGATTCAAGAAGCTTCCTCTCATACACAAGACATGAGTACTTCAGAAGAATCATGTGCGAGCTTATCGGTGGATGGGTAGAGAATGGTGAATACCCAGCAGATGAGAAGGCATTAAAGAAGATTGTTGAAGGTATCTCATACAATAATGCTGTAAGATACTTTGGATTTGATCTTTAATTAATTTCTAAAAGAAAAAAGGCTCTCATGCAATCCGCATGAGAGCCTTTTTCTTTTAGAAATCAATTACTCTTCTTCCTCTTCTGGTTCATTCCAGTTATGATATACATTCTGAACATCATCATCTTCATCTAAAAGTCCTAAGATTCTGTTCATCTTCTTAATATCATCCTCAGATGTAAGGTCTACAGTTGTCTGTGGAATCATAGTAACCTCTGCTGAAGCAAATGTTACTCCGGCATCAGCTAATGCCTGATTAACAGCATCAAACTCCTCTGGTGAAGTAAGGATTTCATAACAATCCTCTTCTTCATTAAAGTCATCTGCACCAGCATCAAGAGCTAACATCATAAGCTCATCAGCATCTCCGGTATATTCTTCCTTATCTACAATCATCTGTCCCTTGTTATCAAACATGAATGATACACAGCCCGGAGTACCAACATTACCGCCACCCTTAGTGAATGCACTACGGATATTAGAAGCTGCTCTGTTTCTGTTATCAGTAAGAGCCTCTACGATAATAGCTGTTCCGTTAGGCCATATCCTTCATATGTAACTGATTCGTAGTTAGACATATCATTACTTGCAGCCTTCTTAATAGCTCTGTCAATTGTATCATTAGGCATATTAGCTGCTTTACACTTAGCAACAACCTGTCTTAACTTACTATTATTATTAACATCCGGACCGCCTTCTTTAACAGCAATCATAAGCTCCTTACCAAGTCTTGTAAAAATCTTACCCTTAGCTGCATCATTGGCTGCCTTCTTATGCGCAATATTCGCAAATTTTGAATGTCCTGACATAAAAATACCTCATTTCAAATTATTGTTGTAACTATTCAGAGCCAGCCTCCAAAATGCTTCGCATTTTGGAGGTGTGGCGTATCCGCCAGATAGAATTTCAAAATCAGATATAGAAATGCAAGCATTTCTAATCTGATTTATGAAATTCTGCCTGGCTCTGAACAGTTACAAATTAGCTTTAATCTTCTCAATCATCTCAGCATATTCAGCATCTGTAAGATACTTCTTATCTGGGTTCATAAGGAATACGCCACCCCATTCGAACTCGTCCTTATACTTAGGGCAGAGATGGAAATGAAGATGATGACCTGTATCACCATATGCACCATAGTTAACCTTATCTGGGTGGAAAGCAGCCATGATAGCTCTTGCTACTCTTGCAACATCCTCAAAGTAAGCAGCTCTCTCTTCTGCAGTTAACTCGTTCATATCACCAACATGCTTCTTATGTGCTACGATACATCTTCCAGGATGACTCTGCTCCTTGAACAGATATACCTTTGATGTCTCAAGCTCACATATCTTAATACCAAACTTAGCTACGAGGTCACCCTCTACACAATATGCACAATTCTGATCTACCATAATCGTATCCTCTTTTCTATAACCAAATATAACTCATGCTTCTATATTGCCGGGTTTGAACAGATACAATCTGTTCAAACCGTATGTAATTGGCATGTTCTCATGCCAATTACATTATTACATTGCATCCTTAATTGAGAAGCTGATTCTTCCCATCTTATCCTTACCCATGCACTTACACTTTACATGATCGCCAAGTGTAAGAACATCTTCAACATGGTTGATTCTCTCATTAGAAATCTTAGAAATGTGAACCATTCCTTCCTTGCCAGGAGCAAACTCTACGAATGCACCGAATTCCTTAATGCTTACAACCTTACCTTCATATATCTTGCCTTCTTCGAAGTCTTCTACAATAGTCTTGATATATTTCATAGCCTTATCCATTCCTGCCTGCTCAACACCACATACAGAAACGAATCCATCATCAGTAATATCAATCTTAACACCGCACTCATCAATGATTGCGTTGATTGTCTTACCACGCTGTCCAACTACTTCGCCAATCTTAGCAGGGTCAATAGATGTCTGGATAATCTTAGGCGCATACTCACCAACAGTCTTTCTAGGCTCAGCAATAGCAGGCTTCATACATGTATCCATGATGAAAAGTCTTGCTTCTCTTGTTCTT
Source organism: Eubacterium sp. AM46-8 (assembly GCF_003466705.1). Lineage (NCBI taxonomy): Bacteria > Bacillati > Bacillota > Clostridia > Eubacteriales > Eubacteriaceae > Eubacterium > Eubacterium sp. AM46-8. The sequence goes on from NZ_QSEU01000004.1 coordinate 165,655, forward strand.
CTTATAGCCTCTTCAACGATTGGTCTTGTAAGACCGTGAATCTTAATATCCATCTGGATAGCTGTAATACCTTCTGTTGTACCTGTTACCTTGAAATCCATATCTCCAAAGAAATCTTCAAGTCCCTGGATATCAGTAAGTACAATATAATCATCATCTGTCTCGCCTGTAACAAGACCACATGAAATACCGGCTACCATTCTCTTAATAGGAACACCTGCTGCCATAAGTGACATACAAGATGCACATGTTGAAGCCATTGATGTAGAACCATTAGATTCAAATGTCTCAGAAACGGCACGGATTGCATATGGGAACTCTTCCTCTGATGGAAGAACAGGAACAAGTGCCTTCTCAGCTAATGCTCCATGTCCGATTTCACGACGTCCTGGTCCTCTTGATGGCTTAGTCTCACCTACAGAGTATGAAGGGAAATTATAGTGATGTATGTATCTCTTAGTAGTTACATTCTCATCAAGACCATCAACCTTCTGTGCCTCTGATAAAGGTGCAAGAGTAACAACATCACAGATCTGTGTCTGTCCTCTTGTAAACATTGCAGAACCATGAACTCTAGGAATAATATCAACCTCAGCTGCAAGTGGTCTGATCTGGTTAATAGCTCTTCCATCCGGTCTCTTGTGATCCTTTAAGATCATCTTACGAACAGTCTTCTTCTGGTACTGGTAAACAGCTTCACCAAGAACTGCAAGCCATTCCTCATTATCTGCAAATGCTTCCTTCATCTTCTCAGTTACAGCATCAATATTCTTCTCTCTTGTCTGCTTATCATCTGTGAATACAGCAACTTCCATCTCTTCTGGAGATACAACCTGCTTCATAGCCTCAAACATCTCTGCAGGAACAGCACAGCTTACATAAGAATGCTTTTCCTTGCCAACCTCAGCAACAATCTTATCAATAAATGCAATGATTGTCTGGTTGATATCATGAGCCTTATATATAGCCTCAATCATCTTGTCTTCTGGAATCTCATTAGCTCCTGCTTCAATCATGATAACCTTCTGCTTAGTTGAAGCAACTGTAAGCTGAAGATCTCCATCCTGCCACTGTGCCTGAGATGGGTTAACGATGAATTCTCCATCAATCATACCAATCTGTGTTGTAGCACATGGACCGTCAAATGGAATATCAGAAATAGATGTTGCAATAGCAGAGCCAATCATAGCAAGTAATTCTGGTCTGCAATTCTCATCAACTGACATAACCATGTTATTAAGAGTAACATCATTACGATAGTCCTTAGGGAATAATGGTCTCATAGGTCTGTCGATAACTCTTGATGTAAGGATAGCATTCTCAGATGCCTTACCTTCTCTCTTGTTAAATCCACCAGGAATCTTTCCTGCTGCATACATCTTCTCTTCATATTCAACGCTTAATGGGAAGAAATCAATTCCTTCTCTTGGTTCTTTAGATGCTGTTGCTGTTGAAAGAACAACAGTATCACCATAATGCATTAATGCAGCACCGTTAGCCTGTGCACACACTCTGCCGATATCAACTCTTAAAGTTCTTCCGGCGAGTTCCATTTCATACTGTTTAAACATATGAACTCCTTCCATGAATAATATATTTAACAGAAGGTCCGAAACAACTGAAAAACACACCATGAATCCACCTTCATGATATACATTTCAGTGGTCTCGGGGTATCCCTTCTGCCATTAACAACGCAATAGGGCGGAGTTATACACTCCGCCCTGATTAATTACTTTCTTAAGCCTAAACGCTCAATAAGATTTCTGTAAGATTCAATATCTGTATCCTTAAGATAAGCAAGTAAAGCTCTTCTCTTACCAACCATCTTAAGAAGACCTCTTCTTGAGTGGTGATCCTTCTGGTTAACCTTAAGATGTTCTGTTAACTCAGCAATTCTTTCTGTTAAGATAGCTACCTGAACTTCTGGAGAACCTGTGTCTCCTGGCTTTCTTCCATAAGTAGCAATGATTTCTGCTTTCTTTTCCTTAGATATCATGTCTGATTCCTCCTAATTATTAATCTCCTGTTACTAAGCTTCAGGTCGGAGTGTCCTATAGCTGGGTAACGGCTCATACTTGATTATTGTAACACAGCAGTTTGTCCTTTGCAAGCACTAATTATCCAATAAGAAACATATTTCTTGCAAAATCTGAATCTGCTGCTATCTGCTTTTTCAATCCTTCTACATCTTCAAACTTCATCTCTGGTCTGATAAAATGCATAAATTCAACATCAACCTTCTTGCCATACACATCCTTCTCAAAATCAAAAAGAAATGTTTCAACACTAATCTCTGGTGCATCACTTACGGTAGGTTTGGTTCCTAAGTTAGTAACGCCATAGTATTTTTCTCCATCAACAGTTGTCTGCGTTGCATATACTCCGTTAGGAGGCAGAAGCTTGTACTCTGTCGGATAAATATTAATTGTAGGAAAATCTATCTTTCGTCCCAGCTGGTTTCCCAGGGAAACAATACCTGTCACATTGAAAGGCCTGTTAAGAAGGACATTAACAGTTTCCATATGACCAAGCTTAAGCTCTTCCCTTATATATGTACTGCTGATTTCCTTATCCTGATACTTTTCTTTTTCAACAATAATAGTTGTGAAGCCCTGTTTCTCACCTGCCTCCACAAGCATTGCCGCATCTCCAGCCCTGTCCTTGCCAAATCTGTAATCAGTTCCCACAACAACATATTTTGCATGCAGCTTGTCAATAAGAATCCTGCGTATAAAATCTTCAGGCTCCATATGCATGAAATCATCTGTAAAAGGATATTCAATCTCGACGTCAATGCCAAATTTCTCACACAGTATACGTCTTTCATTGCTTGTAGATATGAAATGCTGGTATCTCTGTGGACATATAGAAAGTGGAATACTGTCAAATGTAAACAAAACTGCTAAAAGATTCTCTTTATCTGCTTTCTGTCTTACAATTTCAATCAACTTCTGATGTCCGGTATGTATCCCATCAAACTTTCCAAGAGTAACAGCACTGCATTTATTCAATTGAAAATCATCTGTACCATGAATATATTCCAAAGATGATCACGCCCCTTTACTTGTTGTCTTCGTAAAATATCTTAACCGGATAAAGTACTTCTTCTCTTAATTCATATATACCAATAAAGTCCTTAGCTGAATCATACACTCTGTACCGCTCATTATCAACAGCTCGGATATCATCAGGTATATTATCACCTGAAATCTTATTGCCATTATGCAGATATCTGTCTATTTCTTCTGCAAATATTATCTCAGGATAATCTTTAAATATATTGTCAATGTCAACCATTCTCTGCTCAATCTCGCCCTTTAATACAAGAGCTGATATCTGATTGAGTGTAAGGGTATCATCTAGTCTGAAATCCCCGACACGGGTTCTTGTCAGCTTCATCATACACGCTCCGCATCCAAGTTTTCTGCCAATGTCGTCACACAAAGACCTGATATAAGTTCCTTTAGAACAGTCAACTGTTATTGTAACTGTTTTCTGCTTATCCGCCAAGTTAATATCATTAACTCTTAGTGAATTAATATGAACAGTTCTTGGCTTTCTCTCTATTTCAATACCCTTTCTTGCAAGCTCATAAAGCTTCTGTCCATTATGCTTTAATGCTGAATACATAGGTGGAATCTGTTCATATTCACCAATAAATTCATTGCACGCCTTAAGTATATCAACTTCACTGACATCAACCTCTGACTGTGCGATAATCTTGCCTGATATATCCAGAGTATCCGTTGTAGTACCAAGAAGCATTACCGCTTCATAAGTCTTACCCCAGTCAGTTATAAGATCACACAGCTTGGTAGCTTTCCCAATGCATACAGGAAGAACTCCCACAGCATCAGGATCAAGCGTACCTGTGTGACCTATTTTTTTAGTTTTAAGAATTCCTCGCAGTTTTGCAACCACGTCATGAGAAGTAAATCCCTGTTCTTTATAAACATTTAAAACGCCATTCATGCATTATCCTCATTATACTGCTGCTCAATCATTTCTCCAATCTTATTAACGATAGAATGAACATTGCCCTTAGCAGAGAATCCTGCTGCCCTCACATGTCCTCCACCGCCAAAACTAGCAGCGATTCTTGCAACATCTATCTTCTTCTTAGAACGAAGACTTACCTTATATTCGTTCTTATCAGTTTCATAAAGGAATATTGCCACCTCAACACCATCAGTAAGTCTGAGCTGCTCTATTACCCCTCCCAGTTCCTTTCCAGTAACACCATAGAAATTCATTTCCTCAATAGATACACTAGAGAATATGCATTTGCCATCATAAAACAGCACACTTTCCAGTAATGCTCTTCCAAGAATCTGGTTCTGAATATAACTTTTCTTATAAAAGCTGTTATCGATAATGTCAGAATAATCAATACCCATTTCCATCATCTTTCCGGCTATATCCATTGTTCTTCTTGATGTACAGCTGTATTTGAATACACCTGTATCATGGATTATTCCTGTATATATGCACTCTGCAACATTCTTATCAACTTTATTCTCGTCAAATGTTGTATAGAGGACCTCACATGCTGAACTTGACTGTGGTTCAACAAGATTAACATCAGCAAATGAATTATTGCTTATATGATGATCTATGCAGATAGTCCTGTCAGCATTTTCAAAGCAGCTCATAAATGGCTCAATTCTGTCCATTGAACTGCAGTCAAGCACTACGAATAAATCAAAATGTTTATCCTCAGCTTCATACTTAATTTCATTAATACCAGATAAATAATTAAATTCATCTGATGGCTTTTCAAGATAAACAGTAACCTGACACTCAGGAAGATTCTTCCTGATATAATTATATAAACCTAATGTTGAACCAACACAGTCACCATCAGGACGTATATGTCCTGTGATTCCTATAACTTTCGCATGTCCGATTTCTTCAATAATATTCATAATTAACCTCTTTAATTATTCTGTCTCAGAAGACTCCTCAACGTGCATCTTGTTATCATGTTCTGTAACTTCATCAATAAGCTTAGACATATTAATACCATACTCAATTGACTGATCGAGAATGAATCTGATTTCAGGAGTATTTCTTAAATTGACAGTTCTTGCAAGCTGTCTTCTTATATATCCCTCTGCACTCTTAAGACCTGTAATCGTATCCTTCTGTGACTTTTCATCACCAAGAACACTTATATACGCCTTACATGTCTTAAGATCAGGAGCGACCTCAACCGCTACAACCGAAGTCATAGGGTTGATTCTAGGGTCTTTAATCTCACTTCTGATTATATTACTTAATTCTTTCAATACCTCGCCGTTAATACGGGTATTCTTCACACTATTTTTACGCATATATTCTCCAAATAAAAACTAAATCCTATCTTGGCACTTCAACCATAATATGTGCTTCAATCATATCCTCTGGCTGGATATCATTGAACTTTTCAAATACCATACCACACTCAGTACCTGCCTTGATTTCCTTAACCTCATCCTTGAAGTGCTTAAGAGATGCGATAGGTCCTTCATAAACCTTCTCACTTCCTCTTGTTATACGGACAACAGAATCTCTTGTAATTCTTCCCTCTTCAACGATACAGCCGGCAATATTACCAACTCCTGAAGCCTTGAATATCTGCATGATTCTTGCATGACCGATAATCTTTTCTTCATAGATAGGCTCAAGCATACCCTTAAGGCTGCCTCAACATCTTCAATAGCATTGTAGATAACGCTGTAAAGCCTTAAATCTACCTTTTCTCTCTCTGCAACAATTCTTGCCTGATTATCAGGCTTAACGTTAAATGCAATGATGATAGCATTAGAAGCTGATGCAAGTACTACATCGGATTCATTAACATTACCAACACCACCATGAATTACCTTAACAACAACCTCATCATTAGAAAGTCTTACAAGACTTGACTTAACAGCCTCAACAGAACCCTGTACATCAGCCTTGATGATAATATTAAGTTCCTTCATATTACCAGCCTGAATCTGTTCAAAGAGTGCATCAAGAGATACCTTATGCTTAGTATCATCGAGAAGCTTCTTTCTTCCCTCGCTGATAAATGTCTCTGCTGTACTTCTTGCTTCCTTCTCTGAATCAGCAGCCATAATGATTTCACCTGCATTAGGAACATCATTAAGACCAAGAATCTCAACTGGAGTAGATGGTCCGGCAACCTTTACTCTGTTACCCTTATCATCAATCATGGCTCTTATCTTACCATAGCAAGAACCTGCTGATACAGCATCTCCCACATGAAGAGTACCCTTCTGTACAAGGATAGATGCTACAGGACCACGTCCCTTATCAAGCTCAGCCTCAATAACAATACCTCTTGCCTTTCTGTCAGGGTTAGCCTTAAGTTCATTAACCTCTGCTGTAAGAAGAATCATATCAAGAAGCTCATCAATACCCTGCTTAGTATGTGCTGATACTGGAACAAATGTAGTAGAACCACCCCAGTCTTCTGCAATAAGACCATACTCAGTAAGTTCCTGCTTAACCTTCTCGATATTAGCATTAGGCTTATCAATCTTATTGACAGCAACAATAATCTCAACACCTGCTGCCTTAGCATGGTTAATAGCCTCAATAGTCTGTGGCATTACACCATCATCTGCAGCAACAACAAGAATAGCGATATCAGTAGCCTGTGCACCACGCATTCTCATAGCTGTAAACGCTTCATGACCAGGAGTATCAAGGAATGTAATAAGACTTCCATGTACATTTACCTGATAAGCACCTATCTTCTGTGTAATTCCGCCTGACTCCTTAGCTGTTACATGAGTCTCTCTGATTGCATCAAGTAATGATGTCTTACCATGGTCAACGTGTCCCATAACACAGACAACTGGTGGTCTTGGAACAAGCTTATCCTCTGGATCTTCATCTTCCTTAAGAAGCTCTGCAATAACATCAATCTTCTCTTCATGCTCACAGATACAATTGTACTCAAGAGCAATCTCCTCTGCTGCATCATAATCTATCTCTTCGTTGATAGTAACAACCTTGCCCTGTAAGAATAACTTCTTAACAAGAGCTGCAGGAGCAACCTTCATCTTATCAGCAAGTTCCTTGATAGTAAGAGTATCCGGAAGAATGAGCTGCTTAATTGTTTCTTCTTCCTTTTCCTTCTTCTCTGGCTTTGTCATAGGCTTCTTGTCAAATCTGCTGTTAGCGAACTTAAGATTTTCTTTAGCCTCATTATCTCTCTTTCTGTCATTCTTCTTGCTGTCTATTCTTGAATCATGTCTTCTTGAATCTGGCTTAGCTGAGAAATCAAACTCTTCCTTAGGTGCAGAATCTCTTCTATCATTATTGCGTCTCTGACCACCATTAAAGCCATTGCGGTTCTGGTCATTATCCTTTCTGAAGCCACCGTTTCCAGACTGTCCATTTCTGTCATTTCTGAAACCGCCGTTGTTGTTACGGTCATTGTTTCTGAAATTGCCATTATTATCACGGTTACCATAACCACCATTGTTGTTACGGTCATTATTTCTGTATCCGCCATTATTATCACGGTTGCCGTATCCACCATTATTATTACGGTCATTATTTCTGTATCCACCGTTGTTATCACGGTTACCATATCCACCGTTGTTACGGTCGTTATTTCTGTAACCGCCATTGTTACGGTCATTTCTGTATCCGCCGTTATTATCACGGTCATTATTTCTATAACCGCCATTGTTACGGTCATTTCTGTATCCGCCATTATTATCACGGTTCTGGTTATCTCTGTTGTTATCTCTTCTAGGATTCTTATCCCTTGAGCTGTTCTGTGGGAAATATACCTGTGAGATATGCTTCTTGTCATCAGAGTTGCCAGACTTATTCTGTCCACCCTGCTTTGGAGCCTGATTCTGCTGCCTGTTATCCCTGTTGTCATTCTTTACAGGCTGTGACTGCTTTGCTGGCTGTGACTGCTTTGCTGGCTGTGCTGCCGGCTTATTCTCAGCCTTAGGTGCAGGAGCAAACTTCTTTCTCACACTTGAAATTTCTGCATCTGTAAGCCCGCTTACAGACTTATAAGTCTTCTCGCTGTTGCTAAGCATATCAGTAATATCCTTAGATGTTATATTTAATTCTTTTGCCAATTCATGTACTCTCATATTTGCCATTTAACCTCTTTTCCAAATAACAGCACTGCTGTTATTCTAAACCCTGTTCAAAATATTTTTCTATGGTCTTTGCAAATCCTTCATCAAGGACTGCCAGTGATGCGCGGAATTCCTTTCCTATTGCGTGGCCTACGCTTTCTTTGTCACTGAAAAAATGTATTGGAACCTTGTAATAAGTACACATATTCGAAAACATTTTCTTAGTATTATCTGAAGAGTCGTCTGCAACAATAACTGTGTATGCCTTTCCGGTTTTAACAGCCTTCTCTGTTGAGAATTCCCCACTTGCAACCTTTCCGGCTTTCTGCGCCAGTCCGATCATATTAAGAATTTTCTGTCTATTTTCCAATATTATTCAGCTCCTTTGCTAACTCATCATAGATACCCGCATCTATTGCCATCTTGAACGACCTCTCAAGACCTTTTGTCTTAAAAGCTTTGGCAAGACATTCTTCATTGGCACATATATAAGCCCCTCTTCCATTCTTCCTGCCTGTAGTATCAATAATGATTGATTCATCCTGCGTCTTAAGAATACGGATTAAATCTTTCTTATCCTTCATCTGTCCGCACCCAATACACTGTCTCTGTGGAATCTTCTTCACTGTAGCCACTATGCATCACTCCTAATAATTATTCTTCATCAAGGCTTATTTCAGATGGTTCAACATACTCTTCGTCTAAATTCTCTTCTTCTGTATGTTCTTCAGGTTCAGCCTCACTCTTAATATCAATTCCATATCCTGTAAGCTTTGCAGCAAGTCTTACATTCTGTCCCTGCTTACCGATTGCTAAAGAAAGCTGCTGCTCAGAAACAACAATCTTTGCCTTCTTCTCTTCATCATCAGCTACTGCTGAAACAACCTTTGCAGGGCTTAATGCATTAACAATAAGCTGTGCTGAATTGCTGTCCCACTCAATGATATCAATCTGCTCGTTACCAAGCTCATTAACAATAGCCTTAACTCTCGCACCGTTAATACCAACACATGCACCTACAGGATCAACATTAGGAACATTTGCTCTTACTGCCATCTTAGTTCTTGATCCTGCTTCTCTTGCAATACCCATGATTTCAACAACGCCATCTTTAATCTCTGTAACTTCTTCTTCGAAAAGCTTCTTAACAAGCTCCTGTGACTTTCTTGAAACTCTTACAACAGGACCACCCTTTTCTCTGTTAATTACATCAACAACATATAACTTAATTCTATCGCCTGGTACAAACTTCTTATCCTTGAATTTATCATCAGCCTTAAGAACTGTCTGGATTCTTCCAAGGTCAATAGTAAGATCACCATTATCAGCAACTCTCTGTATAATACCTGTAATAAGCTCCTTCTCCTTAGAATGATATTCATTATAAAGAGCGTTCTTTTCCTGTTCTCTGATAGTCTGCACAATAGTATTCTTAGCATTCTTAGCGGCCTTTCTTGAGAACTCCTCAGACTTAACTTCAACAGTGATAACATCACCAAGCTGGCAGTCAGGCTTAATCTTTCTGGCATCTTCTAATGCAATATCAGTACCTGAAACATATTTTTCTTTCTTATTCTCTCTGTTCTCTGGGACAATAACTTTCTCAACAACAGTTCTGTCAGAATAAATGTGAAAATCACCTGTTCTTCTGTCTAACTCAACACGACCGTTGTCAGCCTTATCAAATTCAGCCTTGTACTCATCCATAAGAGACTTCTCGATAGCCGCAAACATAATCTCTTTATCGATTCCATTCTCCTTCTCAAGAGCATCAAGTGCCATAATTAATTCCTTATTCATTGCTTTTAATTTCCTCCAAAAATATATTTATACTTCATCTACAAATGCCCATCTGATCATAGCCAGATTACTTCTGTCAAATGTTTTAGTTACATCATCAATGCTAATTGTTACCGTATCTTTATCATATTCCTTAAGAACCCCGGAATATTCCTTAGATTTATCAACAGGACTAAATAATTTAATCTCAATCATTCTGCCAATACTCTTTTCATAATCCTTCTCTTTCTTAAGAGGTCTTGTAAGACCCGGAGAACTTACCTCAAATATATACTGGTCATCAATGTAATTCTCCCTGTCCAGTATCTCATTGAAAGCTCTGCTCACATTCTGGCAGTCATCAATAGTAACTCCGCCTTCTTTGTCAATGTAGACACGCAGATACCAGTCGCTGCCTTCTTTCACGTAGTCAACATCAAAAAGTTCCACGCCGTTAGCTTCAACAACCGGCTGTATAAGTTCTGTTGTCTTAGCTTCATAGCTTTCTCTTTTTCCCATGCAGTACTCACCCTTTCTAAAAATATTCAGTTTTCATATATATGAACGAAAGAGTGGACATCTCTGCCCACTCTTTCCGTATCACATATAGTAGCTTGTAGGGGAATCGAACCCCTGATTCCGCCGTGAGAGGGCGGCGTCTTAGCCTCTTGACCAACAAGCCATAGCTTTCGTTGTCTTGCAGTTGTGTACCGCAGCAACAATGATATCTTAACTCAATTATCGTAATCCGTCAAGCACTTTTTTGAGTTTTTTTTAAAATTTTCAAAAAATATTTCAAAATCTTCAAAAAAGCGCTTAAATACTGGATTTTAAGTCAATTAATAATCTTATGCAAAACTAAAGATTGCTGTAAATACTCCCGCACTTGCGATTCCCATAATCACTCCTGCAAGTAAAACTCCTAACAAAACTGCTATTACACTCTTCTTAAATCCCATATCAAGAAAACTTGCTGCAAGTGTTCCCGTCCATGCACCTGTTCCCGGAAGCGGAATTCCAACAAAAAGTAATAATGCTACAAAAAGACCTCTTCCAGCCTTCTCCTTAAGCTTCTCTCCACCCTTGTGTCCTTTTTCAATACAGAAAGTAAAGAACTTGCCAATATATTTCTTATCCTTTCCCCACTCAAGAACCTTTCTTGCAAAAAGGTAAATAACCGGAACAGGAAGCATATTACCTATTACGCACACAATATATGACTGTAACAATGGTAACTGGAATCCCTGTGATACAGGAATTGCACCTCTAAGCTCAATAAGTGGAACCATAGAAATAAGAAAAATATACAAATACTTTTTTAACATACTATCTCCTATTTAATTAAATAATAAACATTAATTGATAATACATAACATTTGTTAAAAAATCAAGCATATTATATATTCTCAATCTGCCAGTCAATCGGTTCTACCCCATTAGCCTTCAGAAATTCATTGCACTGGCTGAAATGTCTGCAGCCAAAAAAGCCTCTGTACGCAGATAACGGACTCGGATGCGGTGCTTTAAGAATAAGATGTTTCGGATTATTAAGCATTGACGCTTTCCTCTGTGCAGGCGAACCCCACAGCATATACACAATAGGTCTGTCCTGCATATTGACAGCATTAATAACTGCATCCGTAAACTGCTCCCAGCCGTGTCCCTGATGTGAATTAGCCTGGTGCGCTCTTACTGTAAGCACTGTGTTAAGCAGAAGCACTCCCTGGTCGGCCCATTTCTTAAGATACCCGTTATTAGGAATATAACATCCACAGTCATCATGCAGTTCTTTATATATATTCTTAAGTGAAGGCGGTGCTTCCTCTCCGGGAAGTACCGAAAAAGACAGTCCATGTGCCTGATGTACATTATGATAAGGATCCTGACCAAGTATCAGTACCTTAACCTTACTAAGCGGTGTAAAATGAAACGCATTAAATATATCATCTGCCGGAGGATATACAACATATTTGCTGTATTCATCCTTAACAAATGTAAATAATTCCTTGTAATATGGCTTGGAATATTCCGCCTTAATAGCAGGAAGCCAGTCATTATCTATCATTGACATATCCATATCCTCCTACATACGCATAGGAATACCATTATCTGCAAGGTATTTCTTAAGCTCCATAATATCAAGTTCCTTATAATGGAATAGTGAAGCTGCAAGTGCTGCATCTGCTTTTCCCTTAGTAAATGCATCAAGAAAATGTTCTTTACTGCCTGCACCACCTGAAGCAATTACAGGTATTGATACATTTGACGCAATTGTATTAGTAAGCTCAATATCATATCCGGCTTTCGTTCCGTCACAATCCATACTTGTAAGAAGAATCTCTCCTGCTCCAAGCTTTTCTGCCTTCATTGCCCATTCTACAGCATCCATATGCATATCAACTCTTCCGCCATTCTTATATATGCTCCAATGACCATCGCTATTCCTCTTTGCGTCAATTGCAACAACAACACACTGACTTCCAAACTTATCAGCTGCATCTGATATAAGCTGTGGATTCATAATAGCTGCCGAATTAATTGATATCTTATCAGCACCTTCTCTTAAAAGCACCTTAAAATCATCTGTACTTCGTATTCCACCGCCTACCGTAAATGGAATAAATACTCTTTCTGCCACTCTTCTTACAAGATCAACAGTTGTGTTTCTTCCGTCGCTTGATGCAGTAATATCGAGAAATACAAGCTCATCTGCACCTGATTTGTCATACATCGATGCAACCTCAACTGGATCACCTGCATCTCTTAAATCAACAAAATTAGTTCCTTTAACAACTCGTCCATCCTTACAGTCAAGGCATGGTATAATTCTTTTAGTAAACATGAGCAACTCCTTTAAGCAATTATAATGATGCGAAATTCTTTAATATCTTAAGTCCTACATCGCTGCTCTTCTCTGGATGGAACTGGCATGCAAACACATTGCCTCTCTCAACCGAAGCATGAATATGTGTAGTGTATTCGGTAGTTGCAGCAACAATTCCCTCATCTGCTGCCTTAAGATAATAGGAATGTACAAAATATACATATGGGTTACCTTCAAGTCCCTTAAAGAGTCTCGCTTCCGGCTTAACATCAAGAGAATTCCATCCCATATGTGGAATCTTGAAGCCATCCTTAGCAGGAATCTTTAATATCTTTCCTGGGAGAATATCAAGTCCCTCTGCTCCCGGAGTCTCATCACTTTCCTTAAACAAAAGCTGCAGTCCAAGGCATATTCCAAGAAATGGTGTTCCACTCGCAGCAACCTTCTTAATAGTATCAACAAGTCCGAACTTATCAAGATTATTCATGGCATCTCCAAATGAACCAACCCCCGGAAGAATAACCTTATCCGCCTGCAGGATTTCACTTGAATCTCTTGATACGATAACTTCCTCGCCTAATGATACTAAAGCCTTTTCAACGCTGCGCAAGTTGCCAGCATCATAATCGATAATTCCAATCATCCTTCTGTCCTTCCATACACATGTATTCTGTAATAATCAGTAAAATATTATCACAAAAAATTCGTCTTAACAATATTTGACAAGTTCTTTTATAAACTGTGCCCCGTTCATCTCACAGGCGAAAGCCTGTCACTGATTTCCTTAGGAATCTGGTAAAATGTACTATGAACACGGTACAGCTTAGCCTTCTGGTTAATCATGACAATTCTCTCGAATGGCCATCTGATAATGTTAGGATTAGAAAAATCCTCGCCCAGCTCTATAATAACAAGCTTCTTTGCAAGTGAAGAAGAAAGCCATTTGTTATAGAAATCCCACTGTTTCTCCTCTTCTTCGGCAGCAGACTCATTAGCCGGACATACTATACGTCTTTCGTTAAATCCCGCATTTCTTATTCTTCTTTCTTTATCAGTAGATACGATAAAATAATTCACATGCTCCATCGACTCAAAAAGCTTCTTAAGATTATCATTAACCTCTGCATCATCCGAATTATATATCTCTTTTCCAAGTCCGAAAAGCACATAGTCTGCGCTTTTTATATCTTCCATTAAATCGTTATAAATCATACATACCTCCATTTCATAACCAGATGATTATAACATCTTTTTTGAGGATTGTCATCGCTACCTGTTTTGCGCGAGCAGCGATATGCCAGAACTATGTTCTGGCATTGTCGCGGCGCTCCTCGAGAATCTATATAAAGTTCACAGTTTGTGCAAGCACAACTGTGAACTTTCCATATCTTCTCTCATCGCTGCTCACGCAAAAAAGGACGCCATCCATGTCAGATGGCGTCCTATAAGAGGAAGTGTAAAATGAAGAAAATTATCTAAATTAATACCAACGTTATTCACGTTCAAATTTCTTTATCAGCATTATAGCAGATTGTTATTAAAAATACAATCATATTATTAAATAATTATCTTACCGGTCTTATAATGCTTCCGCTGCACAGATAAGTTATAAGGAAATATCCACCATAAATAACTGCAACGAATGCCAGTGTAAGCCCAATAGATGCTGCCATTGAACTCATTCCCATAGTTGCAAGAATTATGTTAATAAACTTAATTCCAAACACAGAATGTATAAGTGCAAGAATCAGTGGAAATGCGAAGAATATTCCAATCTGCTTAAAAAGCGCCATATCAATCATTCTCTCATCAACTCCAAGCTTCCTTAACATTCCATATCGTTCCTTATTGTCTGCACTGTCTGACAATTCTCTCAACGCAAGAATTGCTGCACTGCTTATAAGGAATATAATTCCTAAATATAAGGCAATAAATGTAACTAATGCTCCAAGCCCGACACTGCTTTCAGCCAGGTCAATTCTGGAATTCCAGCTAATGAAGCTCTTTTTAAATGATATATTTTTCATTAAATTGTCTAACTGTGTTTCAATAGAATATCTTTCTTCCTTAGTGTCTGCCCTATAGTCAGCACTAAGCCCCATATTGCGTACCTGCTGTGGTTTTACCGCATTATCAGGCACAACAAGAATCCCATCATTCATATTCTGAACACCAATCTTTACAAAACCATCCTTGCATTCATTATATCTTGGTTTATACTCTTTTCCATTGACAGATAATATAATTCCTTTCTTTAATGCCTGATTCCTAATCATAACCATGTTCTTATAATCTGCCACTATAATATATTCATCGTCATTAAGTTCATACGTACTATTACCATACAGTCTTGCAACAGAATTATAATCGCCAATAGTCATTACCGGCATAATAGCATCTGCCATAAACTGATAATCATCTGTATTAATATCCCCTAATGTATCTTTAACTGTCAATCCGGTGTTGTATATATTATATTCAACAACATCCTTAAAATACTTCTGTGCATCAAATCCACTGTTATTAAGCGTTTCTATTATACTTAATTTGGAATCTTCCAGCATTTCCCTGTCTTTTTCATTCATATTCTGTGATGTGGCATATGCCTCGCTCATCGCATCATATGAATATTTTGCAAGCTGTACATCAACAGGACACATACTGTCCAGATCCTTTGAAAGCGAATCCTTCATTGAAAGTGCTGCAGAAAGCACGCTTATTGTAATAAAAAGCATGATACATATAACAGTTGTCGAGAATACAGTAGTGTTAATCTTGCTGCAGAACTGCCTTAACACAAAGCTGTTCACACCTTTATAATACACACTCTTAATACTTGTGAATATTCTTATCATAAAGCCTGAAACAGACCAGAATATTAAAAATGTAGCGACACAGCCAAGTGCAATAGGAACGCCTATTTTATTAATAATATTTATTGACTCAACACCCCTTGTAACCATCCAGTATGCATAAGAAAGAATACCAACACCTATGACGAATACTATTGTGCAGACAACCGGGTTCTTCATGGTAACCTTCTCAGTTTTCTTACCTGCATTGAGAAGATCAATAAGCTTACATCTGCTAATACTGAATGTGTTAAATATCATAACTAACACATACATAATTGCAAAATATATTAAAGTCTTGATGCATGCCTTCATTGAGAATATGAATTTAAACTTAGTCATATCAGCATCAAACATATTAGCAACAATCACGCTCATAAACTGTGAAAGGATTGTACCAATAACAAGCCCTGCCACAAGTGAAACAATGCCGATAAGCAGTGTCTCAAAGAAAAGAATCACTGAAATCTTTCTCTTGCTCATTCCAAGTGTAAGATATATGCCAAACTCCTTATTACGTCTTTTAATAAGAAAACGGCTTGCATATATAATCAGAAATCCAAGTATGCACGATACGAATACGCTTACTCCTGAAAGCATGTCATTCATCAGCTTGATAATATCCATCACATTTGCTCTTACATCAAGCATAACGCTCTGGCTGTCAATTGCATTAAACACATAGAATATTGCGACACCAAGAATAAGAGTGAAGAAATAGACGGTATAATCCTTTAAACTCTTCCTGATGTTCTTTAATGATATCTTAAAGAGCATTATTAAGGTCGCCTCCTAACAATGTCACAACATCAATGATTTTATCAAAAAATTCTTTTCTTGTAGATTCACCTTTGCGTATCTCATTGAAGATTTTACCGTCTTTGATAAATATCACTCTGCCTGCGTAGCTTGCTGTAAATGCATCATGCGTTACCATAAGAATAGTTGCCAAAAGCTCAGTATTAAGAAAATTAAAGCTCTCAAGTAACATCCTTGATGACCTTGAGTCAAGTGCTCCTGTAGGCTCATCAGCAAGAATAAGCTTTGGATTAGTAATAATGGCTCTTGCACTTGCCACTCTCTGCTTCTGTCCGCCTGACATCTGATAAGGATATTTGTTTAATACATCTTCAATGCCAAGCTCTCTTGCAGTCTGTCTTACTCTTAATTCAATCTCCCTTGCCGGAACATTCTGTATAGAAAGCGCCAGTGCAATATTTTCAAATGCTGTTAAAGTATCAAGAAGATTAAAGTCCTGAAAGATAAAGCCTAACTCCTCTCTTCTGAACTTGTTAAGCTTATTACCCTTTAACTGGGTAATCTCATTGCCTCCGACATATATCTTACCTGTAGTCACCTTATCAAGTGTTGATATACAGTTAAGAAGAGTCGTCTTTCCTGAACCACTCGCTCCCATTATAGAAACGAATTCTCCCTTTCCAACCTCAAACGAAATATTGTCAATCGCTTTGGTAAGGCTTGATTTGTTTCCATAATACTTTTCAATGTTATCAATCTTAAGTATTGTTTCCATAATAATTAATTCCTTTCATATAGATTAATTATGTTTTACCACTTAACTAATCCGGTGTCGTTTGTTCAATATTACGGAACATTACAATTTTGTAACATTACTCCAGTACTATGTAATGAAACTATTAACAGGTTTTATTGATAATTCTGCCATCTGATATCTCTATTATCTCATCAGATAACTGGTCAAGTTCTTCCTTATCATGACATGCAATAATTATTACCGCTCCTCTTTTCTTCTGTTCTTCTAATATATCATGAACCTTCTCAACACTGACATCATCAAGTGCATTAATCGGCTCGTCAAGAATAATAATATCAGGATTTTCCATAATTGCTGCCGCAATTCCTAACTTCTGCTTCATTCCCAGAGAATACTTTCTGTAAGTTCTCTTATCATCAGGGTCAAGTCCTATATCCTTAAGTGCCTTTCTAATCTGTTCATCGCTTACTCTGTTCTGAATAGATGCCAGCACCTTAAGATTCTTAAGCCCTGTATAATTACCTATAAATGAAGGATTCTCAATTAACACGCCTATACTTTCCGGAAAAGATATATCTTTTCCAAGTATCTTTCCATCAATATCAATTATTCCTGAATCCGGAGTAATAAGCCCGCATATTGCACGCATAAGCATAGTCTTTCCCGAACCATTCTTTCCTCTTAATCCATATACCTTTCCACCTGTGAATTCCAGATTAATATCCCTTAATATTGGTGCTTTCTTTATTGTCTTATTAACATCTGTTATTTTAATATACATTTTTTAATCCTCCCTCACAAGAATATCTTTTTTATTAAATCCAATCATTCCTGCCACATACACAACAATATACACGACAATGCATACTGCGACTGACTGCCATACCTGTATTCTCTGTGCATTATACACACTGCTTCTTACCACCATAGAATTATTTCCTATCATAATCGGATTGTTTATAAATACTGACATAACATTCCATGCCATAACTGCGAGCATGCCAATCATCGGATTCGTAAACATGGAGATTGTCATCTGAACCAGTGCTGTTACCAAAGAAACAACAACCGGCATTACAAGCATATACACTATAATCCACACATTTGCCGTATTATCCGGGACAGACTTATTACTAATCTTTTCAAAAAGCTCATAATTAACCTTCATACTCAGGTTTCCATTGTATAATCCATATACAAATGCTGTTGCATACTGAATTGCATATACAGAAAGTACAGTCAGGCAGTTCCACAGACATTTACTGTTCCACCATAATCTTCTGCTTCTGCATTTCATAAGAAAATCAATCCCTACGCCTTCACAGTCATCATTGCAATAACTGTATATCATGAATGGCACAAGAAACTGAATCAGCATCCATACAAAAGGAAATACAATCTTTCCCTCCTTAATAATAAGAACAGGATCATAGCCTCCCTGAATAAAGAATATCGTATCCATCATTCCAAATTCATGATTTCCTAATATTATCAGCACTCCGGCAAGCATAAGAACAGCGATTAAGTATCTGAATCTGTCAGCATAGAAACCTCTTTCAATATCATGCCATATAACGCCTCTTATACTTTTGTTACTCATCTTCTTTTTTGTATTCATAATACTCACGCTTTCTTTGAAGAATAAGACCTGCAATAATCAGAACAGCCATAATTAAAGCAGCTATGCCAAGCTTTCTGGCGCACTCATTAGAACTATACCATGCAGCCCCGAATATAATCATTTTATGATAGGTAAGCGGTATAAATATATCTACTCCTGCAAATATAATAACAGCCGCACCTGATATAACATCTGATGAAAATATAATCTCGCATATAATTCCTATAAAACATGTTATTGCAATCATCAAAGCCATTAATATCCAGTAAACAAACATTACCTGCATACCTGTTACCTGACCTGCCGGCAATACATCCATATTCGTTAATTTATAACTTGAATAACTGTTCCAGTTAAAAAATACATCAAACTTAGTTGCTGCATATGCAATTGCAGCCAGTTCATATATTAACGACAGCACTGCCGAATACACTATCGTACAGATACTCTGCCACAGATATATTCCTGCCCTCGAACTGTATTTCAGAATTATCATTGGATCTCTGTCGCATTTCATCATTCTCTGATTGCATACAGCTGCTATAATCATCATCAGTGGAAACACATAATTCTGTGACATACAGGTCAATACATCTAATACACACGGTGTTCCCGACGCATTTCTTTGTAAAGACCTTAAGAAAATTGTAAGCAGAACTTCCTGTGAAATAACTGCTCCTACAAGCCAGAACAGCATTTCTGTATTAACATATCTTCTTTTTAATTCATTCCACATATTATTTACCCATTCTCACATACTTACCCGGAGTTACTGAGAAATACAACTGCCATTCTTCTTTATTCAGCTTATCAGCATTTATGCTGTGAGGAAATGATATGCTGTGGATAAGGAAAGGTATATCTACAGTAATGCTTGTCCCCTGCTCAAACTTAGAAAAATTAACCTCTTTGTTAATATCTCTTATATAATCATTAGATATTCCCTGCGAGAAAGCTCCCGATGCCAGTCTGATATCTGCATAAGGAAATCCTTTCATCTCTCCCGTTATATCTAAAGTACATTCAGCAACCATCACATATAAATCATCCTGCTCATCACTTATGTCTTTTCTTTTATCAATTCCATACTCATTCAAAAAATCTTCAATTGACATAACCTTATAACTGCTGACAGATGCCGAATATCCATTCAATTCAACCGATTCATTAAGCTCATATTCAGTTACACTTCCCTGTGGATACATCTTATTGACTTTAACTATATAGAACGCTGCCACTCCCGCCAATATACATACTAACGCTATTATTAATATTTTCTTCTTCATATCAGATTGCATCCTTTCTTCTGCTTCGTACAAAATACGATACTGTTATCAGCACTATTAACATCACCATATCAATTATCATAAATTTCAGTTCAGAATAACGCAGTTTGGATGCTGTCAGATATTCCATAGGACCATCTCTTCCAATAGATGAACAAACAATATAATAAAAGAAATACATCATGAATGGTGTAAGTGCGACCATAAACCTGTTATTTACAAGGTCTGCAAATATGTATGCAATACAGTTAATAAGTCCAAATCCCACAAATGCAAATAAAAATACTATAACAGCCATTGCAAACGGTGCTTTAAAAAATAAATCTCCAAAAACTGACAGTTTCGAGAAATTAAACTGTGAGCTGACCGATTCTGGCTTAAAAGCTGGCAAAATCATAGCTGTCACAACAAATGATATAACAAGCGGAAAGCTTGCCACAAAACCGCCTACTATAAACTGGGTAAAAAGCTTTGCTTTGTAATACTTCTTTTTATCAATTCTTGTAAATATATTATTAACATAGTGCTTTTTCACATCCATCAATATGCTTATAGAATATGGCAATGCTGTCAGCAGCGGCATAATAAAGTAATAAAGAAATACATATGAACCTGGTCTTACCCCCATCCACTTCATATACAGTCCCGGAAGCTGTATACCGCTGTATTTCCCCATCTCAAGCAGTTTATCTAATGTTTTTCTTGCTGGAATAATCTCGTTCCATATATTAAACCCTACGATAATTAACCCTATTGCTACTGATATAATAAGCATCTTATTCTTAAATGCTCTTTCCAATTCTATTTTAATTAATTTATTCATTTTCTCCTCCCGGTTCATGTATGATTGCTAATGGTCCTATATATGGTGAATTTCTTAGATGAAAATTCAATGCAATTATGTCGTTCTCAACTTCTTCATCTGTAAATATACAATATAATATTAAATTTTTTGTTTCTCCTTTTTCAAAACTAAAATTTGTTTTTCCAATTTTATTGGCTTCTGCATCTGAACCAACCGTTCCTGCATTTTTAATAGGTTCAAATGTTCCATCGTCATTCAAACTATCTATAAACCATGAAGTCTGGAAAACATTATAATCATCATCCACATCATTATCATTAATATCTTTAGTTAATTCTAATTCGATAGCTGCATAGAAATAATCTGATATAAAATTATTATTATCATCCATGCTGTCTTTCTTATTTGTCAATCCATAATCAATCCTATTTATATCAAAATCACACTGTCTTGATATTCTGCAATCGTTGACTCTTACATGGTATACATTATATGTAGTCCTATCGTTTTCATCATACTTACGATTTATGTCTATTTCTCTCCTTATTTCAAATTCTTCCCCATACCCAGCAACTTCTATTCCTTGATAAGGTTTACTTTCTGTAGAATCATTTTTTACATTTTCTGCTGACTTTTCAGTCTCTGTCTGACTTGTTGCAAGTGTCGGCATTTCTTTTTTCAGCTTATCTAATGCACCATTCTTAACCCCTATTAGAATTGCCAATAACAATACCGCAATAACAACTATACTTATTACTGCACTTTTTATTTTCTTCTTCATATCTTCTCCCTATTAGAATGCTCCTTAAATTTTAATCAAATGCATGAGTACTTAACTTATTTAATTTGCTTCTGGTTCATGTACGATTGCTAATGTTCCTTTATCCGGTGACCCATCAATATGAAAATCTATCGCTAATGTTTCACTTTCAAATTCTTCGTCAGTTATTAAAAAATACAATGTTATTGTTTTAGTTTCTCCTTTTTCAAAATATACATTTCCATGCTTATCAAGTACATCTGAACCAACAGCTCCACTATTACTAATACGCTGTAATATTCCATCACTATCTATTTTCCCTATAAACCATACTGTCTTAAACGAACTAATTTCTCCATCTGGAGGTACATCATGATCATTAATATCTTTGTTAACATTTAATTTCACAGTTACATAATAATAGTCTGATATGAAATTATTATTATCATCCATGCTGTCTTTTTTATTTGTCAATCCATAATCAATCCTATTTATATCAAAATCACATTCTCTTGATATATCTACTGACTTTACGGTTACATTGAAAACATTATATGTATCTCTATTATTTTCATCATATCCATATCTTATATCCCAATCTATTAATTCAAACTCCTGTCCTATATTTACTATATCTCTTTTTCTAGAATTTCTTACCCTAGAAGAGTTACTGCTTTCATTTTTTTCAGACTCATTTTCTGCTGACTTCTTTGTCTCTGTCTGACTTGTTGCAAGTGTCGGCATTTCTTTTGTCAACTTATCTATTGCTCCATTCTTAACCCCTATTAGAATTGACAATAACAATACCGCTATAATTGTTATACTTATTACTGCACTTTTTATTTTCTTCTTCATATCTGCTCCTTATACTAAAAAGACTGTACATTGAATTTCATCAACGTACAGTCTTAATGTAATTCCCTATTCACTTCTTTTCAAGAGCATATGCACAAGCGGTCGTTTTTCTGCACAAGTGGTAATTAATCTTTATCTTTTTTTACATATTTGGTTGAAAGGAATATATGACATGTTACTTTTCCATCCTTTTCCTCATACCTGATTTCCCCATTATATTTGTCAACAATATCCCTTATGCTCTTCGTACCAATTCCATGATTATTCTTATCAAGCTTAGTAGTCAGGAACGGATTCTTTCTGTTAAGAAATGTTTCTTTAACAGGATTCTCCACATCCATGAATATTCCACCTCTGCTTGTTATCTCAACATTGACATACGGATCACTGCATTTTGCTGCTGCCTCAATGGCATTATCAATTACATTTCCGGCAAGAATACACATATCTATATCATCAATCAGTCCAACCTGACCAAGTACCATACATGTAAATGCTATATTCTGCTTTTCACATTTATCATTCTTATCATTAAGAATATAGTTGAGCGTTCTATTATCACAGTATTTTCTATAAGCATATGAGTTAATTTTCTCACTCATTATATTCTTTAAGAAATCTTCCGCCTTATCATAATTGTTGTCATCCATATAACCAATTGCAGAAGTCAGGCACTGCTTAAGGTCGTGTCTTAACTTTCTGCTTTCTTCATACATTTTCTGGACACGTTCAACCTCAAACTGTTCATTTGCATATTCTATCCTTTTATTAATCTCCTCAGTCCTGTTAAAAAAGTCCTGCATCCAATGTCCGATTATTTCAAATGTTAAAACTGTCACAATTAATATTCCAGCGGTCTCTACCCCATAATTATATGTGTCATATATGCCTGTTCCAAAGAATAATCCCGCCAGCACTGAACTTACACATATCTGTATGAACATCATTTCCAGATTATCCAATTCCCAGTATTTTATAATTACTGCAGACAGATAGACTACAAACATATATAATTCCACAATCAGATATATGATACATATTGCTATTATATCAGCCTGATTAGCAGATAATATGGCTATTCCGATACAATTTATCAGTGATATTTCCAGTATTACCTTAATTGTTATCTGTTCTATATACTGTACAATCAGAATGGCAATGATAATCATTAGTTCCATTATCACCCATGGATTAATTCCATAATATGTCATTATATAGACTGCTGCCCCTGCACCCACTAACAGAACCATCTTAATCACATGTATTATATTATCTCCCGTCAGCTTCCTTATCTTGTCCATAATAAATATTACACCTGTATTCATTACACACAGGAATACACATGTAAGCACTATATTAATTATATCCATCATACCTGTTTCCTACCTGTTATTATCAAACATGAATTTTCTGTATTCTTCTATGACATCTTTCTTCCTGCGCCTGCTTATAGGAACACGCTCGTTATTATACATCACAAATACATCGTTATCTTCATCAATGCACTTAATATATTTCATATTAATAAGCACGCCCTTGCTTGACTGCACAAATCCATATTTTTCAAGCTCTGCAACATGCTTACTATACGAATCTGCCAATAATATTTCTCCTTTAAGACTTTTGACACATATCTTTCTTTTCTGCGTTGCAATTGAAACAACCCTGTCAACATAGAATTTCTCTCCACCCAGTTCTATTACCTGCCTCATCTTTATCAGTTTATCAACTATCTTTACCATCATTCTTGTAAATTCACGGTCAAATCTGTCTTTAACTATATACCCAAGCGGTCTGAATCTGAATGCTTCATAAACCAGATTCTCATGAGATGTAACAAATATTATAATTGCGTCATTATTCATTAATACTATCTGTTCCGCAATATCAAATCCATTCTCATCGCCCAGTTCAAGGTCAAGAAATACCATATCATAAGCATTGTCTGAATAATTACTAATAATTGTCTGACCGTCATTGTAGATATCCACCTGACAATCTTCTCCCTGAAAATACTGCTTAAATACATCTTTTATAGTCGTCCGTTCCTTCTCACAGAACTCTCTGTTGTCATCACATACTGCCACTTTCATTGCTGTCTGTTATCTCCTTATAGAAATCATTCTTGTAAAATGTAATCTTCACCCGTGTATATTCGCCCTTTACCGACTCAATACTTATGGCATGTCCTAACTTGTCACACAGCTTCTTTACAATATAAAGTCCCATTCCTGTTGCCTTGGAGAACTCTCTTCCATTCTCCCCTGTAAATGATTTGTCAAAAACTCTCGGCAAATCTGACGCATTTATGCCAATTCCATTATCCAGTATTTCAAGGACAACACATTTTTTATCCTCTGCTGCCGACATCTTTATATACGACTCTGCCTTTGTCTTATCCTTGTACTTTATGCTGTTATTCACTATCTGGTTAAGCATGAATTCCATCCACTTTGCATCTGTAAGAACAATCCTGTCTGCATTGCTCACTTCAAATGTGATATCATTTTCAAGCAGATCATCCTTATTCTTTAATGCTACATTACTTATAATCTTAGACAGTCTGGCATCGTTAATTATATAGTCTTTTTCTGCATTTTCGCTTCTCACATAATAAAGAATCTGCTCAATATAGTTATTGATTCTGCGAATCTGCGTATTCATCCTGTCCGCAAATTCTTTATCACATTTATCCATGTTATTATGAAGCATGAGTGTAAGTGAGGCTATCGGAAGCTTTATCTCATGAATCCACATTTCAACATACTCTTTGAACTGCTCCATTCCCTGCCTGTATCGTTTAACATTCTCCGTCATCGACCTGTCTATGTCACTCACAGAATCATAGAAAATCTGCCCTTCATAGAAAGCCGGCCTGACAATTGTCTCTGTAATAAGATATTTCTCTTCAAGTGCAGCTATGTTAGCCTCCAGTTCGTCATAGAACTTCTTTCTGTGGTAATAATCTGCCAGCACAACTGCAATATAGCATATTATCATTATAAATATTTCTGCAATTATTAACTGGACAGACACCTTGAATGCCGCCATCATAAGTACGCTTATGATAAGCATTGCCACAAATATGCACACTGAATACAGTCTGTCTTTAATATATTTTCCTGACTTCATACGAGAATATATCCCTGTCCCTTTCTTGTCTCAATAACATCTTCTAGACCAATATCTTTAAATCTGCCTCTTAATCTGCTTATATTCACAGTCAGTGCATTGTCATTAAGATACTCCTCATTGTTCCACAGCTCAGTCATAAGCTCATCTCTTGAAACTATATGCTCCCTGTGTGATAACAGATACATGAATATTGTCATTTCATTTTTAGTAAGAGTTATCTCGTCATCCTTATACTTAATAACACCCTTGTGTGGCAGTATTTCCATTCCACGGTAAGTTGTTGTATTATCTGACTTCGCACCAAGCCGCTTAAATACCGCATTAATCCTTAACAGAAGTATTGTCGGATTATACGGCTTTGTTATATAATCGTCTGCCCCATAACTCATGGAAAGCACCTCGTCAGCCTCTGAATCCCTGCTTGTAACCATAATAACCGGCACATCTGATTTACTCCTTAACTGCTGCAAAAGCATTTCCCCATTCATATACGGAATATTGATATCAAGCAGAACAAGATCCGGCTCTGCAGCAATAATACTGTCACATGCATTTTTAAAATTAGACAGAACCTCTGCCTCATACCCTGAATTTTCCAGCAGCTCCTTAAGCTCCCTGCTTATATCTTTATCATCTTCAACAATCAGAATTCTGTTCATTATAAGTTCCTCACTGCATTTTGATATAAATGTATTGTAAACTGTTTCACTAAAAAAAGACAGAGAAAACTCAAAAAGGTTTCTCTGTCTTTTGATAAATATAAGCAGTTTTTGGGTCTGTAACTGATTCCACTTCCTGTTAGAAGCTGTGACCGCCGCCACTTCCTCCACCACCGCCGGATGAGCCGCCTCCGCCGCCTCCGCCTGACGAACCGCCAGAACTTGATTCTCGTGGAGAATATGTTTTTGTCTGATGTGTAAATACAACATTACAATTATTAAATGCCCTGTACTCAAACAATCCATTCATAAGGCTCTTGGTTGATGCCTTTTTCTTTGAGGAGTACACACGCACAATTATATAATTAATAACAACTGCAATAACAATCGCAAGCAATGCGTTACTTATATATTTCATTGGCTGTGCAATCTTTCTTCCCTGAAGCAGCGTATATTCCTGCTCATATACCTTCATCGCACATATATAATAGTCTGCATCAGATGCATAAGTATACACATTGTCGGTAATTGTTTCTGCATATGCCTTATTAATTGTCCTGTTAATAGCACCATTACTATGTATCCATATATTTCTGTTATCCATATCAATAACGAATATCGTTCCGCTCTCAGAGCCATATTTTTCTCTGTACAGAGACTTAATATAACTCTCTGTCGAAGTGCTGTTATAGCTTATAGAGTTAAACATTACATTACCATAAGTGGTAATTAATTTCATCTTATCCAGAAGCATGTTCTTCTCAGAAACTGATAAAAGTAATGCATCATCAACAATCACTGCTTCATAGCCTGTATCCGGATTAACATAGCAGAAATCCTGATTAGCATAATCTTCAACCTCATAGCCTGTATCAGCATATACTCTGCCTCCTGCCAATGCGATACTTAGAACTGCTACAAGAAAGGTCAGTAAAAATGTTATTTTTCTACGCATTATCATTACCTCCCTTGTAATTATCAAACTGTGGCAGTCTTCTTGTTGCAAGCACATTGTAATACTTAATAAGCTCAACAAGTGTAAACATCAGCGAAGCAAGCACAAATATAACTGCACCATAATAAAAAAGGTCAGATACCGGATTAATAAGCAGAATCAGTGTTGAAACAGCCAATGCTACAAGTGCGCCTACACTTCCCGGCACATTTTTTCCTCCTGATACTTCTTTATATGTCTTGCAATTACCAAGCGTAATAATAACGCCTATAGCAAAACACGCCGCACTGACGAAAAAAGAGGAACCCACTGAAAATACTGCACTAAATATAGAAAAAGCAAACATAAAATTAGGAATTGCAACCATGCATATTGCAAATATAACAACCCCCTTCAGCAATGGTGCCATCTTATTTTTTTCTTTCTTACTTACTCTTTTAATCCTTGCATTATTTCTGCCATCAGACATCTGTTTTGCCAGATTATCATTATCTGTTCCGGCTTTATATCTGCGGCTGGAAAGCTTTGATTCTTCCCATGAGCCTCTGTCATCAAGCTTCTGGTCCCGTCTCTTTATTTTTCCCAGTTCAAACACATACAATATTATTGTAATCAGTGCTATTACAGCTGCAACATTAAGTGTTACCTTCGGTCTTAATGTGAAGAACATATTAAGTAATATAAATATCGGAACAGCCAGAAGTGCCGACCCAGCAAAATATCTGCCAATAGAAACCGGTAAATCTGCCGATACTTTTCCAGTCTGACCATTGACCGTTGCATATGCAACTCTGTCCCTGTTCCTATACGACAGAAACCACACTGGATACAATGTCCTGTCAACAGACTCAATCACCGCATTACATTTGGATTTAATAGTACTTTCTGTTTCACGAAGTGATACCCCTCCAAGCGGAATATTATTGGCTACATAATCATATGTCTCCTCACCAGCCATATCAATTGCATCATTCATATAAACATCACACCCGACATCTGCCGTATCAGCATAAAACCCGCTAAGAAATGCCGGCGTGAATCCCGCCATATTCTTAACATCATACGGTGCAATCGCCTCACTTATATTATCATCAAATGAAGATGACGCATCAAACGATATTCCCTTATACTGACAGTCCATATCACCGTTAATATCAAAATGGTCCGTATAAATGTAATCTCCCCGTCTTTTGCTTTTCTCTCCTCTTAATACAACAGGACCTTTCTGTGATACATGATAAGCCCAGTATGGCATATAGATTCCCCTGAAACCATCAATATATTTTTCATCTTTTAATTCCTTAGGTGCAAACCATGCACGCTTCATCATCTTCTTATATTGATTCTTACAATCCTGCTTGGTTTTGCTGAACGGAATAATATATCCCGGACGGAGTTCTTTGGAAATTCTGCTTTCCAGAACTGTAGATGCTCCACAGAAGCTGCAGAAATCAGCAATCGTATTATCTGTACTCATAATTTCACCGCCACACTGCGGACACTTGAATACCGTAACATCATACTCTTTACTTTCTTCAGCCGAATTTCCTTCTCCAAGATTATATGGATTATAATGTGTATTACAATGCTCACATAACATCGACTGTGACGATATATCGAAAATTAACCGTCCGCCACAATTAGGACACTGATACATTCATTCTCTCCCCTCATATGTAATAACTTAATTCAAAGTTATGCTAATTGTAGCACCCATTATTAATCTTTTCAAACCCACATTTAGTATGAAAACGCACAAAAAAAGCAGGTCCTGCGACCTGCCTGAATACATTATATTTCATATTGCTCTTTCAAAACTGCACATTAAAATTCTTTCATCCGATTACTCTTAAGAATAACTCTCTTTGTTCTATCCAAACCGTCTTAACCTTTTCTCTTGGTTAAGCCCTCGACCTATTAGTACAGATCAGCTCCATATGTCACCACACTTCCACCTTCTGCCTATCTACCTCGTCGTCTTCAAGGGGTCTTACTAACTTACGTTA
>NZ_QSEU01000040.1:0-786 GCF_003466705.1 Eubacterium sp. AM46-8
ATGACTCTAAGACAGAGACATTTACTAACAATATATGGGTAAATGATAACGTACAGCCAGTAGATGCAACAAAGATTAATGTTACAGATAAGTTCGGAGCAGGATATAAGTTCGAAAAGACTGACCCGGCAACAATACCAGTAACAATAGATGATAATGGTGTTATCAAGGTATACTATGTAAGAGATGATGGTCAGAAGAAGACAGTATCTTATACAGTAGAGTATTACAAGGATGGAGTTAAGGATGACTCTAAGACAGAGACATTTACTAATAATATCTGGGTAAATGATAATGTACAGCCGGTAGATGCAACAAAGATTAATGTTACAGATAAGTTCGGAGCAGGATATAAGTTTGAAAAGACAGACCCAGCAACAATACCAGCAACAATAGCTGATAATGGTGTTATCAAGGTATACTATGTAAGAGATGATGGTCAGAAGAAGACAGTATCTTATACAGTAGAGTATTACAAGGATGGAGTTAAGGATGACTCTAAGACAGAGACATTTACTAATAATATCTGGGTTAATGCTACTCAACAGCAGGTAAAGCTCTCTGAGATTAATACTACAGATAAGTTCGGAGCAGGATATAAGTTTGAAAAGACAGACCCGGCAACAATACCATCAACAATAGCTGATAAGGGTGTAATAAAGGTTTACTATGTGGCCGATACATTTGATTATTCTGTAAAGTATGTCATTGAAGGAACAGATACAGAACTTGTTCCTGGATATACTAAGTCAGCAACGTTTGGAACAGAAGTTGGAGCTGATAAGA
>NZ_QSEU01000041.1:0-763 GCF_003466705.1 Eubacterium sp. AM46-8
AAAAGTACGCCGTCGCACTTGCGTGCTTCGACAGCTTGTAAACACAGGGTTTCAGGTTCTCTTTCACTCCCCTCCCGGGGTCCTTTTCACCTTTCCTTCACAGTACTATGCGCTATCGGTCACTGAGTAGTATTTAGCCTTACGGAGTGGTCTCCGCTCATTCCCACAAGGTTTCTCGTGTCTCGTGGTACTCTGGATACTGCCTTGCTGCTTTCGATTTCGGATACGCGGCTTTCACGCTTTCTCGCCGGACTTCCCAGACCGTTCTCCTATCAATTGCAGATCAATTATGCAGTCCTAACCCCAGAGGATAAATCCTCTGGTTTGGGCTCTTTCCCTTTCGCTCGCCGCTACTCAGGAAATCGATGTTTCTTTCTCTTCCTCCGGGTACTTAGATGTTTCAGTTCCCCGGGTTCCCTCTCATACACTATGTATTCATGTATGAGTACGCAAGGTCTTCTTGCGTAGGTTTCCCCATTCAGAAATCTGCGGGTCAATGGATATTTGCTCCTTACCGCAGCTTATCGCAGCTTATCACGTCTTTCATCGGCTCTCAGTGCCTAGGCATCCACCCTATGCTCTTTATAGCTTAACCTGATAATGATGTATAGCGTTACACCATTCGGTTTTGGTTGATTTCTCAACCTTGGTTTGTTTCTTGGTTTGACATTTACTTTAAGTATATGTCGCACCTCGGATGTCTAAACATTATTTAAAACAATGTTTTATAAGATATTTTAATATGCAGTTTTCAAAGAACAAT
>NZ_QSEU01000042.1:0-614 GCF_003466705.1 Eubacterium sp. AM46-8
CAGATTATGGATAAAGATATTACAAGATCTAAGTTAGAAATTAATAATTCAATATCTAAGTTAGAAATTAATAATTCAATAATATTGATGGAAAGATTAATAGAAAAAGTAAAGAAAGATATATAGAGGAGGTAGATATGGCAGTTAATATTTTATTAGCTGATGACCATAGGATGGTGAGAGAGGGAATAAGATGCCTTTTAGAAAATGTTTCAGAATTTAATGTTGTCGGGGAAGCAGCAGATGGTTATGAGTGCATAAGCCTTGTTAATAAAACAAAGCCTAATATAGTTTTATTAGATATAGATATGCCTGATATGAATGGTATAGATACTCTTAGAATTATTAAAGAACAGAAAATGATATGTAAGGTTATAATGTTGACCAGACATAATGAAATCGATTATTTGATGAAAGCTCTTGAAATTGGTTGTGATGGTTACATATTAAAAGATTCAAGCTTTGATACTCTGTTAAAGGCAATTTATAAAGTATATTTAGGAAATAAATATATTGAACCTAATATGATGCCTATACTTAATTCTAATCTTCAAGAAAAAAGTAATGTTAAGAAAAGAATATCAGAATTAACTAAAAGAGAAATAGATGTACTT
>NZ_QSEU01000043.1:0-554 GCF_003466705.1 Eubacterium sp. AM46-8
TTTCTTGGTTTGACATTTACTTTAAGTATATGTCGCACCTCGGATGTCTAAACATTATTTAAAACAATGTTTTATAAGATATTTTAATATGCAGTTTTCAAAGAACAATTATCATGTGAGTATTCTCACACTCTGACTAGTTTGACTAGTCATCAGGTAGTAGGAATTTTTCCTGCTATCTCATCGCTAATCAAGCTTTTATATATGAACACCGGAAAGCTTTCGCTTTCTAGTGATTTTTTAATTAAAACCCGCTAAAGCTTTTTAATTAAATCTGGCAGCCACCTATTTTTCCATACCGTCTCCAGCATAGTATCTTCGGCCGCTTAAGGCTTAACCATCGTGTTCGAGATGTGTACGGGTGTTTCCCCTAAGCGTATCGCCACCAGAAGCTTCATATCTGTGACTCTGTCACAGCAGTCATCCTTGATGACTCAATAGAAAAACAACCTTTACTTTTTCTTCCTTAGAAAGGAGGTGATCCAGCCGCACCTTCCGATACGGCTACCTTGTTACGACTTCACCCCAGTTATCAAACCTGCCTTCGGCGGCTC
>NZ_QSEU01000044.1:0-504 GCF_003466705.1 Eubacterium sp. AM46-8
TTTCTTGGTTTGACATTTACTTTAAGTATATGTCGCACCTCGGATGTCTAAACATTATTTAAAACAATGTTTTATAAGATATTTTAATATGCAGTTTTCAAAGAACAATGTTGTGAGCGGCTTTATTATCATTCACTCACAGTGGAGATAAAGGGATTCGAACCCTTGACCCCCTGCTTGCAAGGCAGGTGCTCTCCCAACTGAGCTATACCCCCATTTGAAATCTGGCAGCCACCTATTTTTCCATACCGTCTCCAGCATAGTATCTTCGGCCGCTTAAGGCTTAACCATCGTGTTCGAGATGTGTACGGGTGTTTCCCCTAAGCGTATCGCCACCAGAAGCTTCATATCTGTGACTCTGTCACAGCAGTCATCCTTGATGACTCAATAGAAAAACAACCTTTACTTTTTCTTCCTTAGAAAGGAGGTGATCCAGCCGCACCTTCCGATACGGCTACCTTGTTACGACTTCACCCCAGTTATCAAACCTGCCTTCGGCGGCTC
>NZ_QSEU01000005.1:0-190550 GCF_003466705.1 Eubacterium sp. AM46-8
GACATATGGAGCTGATCTGTACTAATAGGTCGAGGGCTTAACCAAGAGAAAAGGTTAAGACGGTTTGGATAGAACAAAGAGAGTTATTCTTAAGAGTAATCGGATGAAAAAGTATTTGCAAAGACAGATATGATATGATATATTTAATGTGCAGTTTTGAAAGAGCAATCTTTCAAAAGAGTTTATCTCTTAATTGCGAAAGCGATTGGCCTGGTGGCTCAGCTGGTTAGAGCGCCGCCCTGTCACGGCGGAGGTCGTGGGTTCGAACCCCATCCGGGTCGTTGTTATCATTTCCCAGATGATAACTTGCTGGAAACAGCTTACAATTATATATGGGGTCTTAGCTCAGCTGGGAGAGCATCTGCCTTACAAGCAGAGGGTCACAGGTTCGAGCCCTGTAGGCCCCATCAATTTTGCCGACTTGGCTCAATGGCAGAGCAGCTGATTTGTAATCAGCAGGTTGTTGGTTCGACTCCGACAGTCGGCTCTATATTAATAATGTGAGAGCATTATTAGTATTAATTTAATAGATGGGTGGATTCCCGAGTGGCCAAAGGGGACAGACTGTAAATCTGCTGGCACTGCCTTCGAAGGTTCGAATCCTTCTCCGCCCACTTTGATGTATATTTTACATCTATTTAACATAATATATATAGTGAATGCCGCGGGGTAGAGCAGCTCGGAAGCTCGTCGGGCTCATAACCCGAAGGTCACAGGTTCAAATCCTGTCCCCGCTACTAAGCCTAGATAGCTCAGTCGGTAGAGCAGAGGACTGAAAATCCTCGTGTCACTGGTTCGATTCCGGTTCTAGGCACTTAAAGCTGTTTCGTGATGAAACAGCTTTTTTTGCGTTAAAAACATTTATAAACACATATTAATTTTTTGTAATGGACAAAGGAGGATATTATGTCAAAAGGAAACATTAATTATAAATATTTAAAAAGAAGAAAGTCATGGTTCAGGAGAAATCTGACACTTGTTATATTTATTGCTGTTGCTGTGATTGCTATTGCAGGAGCAGTAACTGCTGGAATTATGTTGTCTCATTATAATAAGGAAAAACAGGATGATAATCATGGGAGTAATGATGAACAGACAGTTGTTTCAACAGAAGAGACAACAGCGGCAAGGGAAGTTGTGTGGATTGATAATAAAGAGCCTGAATCAAAAGAACAAGAATACATTGCACCAGAAGGAGTTTATCTTCCATATTTTATTAAAGTAAATAGAACTGCTAACTGTGCTACAGTGTATGGAATTGATGAGAATGGAGAATACACTATACCAGTCAAAGCATTTGCAACATCATGTGGAAAAGCAGGCGACGAAACTATTGTGGGTGAGAATTATGTAACATCAGATAAGTACGAATGGGGATATATGGTTGATGGTACTTATGGACGTTATGCATTCAGAATAAGTGGAGGTTATCTGTTCCATTCTGTGCCATATTATTCAATGAATAAGGGTGATCTGGAGGATGGACAGTACAATAAGCTTGGTGATTATGCTTCTCTTGGATGCGTTAGAATGTGCGTTAGGGATGTAAAGTGGATATATGATAACTGTCCATCGGGAACAGGTGTAACTATATATGATGATGCAGTTAATCCTGGACCACTTGGTAAGCCGGATTCTATAAAGATTCCAGAGGACAGTGCATATGCCGGCTGGGATCCTACAGACCCTGACGAGAATAATCCATGGAATGCTTATAGTGCTAAGATAGAAGGGGCAAAGGACATTCAGACAAAGATTGGTCAGAGTATAGATGTAATGACAGGGGTTACTGCAACTGATACTTGTGGTAATGATATTACTGCAAAGATTGTGACTGTTGGAAGATATACATTTGACCAGACAGGTACTTATGATATTAAGTATGAAGTTACAGATGCAATTGGAAGCCATGATGAAGTAACAGTAAAGCTTATGGTTACAGAATAAGAGATAATGGAGTTGTATTGATGGGAAATATAGATATTCTGGCAAAACTTGAAGAGTATTCAAAAGCTGGTTATGTGCCGATGCATATGCCAGGAGGAAAGCGCAATACTGAATATGCAAGTACTTCAGAACTTGATATTACCGAGATTGACGGATTTGATAATATGCATAATGCGGATGGTATTATTAAAAATGCGTCTGACAGGGCAGCAAAATTGTATGGAGCAGATAAAACACTGATGCTTGTAAATGGAAGTACAGCAGGAATATTATCGGCTATATGCGGTGCGACGAAAAGAAAAGGAAAGATTATCGTTGCAAGAAACTGTCATGTGTCAGTGTACAATGCATTGATTATGGCACAGTTAGAGCCAGTATATGTTATACCGGAGGTTGATAATGATACAGGAATATACAGAGGACTATCATTAGAACAGATTAGAAAATGTGTTGAAAATAACAGGGATGCACAGGCGGTTATTATAACTTCCCCGACTTATGAAGGTGTTGTGTCAGAGGTAAGGGAGATTGCCAGTTATCTGCATGAAAAAGGAATACCACTTATAGTTGATGAAGCGCATGGGGCACATTTTGAATTCAGTGAGGAATTTCCAGAGTCGGCAGTAAAAGCTGGGGCTGACATTGTAATTAACAGTATTCATAAAACATTACCGGCACTTACACAGACTGCACTTCTACATATTTCTGGAAATTATGTAGATTATGATAAAGTGGAAAGATTTTGGAATATATATCAGACAACCAGTCCTTCATATATTCTTATGGCGAGTATTGACAGATGTATGGGAATTATTGAAGGGCAGGGAGATTATATTTTTAAGGAATATATAAACAGACTTAAGAATTTAAGAGAAAATATTGCAAAACTTAATAATATAAGATTGATGGATAGTGATGATATTTCTAAGATTATTCTTATATGTGATGATGGAAAGTACCTATATGACAGGTTATTGGATGAATATAAGGTGCAGCTTGAGATGGCATCATTTAAATATGTTATTGCAATGACTTCAGTTGCTGATAAACAGGAGTATTATGACAGATTTCTTAGTGCATTGAAGGAGATTGATGAAAGCTGGAAAGTTGAAAGCAAAGACAGTGAAAATGATGTAGGTGAAAGCTTAGGGTATGCGATTAACAACAAGCCGGAAGTATGTATGTGTCCAGCAGATGCAATTGATTTAATGGATGAAAATGGATATGAAGATTTATCTGTTAATTCACCTGATATATGTGGTAGAATAAGTATGTCATCGGTTCTTATATACCCACCGGGAATGCCTGTTGTTAATGTAGGCGAGCGGATTACCGGTGATGTATGCAGAATTATTAAGAGTGCGATAAATGCCGGGCTGGAAGTACCCGGTCTTAAGGAAGGAAAGATAAGATGCCTGAGATAGCATTTATTATGGGAAAAAGCGCGTCCGGTAAGGATAAGATATATAAAAACCTAATTGAAGATGAAAGTCTGAAGCTTAATACTGTTATATTGTATACAACAAGACCAATGAGAGCCGGGGAGACCGATGGGGTTGAGTATTTTTTTGTAAATGATGAGACAGCTGTTAAGATGCAGGAGAGCGGCAGGATTGTTGAACTGAGAGAATATAATACTGTGTATGGTGTGTGGAAGTATTTTACAGCTGATGACGGACAGATTGACCTTAACAGTGGTAACAGGTATCTGGTTATAGGAACGCTTGAAGCGTATGATAAATTCTGTGAATTCTATGGAAAACAGCATATTATGCCGGTATATATTGAGGTTGAAGATGGATTGAGACTTACAAGGGCTATCCACAGAGAACAGAAACAGGATAATCCACACTATGAGGAAATGTGCAGAAGATTTCTTGCAGACAGTGAGGATTTTTCAGAAGAGAATATTGCTAAGGCTGGTATTACAAGAAGATTCAGCAATAATGGGGAATTTGAGAACTGTCTCAATGAAGTAAGGGAAGCTATAGTAACAGGTTTATGTTAGTAAGAGGTTTATCAATAGGTATTTCAACATAGAATCATTATGTGTTATAATATAATGTATGATTAAGTAAATTATCAAACAACTGCAATGTAGTAGTTATATGAAAGATGAATATGCAAGAAGGAAAGAGGGATAAGTATGAGTAATTTTTCAGATATATATGGATATGAGACTATTAAAGAGCATTTGCAGAGTGCAATATCTATGGGAAAGGTATCTCATGCTTATGTAATCAGCGGAGGACTGGGTGCAGGGAAAAAGCTTATTGCCAGCACATTTGCACAGACACTGCAGTGTGAGGCGGGCGGTGTTGAGCCTTGTGGGGTGTGCCATTCCTGTGTGCAGGCGGCAGGCAGGAACCAGCCGGATATTATCTGGGTTGGACATGAGAAGCCGGGAAGTATTGGTGTTGATGATATAAGAGACCAGCTTGTATCGGATATGCAGATTAAGCCTTACAGCAGTCCTTACAAGATATACATTATTGATGAAGCAGACAAGCTTACTGTTGCAGCACAGAATGCAATGCTTAAGACAATTGAAGAGCCACCGGCTTATGGAATTGTTATTCTGCTTGCTAATAATCCGGATGTTTTCTTACAGACTATTCTGTCAAGATGCGTTGTGCTTGATCTTAAGCCACTTAAGGATGATGTAGTTATTAAATATCTTAAAGACCACTATGATAATATCGGTGATTACGAGTGCAAATTTGCAGCAAGATTCGCAGCAGGACGAATCGGCAGGGCAATGACTATGGTCGAATCTACTGAGTTTGCTGAGTTAAGACGTGATGTAATGGACGTTATTAAGAATGCTAAGGATATGGATTCGGCTGATATTATGACATCGGTGAAAAGAGTTACCAATTATAAGCTGACTATTGATGATTATCTTGACCTTATGCTTATGTGGTACAGGGATGTACTTATGTTTAAGAGTACGAATGATACTAATCTGCTCATATTTAATGACCAGATGACACTGATAAAGAGTCAGGCACAGACTATGTCATATGAAGGTTTACAGGATATTATTAATTCTATTGACAGGGTTAAGGTGAGACTTCAGGCAAATGTTAATTTTGATCTTGTTATTGAATTGCTTATTATGGCGATTAAGGAAAATTCATAGAATGGAGAGTATAGATGACTAAAGTTGTTGGAGTTAGATTCAGACAGGTTGGAAAGATATATTTTTTTGCACCTGGGAAATATTCAGTTGAAACAGGACAGCATGTTATTGTTGAGACTGCCAGAGGAGTTGAATATGGACAGGTTGTTCTAGGTGAAAGAGAAGTAGAAGATACAGCGGTTATCCAGCCTCTAAAGGCAATTATAAGGGTTGCAACACCAGAAGATGATGAAAGAGAATTAAGAAACAGAGAAAAGGAAAAAGAAGCATTTAAGATATGTCTTGAGAAGATAGCAAAGCATAATCTTGACATGAAGCTTATTAAGGCTGAGTATACATTTGACAATAATAAGGTGCTGTTCTATTTTACTGCTGATGGAAGAATTGATTTCAGAGAGCTTGTTAAGGATCTTGCTGCAGTATTCAAGACCAGAATTGAATTAAGACAGATTGGAGTAAGGGATGAAACTAAGATTCTTGGTGGAATTGGTTCCTGCGGAAGACCTTTATGTTGTGCCACATTTTTACCAGAATTCAATCCGGTATCTATTAAGATGGCTAAGGAGCAGAATCTGTCACTTAATCCAACTAAGATTTCAGGTGTGTGTGGACGACTTATGTGTTGTTTAAAGAATGAGCAGGATACATATGAGGAATTAAATAGTCATCTGCCTAATGTGGGAGATTCTGTTACTACACCAGAT
Source organism: Eubacterium sp. AM46-8 (assembly GCF_003466705.1). Classification (NCBI taxonomy): domain Bacteria; kingdom Bacillati; phylum Bacillota; class Clostridia; order Eubacteriales; family Eubacteriaceae; genus Eubacterium; species Eubacterium sp. AM46-8. The sequence goes on from NZ_QSEU01000005.1 coordinate 5,794, forward strand.
AAACTGGTTGGTGAGGTTTCAAGTGTCAATGTTTTAAGGCAGAGAGTTAAGGTATTAATAACTCATGATAATGACGAAAAGGAACTTAAGGAATATCCGGTTGAGGAGCTTCGTTTTAAGAGAAAAAGACGATTTGATAAGGTCCGTATTGATGATGATAAGGAACTTAAGGCACTTGAGGAATTAGAAAGAAAAGAAGGAAAAGCCCATATTAGTGATGATTAATGAACGAATTGATGATTTGATGAGAGATGGACTAAAGCTTATACAGAATACAGATATTTTCTGTTTTGGAATGGACGCAGTGCTGTTGTCTACTTATGCCAGGGCAGGGAAGAAAGACAGGGTGCTGGATATGGGTACCGGTAATGGTATTATTCCGGTGCTTATGCAGTCTAAGAATCCAGGTAGCACATATAGTGCTCTTGAGATTCAGGAGGGAAGCGTACAGCTTGCCAGAAGAAATGTGGAGCTTAATCATCTTGAGGACAGAATCAGTGTTGTTAAGGGTGATATTAAGGAAGCTTCCACTATATTTGGGGAAGCTTCTTTTAATGTTGTGACGAGCAATCCGCCATATATGAATGAAAATCACGGTATTGTTAATCCGGACAGTGCCAAGGCAATTGCAAGGCATGAGCTTCTGTGTAGTCTTGATGATGTTATAAGGGAAGCAAGCCGTTGTCTTAAATCCAAAGGGAAAATGTATATGGTTCACAGACCGAACAGACTTGTTGATATATTTGACACTATGAGAAAGTATCATCTTGAGCCGAAGAGAATGAGGCTGGTGTATCCTTATGTGAATAAGGCTGCCAATATGGTGCTTATAGAAGCGGTTAAGGGAGGTAATTCCCAGCTTATTGTTGAAGAACCGCTTATTGTATACAAGACGGACGGTACTTACACTGATGCACTTCTAAAAATGTATGAATAGATAGAGGTTTATTATGGATAATGAAAAAAATGTAAAGAAAGACGGACCGGGTATGCTGTATCTGTGTGCAACACCTATTGGTAATCTTGAGGATATTACTTACAGGGTTCTGCGTGTGCTTTCAGAGGCAGACTTGATTGCAGCAGAGGATACAAGAAACAGTATTAAGCTGCTTAATCATTTTGAAATAAAGACACCTATGACAAGTTATCATGAATTTAATAAGTATGATAAGGCAAAGGTTCTTGTTGATAAAATATTAGGTGGAATGGATGTGGCTGTAATTACGGATGCTGGAACTCCGGGAATATCTGATCCAGGTGAGGAGCTTGTAAAGCAATGCAGGGCAGCAGGTATCAGGGTTACTTCACTTCCGGGACCGGCAGCATGCATAACAGCGCTTACAATGTCAGGACGCGAGACAAGAAGATTCGCATTTGAAGCATTTTTACCAGCGGATAAGAATGAGAGAAAAGAAGTTCTTGCAGAGTTAGCATGTGAAACAAGGACTATGATTATATATGAAGCACCGCACAGACTTACTAAGACACTTGCGGAACTACAAGATACGCTTGGCGGTGACAGACAGATTACTATATGTAAGGAACTTACCAAGAGATATGAGAATTCTATGGAATTCACGCTTGAATCTGCATGTGAATATTATGAAAATAATGAGCCAAGAGGTGAATATGTGCTTGTGATTGCCGGTAAAAGCCGTGAGCAGTTAAAGGTTGAAGCAAGAAAGCAGTGGGAAAACATGAGTGTGGCAGAACATGTGCAGATGTATATGTCGCAGGGCATGGACAAGAAAGAAGCCATGAAAGCTGCGGCAAAGGACAGGGGTGTGTCAAAAAGGGATATATACCAGGAGCTTGAAGGGAAAGCGTAAGCAGCTACCGGATAGTGTGCTCTTTGATGATTGCACGTACTGTCTTGAAAAGATAAGGCTTGATAGTATCTATGTCAGCAGGTTCTTTATAAAGAATTGCGCTGTAGCAAGTTGAACTTACAAGCTCAACAATAAGGAAGAGCATTATTTCAGGCTCTTCAAGTGAGATATCCTCAGCGTTAATCATTTCATAATATACATCTTTAAAGTTAATATCATCAGATGCAACCTTAGTTGTGAGAGCTTCCTTGAAGATTCCCCAGCTAAGGTTTTTTGATATAAATGTGAGAAGAGTCTGATTAGAATTCAGTTCATCTACAATATGATTAATTATAAATATTATTTTTTCTTCGAAACCTAACTGTTCGTCCTTTTCCATAGAAAATTCTTCTAAATCAGCGACGGCATTCTTAAATAATTTACTTGATTCATGTGATATAAGACGGTTTCTTATATCATACTTATCCTTAAAGTACAGATAAAATGTACCTTTAGCAATTCCAGCTTTCTGCGAAATCTCAGCAATAGAAGTCTTCGCAACCCCCTGGGTAGTAAAGAGATTAAATGCAGTATTCAGCAGAGAAGTAAGTTTCTGTTGTTTGTTAGTTTCAAGCTTTCCCATATCAATCACTCACCTTTATTAGTGTTAATTATTAGTTGGTTATAGTGTGTATTATGAGTTGGTATGGTAATTGATTTCAGGTGCTTTGGAGCCACCGGCACTTAACAAGTTGCAGGAACTGCAACGAGTTTAGTGTCCGCTGTGAGCGACAAGCAGCGCAAGCGTGCCTGAAATTGATTACCATGCCAACTCATTCATAAATACATTATACACCAATCCAATTATAAAATAAATATTAAAAAATGACTTTTGGTCAATTTTCTATTGACTATATGTTTTGAGGTGCTATAATGTCAACTGAAATTGAAAATGACTATCGGTCATATTTGTTAAAGACATGAATACTTATATGACTAAGGGTTGTTGGCATTTGCATCTTACAGAAAGGCGTGGTTATTTATATGAAAAAGTTTGGAAAAGTTGTTGTTAAGTTAAGAATTCCAATTCTGGTTCTTAGCTTCCTGCTGTTGATTCCATCAGTTCTTGGTTACTTTAATACCAGAGTTAATTACGATATCCTGTATTATCTGCCAAGTGATATCGACACTATGCAGGGACAGGACATTTTGCTTGATGATTTCGGAAAGGGCGCTTATGCAATGGTTGTCGTTGACGGAATGAATAAGTCAAATGTTTCTAAGTTGGTAAAGAAGGTTGAGGGTGTTGACCATGTTGCGTCAGTTATCTCTTATAGTGGAATAGTAGGAGATGATGTTCCTTCAGAAATTCTTCCTGATAAGTTCCGTTCTTATTTTGAAAATGAGGATTCAGGAGCTACATTGTTTGCAATATTCTTTGATGATACAACATCAAGTGACGATACAATGAAGGCTATTCAGGAAGTAAGAGATGTTACGGATAATCAGTGCTATATTGCAGGTATGTCTGCTGTAGTTACAGATACTAAGACAATGGCAGAAAAGGAGACTCCTTTTTATGTACTTGTAGCGGTTGTTCTTGTATGTATCGTACTCGCCATATTTATGGATTCATTCCTTGTACCAGTATTCTTTATGCTAAGTATAGGTATGGCAATTGTGTATAACCTTGGTTCTAATTATTTCTTAGGTGAGGTTTCATACATAACGAAAGCACTGGCTGCGGTACTTCAGCTTGGTGTAACTCTGGATTATTCTATATTCTTATGGCACAGTTACAAGGAAGCTAAGGAAGAAACTCCGGATGATCATCACGAAGCTATGGCGGTTGCTATTGGGAATACACTAACATCAGTTGTTGGTTCTTCCATAACAACTGTTGCAGGATTCATCGCACTCTGCTTTATGAGCTTTACACTTGGTCTTGACCTTGGTGTTGTTATGGCAAAGGGTGTTGTATTGGGTGTTATTGGTTGTGTTACAATACTTCCTTCCCTTATTCTTACATTTGACAAGGCTCTTGAGAAAACAATGCATAGAGAGATTATGCCGAATTTTGATAAGCCGGCAAGATGGATAGTTAATCATTCATGGATATTCCTTATAATATTCGTTCTGCTTCTTGGCCCGGCAATCTACGGATATAACAATACTAAGGTTTACTATGATTTGTCTGATACACTTCCAGAGAAGCTTAACTGTTCGCAGGCTAACAAGATGCTTGCCGAGAACTTTGACGGAACTAATTCTATATATATGATTCTTGCCGACAGTAATCTTTCAGCAGAGGATTCTAATGCAATGATGAATGAGGTAAATGATCTGGACGGAATTTCATTTGCATTAAGTATTGACTCAGCACTCGGTGGAGAAATCCCTACGGAAATGCTTCCTGATTCGCTTGTTTCAGAGCTTAAGGGTGATGAATACCAGATTATGATGGTATCAACTAATTACACAATTGCTTCTGATGAAATCAATGACCAGATTAATAAGGTTGATGCGATTGCAAAGAAGTATGATGCTAAATCTATGGTAATTGGAGAAGCCCCTTGTACTAAGGATCTTATCACTATTACTGATAAGGATTTCAAGACAGTTAGTGCAGTTTCAATTGTTGCGATATTCTTTATTATTTTCTTCGTATTAAAGTCAATATCTCTTCCGGTTATTCTGGTTGCTGCTATTGAATTTGCTATATTTGTTAATATGGGTATTCCATATTATACAGGAACAACGATACCATTTATATCTTCAGTAGTAATCGGAACTATTCAGCTTGGTGCGACAGTCGATTATGCAATTCTTATGACTACAAGATATAAGAGAGAAAGAGCCGCTGGTAACTCTAAGAAAGAGGCTATATCAATAGCACTTGGAACATCTATTCCATCTATTATTGTCAGCGCACTTGGTTTCTTCGCAGCAACATTTGGTGTAGGTATGATAGCCAGTGTTGATATGATTGCTTCACTTTGTACACTTATGGCACGAGGCGCAATAATCAGTATGTTTGTTGTTATATTTGTTCTTCCATCACTTTTTGTATTACTTGATAAGGTGATTATTCATACAAGTTTAGGTTTTAAGCCTAAGAAGAACAGTCAGAATTAAATTAGGAGGATTTATTATGGTAAAGAAGAATTTATTCAGATATAGTTCAGTTTTAATGTGTGTTGTTCTTACTGCGGCAAGTCTTGTTGGCTGCGGTTCTAAGACAGCTGCAACAACAGGAACAGATACAGCTTATGTAACAGAGATGGCAGCAGGCAGCACTGAGGCTACGATTACACAGGCAATAACTAACGAGCTTGCAGTGTCTAACAAGAGCACACTTGCAACTAACACAAGACAGGAAACAGTTTATGTATTCAATGATGCTTCAGGTAACAAGAATCACATCACTGTCAACGAAAAGATTACAGACGCTAACGGCAATGAGACTCTTAATAAGACTGAGTCAAGTGAAAATGCGCCAGTGACAATGAAGGTTACTTACAAGCTTGATGGAAAGGAAATTAAGCCGGAAGACCTGGCTGGAAAGAGCGGAAAGGTTACAATACATTTTGATTACACTAATAATCAGAAGAAAACTGTAACAATTAATGGTAAGAAGCAGACAGTTGCCGTACCATTTACAATGATTACAGGCATGATGCTTCCAACAGATGTATTCTCAAATGTTGAGGTTACTAATGGTAAGCTTACTAAGGTTGGTGATAATATTGTGGCAGTCGGTATGACAATGCCAGGACTTAAGGATACTATGAATCTTAAGTTTAATGACAAGTCACTTGACCTTGATATTCCTGAGTATTTTGAATTAACAGCAGATGTTAAGAATTTCTCACTTGATATGACTATGTCAGTTGCAACATCTAATCTTCTTTCGGATATGAATGCTGATGACATTACTTTAGATGATCTAAAGAAAACTGTTGCTTCATTAGATGATGCAGCAACACAGCTTGCAGACGGAACGGTTACATTACAGGATGGAACACAGCAGTTAAGTGATGCAATTCCGGCACTTACTGATGGTGTTGACCAGTTAAATACAGGTGCTTCTTCTCTTAAGGATGGTATATATGCATATACAGATGGCGCTGCAAGTGCATATGAGGGTTCAGTTTCACTTAATAACAACATGAAGACATATGCTGACGGAATGGGAACTCTTTACAATACTCTTAAGGATAACAATCTTGACAGCAGTGTTGCTTCGGCAGCAGATGGTGCCAGCCAGTTATCAGCAGGAGCTGAAACACTTGATGCAGGAATTGACAGTGCTTTAGCTGGTGCTGGAGCGCTTGTTACTGGGGCAGATACATTATCAGGTGGTCTTACAAAGCTTGAGGCTGGTTCTGACAAGTTATCAGCAGGAACTACACAGTTAAAGAGCAGTCTTGAAGCAGGAAAGACACAGGCAGCTGAAAGTTACAGTACAGCTTATGGAAGTTTCTATAATGTAGCATTTGCAGTAACATGCATGAGTCAGGGAATTAATCCTAATTCAGCAACACCACAGCAGAAGGCAGTAATCGCAGCAGCTATGGCACAGTCTGGTATATCACAGACACCTGATGTAACAAGTAAGACGCAGTACGCTTTAGCAACAGGTTATATATTAAAGAACTATGCATCTGTTAAGCAGGTTGTTGCCGCTACTGTAAGTGCAGCAGCTGGCGGACAGCTTGATGAAGCGACAGTAAGTTCTAAGGCAGATGAGCAGATTGTTACAATGACAAGCGGACTTTCACAGGCTTATCAGGCATATAACAATTGCAATACAACATTATCATCTCTTGAGGATGCCGGATATTTTGATGGTATGGCTTCACTTAATGAGGGAATTAAGTCTGCTAATTCTGGTGCAACACAGCTTAAAGCAGGAATTGACCAGTTAAGCACAGGTGCAGGACAGTTAAGCGCTGGTTCTAAGCAGCTTAAGGCAGGACTTGGTACATTAAGTACAGGTCTTAACACACTCAGCACATCAGTTGGTTCATTTTCAACATACAAGGAAGGAACTCTCTGCTCAAGTTTATATGCATTAAATCTTAATGCAGGAAAGCTCCAGCAGGAAGGAACAGCAGTCCTTCAGAGCGGACTTTCACAGCTTACAGCTAATAACGCTACATTAAAGAGTGGTGCTTCACAGCTTGCAGATGGAACAGCTACATTAAAGGATAGTTCAGGAACACTTGCAGATGGAGTTACACAGTTAAACGAAGGTGCAATTACATTAAAAGATGGAATGGCACAGTTTAACAGCGAGGCAATTGAGCCTATCACAAAGCTTGTAGATTCAGACGCACAGACAGCTGTTGATACAATCAAGGCAGTAGTTAAGGCTGGTCAGGAATACAATTCATTCTTAGGCAAGTCAGATGACAAAGCCGGAAGTGTAACATTTGTTTACAAGACAGCAGGCATTACAGCTAATAACTAAGCTTTTTTCTTTCAAACACTTTCATATAAAGATGGAACAGCCACCCGCGGGGAAACCCAAGGGTGGCTGTTTCAATATACTAAATCATTATGGAAGCTGATGGAAGAAATCTTCAAGCCGTATAAATGTCTTGGTAAGTACCTCAGCTTCTTCCTTAGTTAAATCCTTCGTGATATTCTCAATCATGTCTTTATGAAAATTCTCATGATGTCTGTATGCGGCAATTCCTTTGTCTGTAAGAGAAGCATAGACAATACGGCGGTCTTTCTCACCGCGCTTTCTTATCACATAGCCTTTCTTGACAAGTCCATTGATTCCAACTGTAAGAGTTCCCATTGTTACTCCAAGTGACTTGGAAATTGTGGACATAGTACGAGGTTCTTCAATTCCGATTGCCTCTATAATATGCATGTCTGTAACAGAAATATCCTTAAATTCTTCTGTGATAAGAGCCCTTTCTTCAATGTTCAAGATATCATTGAACAAGTCTACAAGCACAGAATTCAGAGACTCAAATATATCCATAAACACGTACCTTAACCTTACTTATTAATAAAATAATTATATCTTATTAAAAAGTAATATGCAAGTTTGCAATTTGTACAAATGTGGTGTAATATGTCATTGGAATATGCAAAACTGGGTATTTGATACCCTTAATCTATTATGACGTTGGAGGAAGACATGAAATTTATAGCAATTGGTGAATTGATGTTGAGATTATCACCACCTAACTATGAAAAACTTGTAACTACACATGATTTCAGAGTTAATTATGGCGGAGCAGAGGCAAATGTAGCGGTTTCCCTTGCAAACCTTGGTGTTGATTCAACATTTTTTACAGTATTACCTAACTCAGACCTTGGAAAGTCAACTATTAATTATCTTAAGTCTAATGATGTGCATACCAAGCACATTATAAGATCAGAAGGAAGAATGGGACTTTATTATCTGGAAGAAGGTGTTTCTGTCAGACCTTCACAGGTAATATATGATAGAGCTGATTCTGCATTTGCAGAATACGACTATAAGGATGTTGATTTCGAGGAGATTCTTAAGGATTATGACTGGCTCCATATTAGCGGTATCACTCCTGCACTTTCTTATAACTGCCGTAAGATGATGGATATGGCGGTTAAGGCAGCTAAGAAGATGGGACTTACTGTCAGCTTCGACCCTAACTGGAGAAGTACGCTCTGGTCATTCGAGACAGCAAGAGATGTTCTTAGTAAGTACCTTCCTTATGTTGATGTGCTTATTGGAATCGAACCTATCCATGTATACAGAGAAGATGGAACTGATGTTAAAGACGGTCTTACAATGGACCCATCATTTAAGGACATGGACAGAGTATTTAAGGCAATAGATGAGCAGTACCACATGAAAGCTATTGCCAGAACTGTAAGATATGTACACTCAGGAAGCAACAACTCTTTAAAGGCTTTCTATTATACTAACGGAGAGACTTATGAGAGCAAGACAATTAATTTTGAGATAGTAGACCGAGTTGGTGGCGGCGATGCATTTTCATCAGGACTTATCTATGCCCTTATGGACAATATGACTCCTGAAGATACTGTTAACTTCGCTGTTGCTTCTTCAGTAATGAAGCATGCTATCAGAGGTGATACTAATATCACATGTGTTGACCACATTAAGAGACTTATGAAGAATTCGTCTTTCGATGTGCAGAGATAATTTAATATTAAGATTACCTGTTCCGTGTGTGGAACAGGTTTTTTTACGGAGGCTTAAGTTATGAGTATTAATATTTGTCCAATGGTTGCACTGGCAGCTGAGCTGACGAATGTGCCTTTATGGCTTTGTATACCATTTGCATGTCTGCTTTTGTGTATAGCCATAATTCCACTTGTAAAAGGAGAATGGTGGGAAAAGTACAGACCATTTGCTGTAATATTCTGGTCACTGCTTTTTATAATTCCGTTCGCAGTTAAGTATGGTGCTGGAACAGCAGCAGAGACTGTACTTGAATGTCTGGTAAATGATTATCTTACATTCATTGTACTGCTTTTCGGTCTTTTCTGCGTAGCAGGTAACATAACAGTTGAGGGAAGTCTTGTTGGTTCACCAAGAGTAAATGTTATTCTTCTTGGAATAGGAACCCTTCTTTCAAGCTGGATTGGAACGACAGGTGCGTCAATGCTTCTTGTAAGACCTGTTATTAAGATGAATTCTTGGAGAAGAAATAAGGCTCACATTATGGTGTTCTTCATTTTCCTTATATCTAATATGGGAGGAAGTCTTACACCTATCGGTGACCCACCACTTCTTATGGGATTTTCAAGAGGTGTTCCTTTCTTCTGGAGTATAAGATTCTTTCCGATACTGCTCCTTAACATGATTATTCTTCTTACAGTGCTTTATTTTCTTGATAAGAGAGCATACAGGAAGGATATAGCAGCAGGTTATATGCCGGAGATTAAGGAAAATGAACCACTTATAAGATTTGAGGGATTACATAATATTATATTCATCGTAATTATTGTTGCAGCAGTTATATTAAGCGGAGTACTTCCGGATGTACCATTTTCCAGAATGCTGCCGGCGAGGTAATCTCAATTCCTATATTTGGAGAGGTCAAGCTTGCGATTACTTCACTTATTGAAGTAGTTATGATTCTTTTAGCTGCATTTTTATCATTCAAGACAACTAATGCAGAGATAAGAAAGAAGAACCATTTCACATGGGGCGCCATTCAGGAAGTTGCTGTACTTTTCATAGGTATATTTATTACTATGCAGCCAGCTCTTATGATTTTAAAGAGCGCAGGCGCAGAGCTTGGACTTACACATCCATCACAGATGTTCTGGGTAACGGGTGCACTTTCAAGTTTCCTTGATAATACACCAACTTACCTTGTATTTCTTACAACGGCTGGTTCTATGGGATTCGCGTCAGGACTTACAACTGCACTTGGAGTTGTTCCTGCAAAAATGCTTACGGCAATATCATGTGGCGCGGTATTTATGGGAGCAATGACTTATATCGGTAATGCACCTAATTTCATGGTTAAGTCAATATCAGATGAAAATGGTGTTAAGATGCCAAGCTTCTTTGGGTATATTGTGTGGTCATTGTGTTGCCTTGTACCAGTATTCCTTATTGACACACTATTATTCTTTATATAATTAGGAGGTGCGCATTATGGCAGATAATGATAAAATAACTGAACTTGCGAACAGAATATACGCACTGGACGAGAAAGTATATAAAGCTACAGGTTCTAATCTGGGACGTGTATATCAGGGAAACAAGGAAAAATGTATTAATGATTTAAGAGATTTGCTTAAATCCAGTGCGGATTCTTCAGTTCTTAGAAGTGAGCTTGCACTTATAAGTAATATGGCAAGAACCACTAAAAAGAATCCTCAGCTTCATAAAGAAATAATGCATGAATATGGTGAGATTTTTGATGAAGCAATGGCTATGCAGGAAGCGAGAGAGGGAAATGATATTATTGACCCGGAGCATGCAGAGCTTAATATGTCCAATCTTGCAAACAGATTTGGAAAGGACGACAATCTTATTATATGCATAGGCCGTTCATATGGCTGTGCCGGAACAGATATAGGTTTCAAGCTTGCTGATAAGTTAAGAATCAGCTATTATGATGTATCTATCATGAACGAGATATTACAGCGTAATGAAGAACATGAAGAAACTGACAGAGCTTTATTCCAGAATAAAACAGCAAGGACACCGGCTCAGTGGTGGAGAGATTTTAGGAAGTACCATGGTCTTTCAAGGTCGGATGTACAGTTCTTTAATACATCTAAGAAGCTGGTCGATTTAGCAAAGCAGGAACCATATGTTATCATGGGAAGATATGCAGATAATATTCTTACTAAGAACCACATTCCTCATATAAGCATATTTATCACAGCTCCTAAGAAGCTGCGTATACAGAGAACTTACCATACAAGCAAAGAGAAGCTTACTTATAAGCAGGCTGCGAAGTATGTTTCAAAAGAGGATAAAGCACATCTTAAAAGATACGCATTCTATACAGGCAAGAAGTGGGGCGAAGCAGATAATTACGACCTCACAATTAACAGTTCAACTTATGGAATTGACGGAAGCGTAGATCTGATTATGAGAATTGTGGCTAAGAATCAGCTTGACAACTAAACATTTATTATATAAAATCTAATCAAATGCATTGACGAAGACAGTAGGTTGGAGTGAAAAGCATGAGCGAGCCGGGACGGTGAGAGCCGGTGCGAGTACTATCCATCTGAACATCACTTCTGAGCATCTTCGCTGAAATCATCACGAGACTAAGCGGGGACGGTAATCCCATCGTCAGGTTAAAGCCAGGGACGCATATGATAGTATGTCGTAATCATTCAGATTTTAGGATAAGCAAGTTTACCCCTCTGTTGTATTACGACAGAGGGGTTTAATAGTATAAACCAGAAAGGAAGCTGCAATGATTTATCAGAAAGTTTCTGCGGACATGAAGTTCGTAGACAGAGAAAAAGAAGTTGAAAAGTTCTGGAAAGACAATGATATCTTCCAGAAGAGTATTGATAACAGAAAGGAAGGTCCAACTTACACATTCTATGACGGACCTCCAACTGCTAATGGTAAGCCACATATTGGACATGTACTTACAAGAGTTATTAAGGATATGATTCCAAGATACAGAACAATGAAGGGTTATATGGTTCCTCGTAAGGCTGGATGGGATACACATGGACTTCCTGTTGAGCTTGAGGTTGAGAAGATGTTAGGTCTTGATGGCAAGGAACAGATTGAAGAATATGGTATCGAGCCATTTATCAAGCATTGTAAGGAATCTGTATGGAAATACAAGGGTATGTGGGAGGATTTCTCATCTACTGTTGGTTTCTGGGCTGATATGGATAATCCTTATGTAACATATGACAATAACTTTATTGAGTCTGAATGGTGGGCTTTAAAGCAGATATGGGATAAGGGACTTCTCTATAAGGGATTCAAGATTGTTCCTTACTGTCCTCGTTGTGGTACACCTCTTTCTTCACATGAGGTTGCCCAGGGCTACAAGACTCTTAAAGAGCGTACAGCAGTTGTAAGATTCAAGATTGTTGGAGAAGATGCATATTTCCTTGCATGGACAACAACTCCTTGGACACTCTGCTCTAATATTGCTCTTTGTGTTAATCCAGATGAGACTTATGCGAGAGTTAAGGCAGCAGATGGATTCACATACATCATGGCAAAGGCACTTCTTGACAAGGTTCTTGGTGGAATCGAGAGAGAAGAAGGCACACCTGCTTATGAGATTATTGAAGAATACAAGGGTAAAGACCTTGAATATAAGGAATATGAGCCACTTTACCAGTGCGCTAAGGATGCCGCTGACAAGCAGCACAAGAAAGCATTTTTCGTATACTGCGATAATTATGTAACTATGGAAGATGGTACTGGTATCGTTCATATTGCACCTGCATTTGGTGAAGACGATGCAAGAGTTGGTAGAAAATATGACGCTCCATTTGTTCAGATGGTAGACGAGGCTGGTGTTATGAAGCCTGAGACTCCATTTGCAGGAATGCGTGCTAAGCCAACTAAGAAAGAGATGGAAGCAGGCGCTATCAACTGTGATGTTGAGGTTCTTAAGGAACTTGAGGGCAGAGGAATCCTCTTCTCAGCACCTAAGGTAGAGCATGAATATCCTCATTGCTGGAGATGTGATACACCACTTATCTACTATGCAAGAGAGTCATGGTTTATCAAGATGACAGACCCAGAAGTTAAGGCTAACTTAATTGCTAATAATAAGACAATCAACTGGATTCCAGAGACAATCGGTACAGGACGTTTCGGAGCATGGCTTGAAAATGTTCAGGACTGGGGAATTTCACGAAACAGATACTGGGGTACACCTCTTAATATCTGGCAGTGTGAGGACTGCGGTGAGATGATGTCTATCGGAAGTATCGAAGAACTTAAAGAAAAGTCAGACAATTGTCCAGATAATATTGAGCTTCACAGACCATATGTTGATGCAGTTACATGTAAGTGCCCTAAGTGTCAGGGAACAATGAAGAGAGTTCCAGAAGTTATTGACTGCTGGTTTGATTCAGGTTCAATGCCATTTGCACAGCACCACTATCCATTTGAGAATAAAGAATTATTCGAGCAGCAGTTCCCAGCTAAGTTCATATCTGAAGCTGTTGACCAGACAAGAGGATGGTTCTACTCATTACTGGCTATCTCAACACTGCTCTTTAACAAAGCTCCATATGAGAATGTTATCGTTCTCGGACATGTTCAGGATGCAGATGGACAGAAGATGAGTAAGTCAAAGGGTAACGCTGTTGACCCATTTGATGCATTACAGAAGCACGGTGCGGATGCTATCCGTTGGTACTTCTACGAGAATTCAGCTCCTTGGGTTCCTAACAGATTCAAGGATGAGTGGGTTTCAGAAGGTCAGAGAAAGTTCATGGGAACATTCTGGAACACATATGCATTCTTTGTACTGTATGCTAATATTGATAATTTTGATGCTACTAAGTATCAGCTTGAATATGACAAGCTTTCAGTTATGGACAAATGGTTATTATCAAAGCTTAATTCTTTGGTTAAATTCGTTGATACTAACCTTGAGAACTACAAGATTACAGAGACTGCAAGAGCGCTTGAGGACTTCACAGATGAGCTTTCTAACTGGTATGTAAGAAGAAGCCGTGAGAGATTCTGGGCTAAGGGAATGGAGCAGGATAAGATAAATGCTTACATGACTCTTTACACAACACTTGTAACTCTTGCAAAGATTTCTGCACCAATGGTACCTTTCATGACAGAAAGCATTTATAGAAATCTTGTATGCAGCATTGATAAAAATGCACCTATTTCAATACATTTATGCGACTTCCCTAAGGTTAATGAGCAGTTCATTGACAAGAAGCTTGAGGAGACTATGGATGATGTATTAGACGCAGTTGTTATCGGACGTGCATGCCGTAATTCAACTAATATCAAGAACCGTCAGCCAATTGGCAAGATGTTTATTAAAGCAGACTGGAAGCTTGATGAGTTCTATACAGCTATCATCGCTGATGAGCTTAATGTTAAGGAAGTTGAATACACAGATGATGTCAGAGCATTTACATCATACTCATTCAAGCCACAGATGAAGACTCTCGGACCTAAGTACGGAAAGCTTCTTAATGCAATCAGAACAGCTCTTACAGAGGTTGACGGTAACGCAACTATGGACAAGCTCAATGAGTCAGGAAGCTTCGAGTTAAATGTTGAAGGTCAGGCTATTGAGCTTTCTAAGGACGATGTTCTTATCGAGATGACTCAGAAGGAAGGATTTGTTGCAAGCAGCGACAAGGGAATCACTGTCGTACTTGATACTAACTTAACTCCAGAGCTTATCGAGGAAGGTTTCGTAAGAGAGGTTATCTCTAAGGTTCAGACTATGCGTAAGGACGCTGGTTTCGAGGTTATGGATAAGATTAATCTCTATGTATCAGGCAACGACAAGATAGCTGATATTGTTAATAAGAATGCCGCTCAGGTTAAGACAGTAGTTCTTGCACAGGATATTATCACAGACAAGACTGCCGGATTTGAGAAGGAATGGGATATCAATGGCGAGAAGGTTACACTTGCTGTTGAGAAGCTTGCTTAAGCAGGATAACTAAATAAATGTTAAATAAAGCTGTGTGCTGGTCTTTCGGGGCTGGGGCACAGCTTTTTTGTGTACTGGGATAGACTTTCTTATTTGTATATGTTATATTCTAATCAGATAACAGCGTAAAAATTATACGAGGGGGATACATCTTTATATTGTTATGACATTAAAGACGAATCGTCGTGGCTTATGAATTCTGGTATTGGCGTTAATACAGCTGTTACTGACGGAAAATGGTTTTATATTAATACGCCTTTACAGAATGGCATTACATCCTGCTGGGAAATTGTATATGACAATGACGGAAAACCATATACATTAAAGCTTATTGATAAGGACATTTTTGCTGATTAACAGTAATGATTATTGCTAATATGTGTTGTCAAGTGCAGAATGTGCCATATATTACCAAATGTGCCATTTTGTATATATTAATCTTAAGATATGGAGATAATTGACATATATTAATATCTATGCTACTATTTAATTAGAAAAGAGTTGGATATGCAGATGATGCTGCATATGGTTCATCGGGACATTTGCAATATTATATTTGGGCACATGAGAGAAGTAATAATTCACCTTGATATTATTGTATAGAAAAGGATAGGCTTTTAATTACACAGATATATTGATATATTTGATGAAAGGGGTGCTTTTTTATGACAACATTCACTCAGATTGGCGCAGTGGGAACAACTGATAATTTTGAGGTCGCACCACACTGGTTAGGCGTGTTAATACTAACTGTATTTGCAGTAGTTGTGATTGCTATATTTATATTTATGGCAAAAGATTTTATCATGCAGGTGTTGTCTAAAAGAATCACAACGACAGCAACTCTTGCATCTAAATTTCAGGAGGAATATGTTAATAAGCGGATGTATGCTGGAGCTGGAGCTATCCAGGAAGGACTTGCAGAGAAAGGAATTGCTTATTATTTTACCATGAATCTTGATACTGGAAAAATAGTTACTTTTCCAGTATCTAAGGATATGTATGATGTCTATGCGGAAGGAACGAAGGGAATACTTACATATAAGTATAAAACATTGATGTCCTTTGAGGCAGAAACAGAAGGAACCAAGGTCAGAAAAGATATAAGCGATTTAGAGGGATATTTTGTATCGATGCAAGATAAGTTATAAAATTGCGAACTATAAACATGTGCTGCTTGAGAATCCTAAATGAGTTTTCTTAAGCAGCATTATTTATTAAGATAAAGGGGGAGATTCTATTGAAGAAGGCAGTATTAGCAATATTGATTGCAGGAATGGCTGTATTAACAGCATGTGGTAATAATAATACAGTTAAGAAAGATGATAACACTTATAAATATTCTGATTATGAATATAAAGATGAGGCTCAATTTTATATGAAGAAAAATGCTGCGGCTGCGGAAAAAGGATATTATTATCTTTCAAATTCTCCAGTTAGCGGTGAGAATTATAAATTTATGTATTACTATGATATGATTAATAACAATAGCGTAGCGTTATGTTCAAAAGTAGATTGTGCGCATGATGATGTAGAGTGCGAGGCATATTTGTCAGATTATGAACGCTTAGGAAGCGCTGTATGGTATTATGATGGAAGAATATACATGATAGAAAAGACAAAGGAGAAGGATATCCTTGTGTCTTATGATAAAACATTAAGAGATAAGAAAACGGAAAAGACATTATCAATAGATGGAATGTCCATATCATCAGCATGGGGTGAAATTAAATATGCGGATGTTGTCAATGGATATATGTATTATCTTCTATATAGTGACTCAGGGATGCTTATGTGTAAGGCGAATCTTGATAATTCATCTGAACCAGAAATAGTAAAGAAATATAATGCACCGTTTAGTGGTGGAACTGATTTCATAGTTACTGACTTGGCATCACTTAATGCAATAGATAATAAAATTTACATTAATCGCAGAATGAGCATATCATTAGAGGCAGAAGAATATATTGTGGAATGTCTTGATACAGATACGGGAAATATTGATTGCTTTATTGATATAACTAGTGATGACGAATTATCTGAGAAAGCAGAATCTAAATATTGGGTTACATCAGAATTATTTTATGATAAAGATGACAACATGTATTTTGCAGGAGTAGATTCAAGTGCATGGTGTCTTTATAGAATGAATCTTAAAACACAGGAAATAAGTGAAGTATTTAAACTGGATAATAAATCAAACAGAAATTATACAAAACTTGCAGGATATGATGGACAGTATTTTTATGTATTTGATAAACCAGACCTTTCTAAAGGGAAAAAGAATATTACAACTGATGATAAAAATATTGTTTATATAGTGGATACAAATGGCGAGATAAAAGATACTTTAGAATTTAATAAGGATAGTACTAAGATGACTGCTGATGTAGATATATTGGGAGGAGACAGAAGATATTTGTTAGTGACAACAACAGACACAGATATTCAACAGTTCAAAGCATCATCTGGCTTAATGGACAAATATGAGAAGATGGTAAAAGAACTTGGAAATAAACCTAAAATAATTAAAGTATGTTTAAGTGCAGTGTTGGACAAAGCTGACATTGGAACAGGAAACAAGGAGTGGATACAGATTACTCCGGAATAGGAGCAAAATGGAATTATTGAGAGTTTTACGGAAAAGTGTTGTATTTATTGCTATTTTTCTTGGAATAATAATCTGGTTGAGCATTTTTAAGATTAATAACACGAATGATAAAAAAGTATATGCTTATTATAATCAGTTGATGTATGAATATGCTAATCAAACAGAAATGATTGGATCATTAACATACAGCAGGTATGTACATGATAAAACAGATGACTACGAAGCTGACAGGGAATATATTGAAGAAGCAATAAAACTTTTACAGGAAAAATATAAATATGTCAATGCTTCTGATATGTCAAGGGCAGAGAATAATTACAAGAAAATTATTAGCAGTACATTATTTGCAGAGGAGCAAAGCTACTATGTACTTAATGCGCAAAAGTATATGGCAGATTTGGAAAGCAGAGGAGAAATCAATTTCTCTATCACTAACACTACTGCTATAGAAAAACTGGTATCAGATAAGCAGCTTCCGGTTATTTTTCTGGTGATGATGATATTCGTGCTTATAACATTTATGGAAGAGTTTGAAAATAATATGTTTCTTCAGATTAGAGGCAGTAATAATTCCAGAAAAGTATTACCAGTAAAAAGATGTTTTATTATATTGCTTATATCAATAGTGCTTTCGTTTGTTTTTAATGGTGTCATTCTGGCAATATATAGGAATATTTATGGCTGCAACATGGGAAGTCCGATACAGAATTCTTATATGTTTAATATGTTCCCGTTAAAGACAAATGTAGCTGCATTTTTTATTATATATTGTATAACATTTGCGATAGCTATGAGTGCGTTGTCATGGCTGGTATATTTTGTTTTCCTTATTACCGGTAATTACAAATTATCAATAGCAGGAACCGGGTTGTTTTTAGTTTTTGAATATATAATTAATATTAATATATCATCTAAGAGTGCATTTTCATTTTTAAAATACATTAATTTTTCAAATATATTGTTTCCGGGGCAGTCATATTACATATATGAAAACTGGGGAACGGATAATTTTATTACTGATATTCAGAGTACGGCTTGGATTCTGACAATATTACTGGCGATAACAGGATTGATAGGAGTATATATTACATATTCTCATAAATATGCACAGGGCAGGAAGAGTGCCATAACAAAAATAATAGAAAAATGCTCTCAGTTTATACAGATGTTATTGGGAAAAGTTCCTTTATTTGTATCTGAATTATATAAGACTTTTATATTACAAAAGGGAATAATATTGCTTGCTGCTGCTGTTTATTTATTGATATCATGCAGAATGTACAGAGGTGTTGATTACAGTAATACGAATTTCTCAATGAATAATTTTTATTCTATGTTTAGTGGAAACACCGGAGATAAAGAATGTGAAGCATATATTGAGGAATGTCGTAATGCTGTCGAAGAATTAGGCAAAAAATCAGAGACAGATGCTAATTATAAATATAAATTCCGTGAAGCAAGTCAGACTCTTGAAAATATGGAGAATTGTCTGAAGTATGTAAGAAAAGTTAATGAGGAAAAAGGGATAGAAGCTAGAATTGTAAATCCCGTTGCTTATGAGGATATATTTGGCTCAAGGAAATATCAGAACACGGAAAGTCAGAATCTTGTATGCATAATATTTCTTATTCTCATAATATCAGGTGAATATGCATATGAAAAAAGATGTCATATGATAGCTTTTCTTAACACTTCAAAAGAGAGAAGCAGGGTAAAGGCTGTTAAATTATTAAAAATACTTATGATATCATTTCTTATATGGGGACTTTCTGCATTTATTGATATTTTTAATATATGTCAGTTGTACAGATTAGAACAATTGTCAGCACCAATTCAGAGCCTTCAGATTTTTTATGACCTTCCTTTTAATATCAGCATAGCCGGGTATATGGTAATTGGTCAGGCGTTCAGACTGGTTTTATTATTAATAATGTCAATTGGAATATATGGAATTACAAGGGTTTTAGATTATAAAGGCTGCCTTGTAATTACTTTTATGGTGTTTGTTATGCCATATATGTTATTTAAATTAGGTATTAATTCTATGAGGTATTTTTCTGTTGAGATTCTGATGGATTTTGGAAGAATTATAGGGAAATATTGAAAATATGGCTTGAGAACAATTGAATAATAAAGTTTGCATTTGTAAATATTATTATGTATAATTAAAACATCTATTGTGGGGCGGATTATAGTTTTTACAGGGTATATTGGCGTATTGGGGAGCCGTCCATATTCAGAAGGGAGTTTTAAATACATGGCGACAAGTTTAACACAGAATTTCAGTAAGGAAGAATTCAAGAAGAATGTAATCAGTAACTGCAAGTCTCTTTACAGAAAGAATATTGAAGAGGCTAATCAGCAGGAGGTTTTTCAGGCAGTTTCGTATGCTGTTAAGGATATTATCATTGATAAATGGATTGCTACCCATAAGCAGTATGAGAAGGACGATCCTAAGATGGTTTATTATATGTCTATGGAGTTCCTTATGGGACGTGCACTTGGTAACAATATGATTAATCTCTGTGCTTATGATGAGATTAAGGAAGCTCTTGACGAGCTTGGTCTTGATATTAATGTTATCGAGGATCAGGAGCCGGATGCAGCTTTAGGTAATGGTGGTCTTGGCCGTCTTGCAGCATGTTTCATGGATTCTTTAGCAACTCTTGAATATCCTGCATATGGATGTGGTATCCGTTATAAGTACGGTATGTTCAAGCAGGAGATTAAGGACGGATATCAGGTAGAGGTTCCTGATAACTGGTTAAAGGATGGTAATCCATTTGAAATTAAGAGATCTGAATACAGATATGAAGTTAAATTTGGTGGATATGTGCGTTCTTACAGAGATGAGAAGACTGGAAGAGATATGTTCGTTCAGGAAGATTACCGTTCTGTAATCGCTGTTCCATATGATATTCCGGTTCTTGGATATGGCAATAATACTGTTAACTCTCTTAGAATCTGGGACGCAGAGCCTGTTAATACATTTAACCTTAACTCTTTCGATAAGGGTGATTACCAGAAGGCTATCGAGGAGGAGAACCTTGCAAAGAATATCGTTGAGGTACTTTATCCTAATGATAACCATTATGCAGGTAAGGAATTAAGACTTAAGCAGCAGTATTTCTTCGTATCAGCAAGTGTACAGAGAGCTGTTGACAGATATAAGTCAATGAATAATGGGGATGTTAAGAATCTTTATAAGAAGGTTACTTTCCAGCTTAATGATACACATCCAACTGTAGCAGTCGCAGAGCTTATGCGTATCCTTATGGATGAGAACGGACTTGAATGGGATGAGGCATGGGATGTAACAACTAAGACTGTTGCTTATACTAACCATACAATTATGGCTGAAGCACTTGAGAAGTGGCCTATTGAATTATTCTCAAGACTTCTTCCAAGAATTTACCAGATTGTTGAAGAGATTAACCGTCGTTTTGTAGAAGAGATTAAGGCTAAATATCCTGGCGACCAGGAGAAGGTTCGTAAGATGGCTATTATCTATGACGGACAGGTTAAGATGGCTAATCTTGCAATTGTTGCCGGATATTCTGTTAATGGTGTTGCAAAGCTTCATACAGAAATCTTAAAGAAGCAGGAGTTAAGAGATTTCTATGAGATGATGCCAGAGAAGTTCAATAATAAGACTAATGGTATTACTCAGAGAAGATTTTTAAAGCATGCTAATCCGCTTCTTTCAGACTGGATTACAGATAAGATTGGAGATGGCTGGGTTACAGATTTAAGCCAGCTTGAGAAGCTTATGCTTTATGTTGATGATCCTAAGGCACAGCAGGATTTCATGCAGATTAAGTATAAGAATAAGGTTCGTCTTGCTAAGTATATCAAGGAACATAATGGTATTGATGTTGATCCTAATTCTATCTTCGATGTACAGGTTAAGAGACTTCATGAATATAAGAGACAGCTTCTTAATATCTTACATGTTATGTATCTGTACAATCAGATTAAGAGAAATCCTGATTATGACATGGTTCCAAGAACATTTATCTTTGGTGCCAAGGCAGCAGCAGGATATAAGATTGCTAAGCAGACAATCAAGCTTATCAATAATGTAGCTAACGTTATTAATAATGATGCTTCTATTAAGGGAAAGATTAAGGTTGTATTCATTGAAAATTACAGAGTATCTAATGGTGAGATTATATTTGCGGCAGCAGATGTAAGTGAGCAGATATCTACAGCTTCTAAGGAGGCTTCAGGTACAGGTAACATGAAGTTCATGCTTAACGGTGCAATTACTCTTGGTACTATGGATGGAGCTAATGTCGAAATCGTTAATGAAGTTGGTGCTGAAAATGCACAGATATTTGGTCTAAGCTCTGATGAAGTTATCCGTTTCGAGAATGAGGGCGGATATGATCCTATGGAAATCTTTAACAATGATCAGGAAATAAGAGATGTTCTTATGGAACTTATCAATGGAAAGTATTCTCCAGAGGATACAGAGATGTTCAGAGATATCTACAACTCTCTTCTTAATAATGATGGAGGCAGAAGGGCAGATACTTACTTCATTCTTAAGGATTTCCGCTCATATGCAGAGGCTCAGAGAAAGATTGATGAAAGATACAGAGATACGAACGGCTGGGCTAAGACTGTTATGACTAACACAGCCAAGGCTGGTAAGTTCTCATCAGACAGAACTATTGAAGAGTATGCAACAGAAATCTGGCATCTTACTAAGACTCCTGTTGAGATGTAAGTATATGTGATATATTTCCCCGCACATAATGTGCGGGGTTTTTGCTTTTTAAAAAGTATAAACTTCGCGAATCTGGCAACCATATTAACATCAAAGCTTTGCGAAATGATAGGAGGATGTTAGTATGGCGAATGTAAGAACGCGTGGAACCGACAAGGTTAAGGTTGTGTCAGCGGTTATTACGCTGGCAGTTATTGTTGCGCTTGTGTTTGGGATATTTTCAGTAGCACAGAATGTTAAGAAATCTAAGAACAACAATCTGGTCAATCTGAATGAAACAGAAGGAAATGTGGCTATCAAGACAGATGATGACCCTGATATTCCAGTGGAAGAACCAACTGTTGGTGATGATGATATTATTAATGCCAACGCAAGAGCAAGCATGTCAGATGATGGTGATGGAACAGATAATCAGGTTACAGAGCAGACAAAGGAGTCGCAGACTGAGGAACAGGCGGTCAAGCCTATGACTGAAGCTGAGGTTATGGCAAATGCTATAAGTAAGTATACATTTGACCAGGGAGAGCTTATATACTGGCCTGTCAGCGGAACTGTTACGCTTGGATATAATATGGATTCTACTGTGTATTTTAAGACTCTTGGCATGTACAAATGCAGTCCTGGTATGGTAGTTGCTTCAGATGTCGGAACTAAGGTATGTGCAGCGGCATCAGGTGTAGTTGTTGATGTTGCTGAAAACACTGAAACAGGACTTACTGTAAGGGTTGCAGCAGGTAATGGATATGAGATGACAACAGGTATGCTTTCAGATGTGAATGTTAAGATTGGAGATACAGTTACAGCCGGTCAGCTTCTTGGTACCGTGGCCGAGCCAACAGCATACTATAAAGAAGAGGGACCGGGAATATATTTTGCAATGACAAAGGACGGTATTCCTGTTAATCCGATGGATTTCCTCGGTGAATAAATGCTGACAATACGCGTAAAACAGGCACCTGTTTATGATTTTACAAGCAATGTGTTCGGAGAAACAGCCGGCAGTCTCCATTATATAAGTGGGATAACGCCTGAAAGGGCAAAGCAGGTGCTTAATATAGATAAAGGCGGCGGGAATCCGCCGCTTACATATTTTATGGGATATGGATTATTACATAACAGCAACAAAGTTGTACATCAGTATGAAGTGGCAGAGGCTTCCAGCCATAACAAATACATGAAAGATTTCATGTGTTCCGAAATTAGGATGATTTGCATTAAATGCAGGCATCTTAATTGCATATATTACGCCGCCAACAGTGTAGAAGATTCCGCCGGCGAGAAGCCAGAAGAAAGCGGCTCCGGCAAGTGCTGAATATATCTGAGGAAGAGCCATAACACATGTCCAGCCCATTACAATGTAGAGAACTGAAGATATCCACTTAGGACAAGTTACCCAGAGAAGCTTGAATGCGATAGCAAGAATGGCGATTCCCCACACGATGCCAAACATAACATAGCCGTATATGTTGTGAAGAACAACAAGGCAGACCGGAGTGTATGAGCCTGCGATAAGAACAGGAATCATGCAGTGATCAAGCCTTTTCAGCACAATATTGACATTACTTGATATATCAAATGTGTGATAAGTTGTGCTTGCTGCATATAGAAGAATCATACTTACCATAAATACAGTCATTGAAACAACAGAAACAGTTGTTCCATAAGAGGCCGCTTTAAGAATAAGTGGGAATAATCCTGCAATTGCACAGAGCATGCCGATAAAATGTGTTATCGAACTGCCAGGGTCTTTAATAATCATCTGTGCCTTTATCTTAGTGTGTATATTATCATTCTGTAAATGAAGTGCTGGTGCAAAAGTTGTCATAATAAATCCCTCCTTCTATAATGACATGTAGTATTAAAAACTACATCTTGTTGACATGATAATATAACAAATGGTTTGATAATGCAAGCGTTTTATATAAAATTAATAATTATTGACATACCATGTAAGTAGGAATTAAAATTTAGATACAAAAAGCAAAGAAAGGACAAACTATGTTAAATCAGTTTTCAAGAACAGAGCTTCTGTTTGGAAAAGAAGCTATGGATATATTAGAAAATTCCCGTGTCGCAGTATTTGGTGTAGGCGGCGTTGGTGGATATACAGTGGAGGCACTTGTAAGAAGCGGAGTAGGTGCGATTGATGTGATAGATGATGATAAGGTGTGTCTTACCAATCTTAACAGGCAGATTATTGCAACAAGAAAAACAATAGGACAGTATAAGACAGATGTGTGCAAAGAGAGAATTCATGATATTAATCCGAATTGTGAGGTTACTGTACACAAATGTTTTTTCCTTCCGGAGACTAAAGATCAGTTTGATTTTTCAAAATATGACTATGTAGTTGATGCGGTTGATACTGTAACAGCCAAGATAGCACTTGTAATGGCGTGTCAGGAAGCAGGAACCCCGATTATAAGCAGTATGGGTGCTGGTAATAAGCTTAATCCGGCGGAATTTGAGGTTGCTGATATATATAAGACGTCGGTATGCCCGCTTGCCAAAGTTATGAGAAGAGAATTAAAGAAGAGGAATGTTAAGCACCTTAAGGTCGTATATTCTAAGGAGAAGCCGGTTCGTCCTATTCAAGATATGGGAATAAGCTGCCAGACTAACTGCATATGTCCTCCGGGAGCAGCCCACAAATGTACAGAAAGACGCGATATTCCGGGTTCAACCGCATTTGTACCATCTGTTGTAGGACTTATAATTGCCAGTGAAGTTATTAAAGATATTACACATGATGCAATGGTTAAAACTCGTCATGAAAATGGTGTTGACATTGAAGGCTGATAGTGGTATTTTATATTCAACAACACATTTACACATCAAGTTAGTAGGTTAATAGGAACGCAAAAGCATATTTGCAAATGCATTCAATACAAGGAGGCTAAAATCCTCTCCTCGTCAAAGGACTCGGATTTTGCTTCGCAAAACAAGGAGGATTAGTATGAGTAAAGTAATTAACAGCGCATTGGAACTTATTGGAAACACACCTCTTCTTAACGCAAGCCGTTACGCTAAGAATGCAGGAATTGAAGGAGTTACACTTCTTACAAAGCTTGAGTATCTTAACCCAGCCGGTTCAGTTAAGGACAGAGTTGCCCTTGCTATGATTGAGGACGCTGAGAAGAAGGGTGAGCTTAAGCCAGGAGCAATGATTATAGAGCCAACATCAGGTAATACAGGTATTGGTCTTGCTGCAGTTGCAGTTGCTAAGGGATACAGAGCAGTTCTTACTCTTCCAGATACAATGTCAGTTGAGAGAAGAAATCTTCTTAAGGCTTATGGTGCAGAGATTGTTCTTACAGAAGGCGCTAAGGGTATGAAGGGTGCTATCGCTAAGGCTGAGGAATTAAAGGAGCAGAATCCTGGTTCAGTTATCTTAGGTCAGTTTGTAAACCCAGCTAACCCAGCAGTTCATAAGGCTACAACAGGTCCAGAAATCTGGGAACAGACAGAGGGAAAGGTTGATATATTTGTTGCAGGTGTAGGTACAGGTGGAACTGTTACAGGTGTTGGTGAATACCTTAAGTCACAGAACCCGGATGTTAAGGTAGTTGCTGTAGAGCCAGCTACAAGCCCGGTTCTTTCAAAGGGTGAGGCAGGACCACACAAGATTCAGGGTATTGGTGCAGGATTTGTTCCAGAAACACTTAATACTAAGATATATGATGAAGTAATTGCAATCGAGAATGAAGATGCATTTGTAGAGGGAAGAAGCTTTGCAAAGAGCGAGGGTATTCTTGTTGGTATCTCTTCAGGTGCAGCGCTTAAGGCAGCACAGATACTTGCAGCCCGCCCAGAGAATGCAGGAAAGACAATTGTTGCACTTCTTCCAGATTCAGGTGACAGATATCTTTCAACAGCACTTTTTAATGAACAGTAATATATATTAGAAAAAGGCAGGGACTTGAAAATTTCAAGTCCCTGCCTTTTTTCGTTAGATATTAAGTAAATCACTATATACTTTTAAAGCACCATCTGTATCATGAGCAAGTACCTTCTTGGCAAGTACTTTACCAAGCTGAACACCTTCCTGGTCGAAGCTGTTGATGTTCCATACGAAGCCTGGAACATAATCTTGTTCTCGAAGTGGGCAAGTAAAGCACCAAGTGTCTTAGGAGTAAGCTTGTCTCCGATAATAATGCTTGAAGGTCTTCCGCCCTTGAAGTTCTTGTTAAGGTTCTCATCTGACTTTCCACATGCAAATGCGACAATCTGAGCAGCAACATTTGCACAAAGCTTCTGCTGGCTTGTGCTGTCCTGAATTGTAACATCTGTTTCTAACTGGTTGTTCTTAAATCCGATGAACTGTAATGGCACAATGTCAGTTCCCTGATGAAGAAGCTGATAGAATGAATGCTGACCGTTAGTTCCCGGTTCACCAAAGATAACTGGTCCTGTAGGATAAGTAACTGGCTCACCAAATCTGTTTACTGACTTACCGTTAGATTCCATATCAAGCTGCTGAAGATGAGCAGGGAAACGGCTTAAAGCCTGTGAATATGGAAGAACGGCTGTACAAGGATAACCTAATACATTTCTTTCGTATACACCGATAAGGGCATCTAACATCTCAGGGTTCTTGCGCATATCAGGATTAGCTGATAACTTGTCCTCCTCTGCAGCACCATCAAGGAATTCTGCAAATACTTCAGGTCCGAAAGCAAGTGATAATACTGCACCGCCAACTGATGAAGTAGAAGAGAAACGTCCACCGATATAATCGTCCATGAAAAATGCGTCTAAATAATCATCACTCTTGGCAAGAGGTGAAGTCTCGCTTGTTACGGCAATCATGTGCTTAGAAGGATCAAGTCCGGCCTTCTTTAGAGCGTCTTTTACAAATGATTCGTTAGTAAGAGTCTCAAGTGTTGTACCTGACTTGGAAACAAGTACGAATATAGAATGTGCAACATCAGTAGAAGCAAGCACTGCGGCAGCATCATCAGGATCAACATTGCTTATGAACTTAGCTTCCATCTTAAATGAGTTGTTCTTCTTAGCCCAGTTCTCAAGTGCTATATACATAGCTCTTGGACCTAAGTCGCTTCCACCGATACCAATCTGGACAACAGTTGTAAACTTCTCGCCGGCTGCATTAGTAATCTCACCGTTATGTACCTTGTTAGCAAATTCTGCAATTCTTTCCTGCTGTGTCTTGTAAAATGTTCTCTTATCAACGCCATCAGCTTCAACAGCGTCACCTAACTGTCCTCTTGTCATATGATGGAGAACAAGTCTCTTCTCACCAGTGTTAACAACTTCTCCGTTATATAAAGCCTTAAACTTGTCTGCAAGCTGAGCCTCATCAGCGAGCTTTTCAAGTGCAGCAAGCACATTTTCATTAACCTGCTTAGATGCGTAGTTATATGAAAGTCCGGCAGCCATAGGTACGCTGTAATTCTTAACGCGTTCTGCACCATTATCACCAGACATAACCTCTGTAAGACAGGCTGGCTTAACATCTGATAACTCCTTGTAAGATGAAAGTGTGTCTAAATTGTTCCATGAAACCATAATCCATATCTCCTTCTCTACAAATATTTAATTACACAATAAATCATAACAAAATTATACTATTTAAGGTTGTCGAATTCAAGGAAAAGGAGAAATTAAAAAAAGGAATAAGTCCAAAAACTTATTCCTCTTAAAATTCCTTATATTATGCGATTCTGTTTAGGTTACAATTAACCAAAGTATCTCTTAAGAAGTCCCTCGAATGCCTTACCGTGTCTAGCCTCATCTCTAGCCATCTCATGAACTGTATCATGGATTGCGTCAAGGTTAGCAGCCTTAGCTCTCTTAGCAAGGTCAGTCTTACCTGCTGTTGCGCCGTTCTCAGCTTCAACTCTCATCTCAAGATTCTTCTTAGTGCTGTCTGTTACAACTTCGCCGAGAAGTTCAGCGAACTTAGCAGCATGCTCAGCTTCTTCCCAGGCAGCCTTCTCATAGTAAAGACCGATTTCTGGATAACCCTCTCTGTGAGCAACTCTTGCCATAGCAAGGTACATACCAACTTCTGAACATTCACCTTCAAAGTTAGCTCTGAGGTCAGCAACGATATCCTCGCTTACACCCTTAGCTACGCCAACAACATGCTCAGCAGCCCATTCTCTCTCACCTGTCTGTGCAGCAAACTTACTTGCTGGAGCCTTACATACTGGACAGACGAAATCTGCTGGAAGAGATTCTCCTTCATAAACATAACCACAAACTGTACATACATACTTCATAATAATAATCTCCTTTCGTTTATAAACATAACAGGCATAAGCCTGAACTTTACTTATCGGAACTTCCGAAAATGTTTCATCAGTTCGTAACTAGAATATAACAGAAATAAATCAGTTTGTCAACAAAAATAGGAATGATTCCTATTTATGCTTTGCTGCCTTATAAAAATATTAATTTTCCGAAGCACATTTTTCACATAATCCATAGAAGCAGACTGAACCAGCCTCGATTTTGCCCGGAAAATGTGATGCCACATTAGCCCCGAGGTTTTCAAGGATTTCATTGTCAGATGGATTGGTGATATCAATTAAACATTTACACCTTCTGCACTGAAAATGCAGATGCAGCTTCGTATTGGCATCGTAATGAACGAAACCGTCCTCACATGGAACAGTAACGGCTTCGCCATGCTCCACAAGAAAGGAAAGGTTTCTATAAACTGTTCCAAGACTTATGCTTGGAAAATCATTTTTGACAAATGTGTATACAACATCGGCAGTTGGGTGGTCTTTGCGTGACATAAGAAATGTTTTGATAGCGTCACGCTGACGGCTATGTTTAACAGCGCCCATAAAATCACCTCCGGATTATTATTTACTATTATCTTTAATTAAATTCATAATTTTGTCAATAGAATCCTGCTGCTCACTTTTTTCCATATTAATGATGTACTGGTGTCTGTCAGCGTAAAGCTTGCGGACAGCGGCAAGTAAAGTATCTTTATTCATATCCTCTTCTGTAAGAACCATGGAATAACCATGCTCCTTGAAAGAATTGGCATTAAGAATCTGGTCGCCACGGCTTGCATTAGCAGAAAGCGGAATAAGAAGATTAGGCTTCTTGAGAGCAAGCAGTTCGCATATGGCATTGGCACCCGCACGCGAGATAACGATAGAACTGATTGCGAAAAGGTCGCGCATCTGCTCGCTTATGTACTCGAACTGGACATAGCCGGGAGTTCCATTGAGTGATTCGTCCATCTTGCCTTTTCCACACAGGTGAACAACCTGAAAATCCTTAAGAAGCTCAGGTAAAATGCTTCTTACAGCCTCATTTACATGGACAGCGCCAGTACTTCCGCCGACAACAAGAATAATAGGTTTGTCAGTTGTGAAGTTGCAAAGGTCAAGTCCGGCTGCTTTATTGCCAAGCAAAAGCTCCTGTCTGATAGGAGAACCTGTAAGAACAGCTTTTCCTTCAGGAAGGTACTTGAGTGTCTCTGGGAAATTGCAGCATATTTTAGTTGCTTTTCTCATAGCAATCTTGTTGGCAAGGCCGGGTGTCATATCAGATTCGTGGATAATTACTGGAATATGACGGCTTCCGGCGGCAAGAACAACAGGTACAGACACGAAGCCTCCCTTAGAAAATACGATATCAGGTTTGATTTTTTTCATAAGTCTCTTAGCCTGAAAAAGTCCATGAAGCACACGGAATGGATCAGACAGATTCTTAAGACTTCTGTATCTTCTTAATTTACCGGATGAAATACCATAATAAGGAATTCCAAGATCTTCAATAAGAGTTTTCTCAATACCGGTATAAGAGCCGATATAGAAAACTTCATAGCCGGCTTCCTTAAGGCTTGGAAGCAGGGCAATATTAGGTGTTACATGTCCGGCAGTACCACCACCGGTAAGTACTATTTTTTTCATAGGTCATTCTCCTGAAAATATAATAAAATGTCCGATTTGTTCAAATGTATCATTACATTTTATGAGCAAATCTTTCCTTAAAGCTGCAATGCATACAGAGCGGTTCGACCGCAGTCTTTTTCTTGAATCCTTCCATAAATGCAACGCTTCGTGGGTTTGAAAGGATTTCCTCAAGTGTTGAATCAAGAATATTGCCAAGAGCCATCACTCCATTACCGTCAAGACAGCACGGAACGACAGTGCCGTCACACAGAATAGCCATATGCTGGCGGAGTCCCTGACAGAATCCGCGCTCATTACAATAAGTGCTGTTCACATCAGGCCATTCAAACGGAGACTGAACATTTATATAAAGATGTCTCTTGATTGTGCAGTTCTTCTCACCAAACAGAAATGGCTCTTTCTTAGTATTCCAGAGTCTTAGTGAAATCTCAGTGTCAGTCTTATCAAGAAGCGTTTCGCAGGATTCAAAAAGATTATGAATATAAGAATCCATGTCAATGCAGTCGTTATCGTCAGCACTGTGAAGCGACACATTAATCTGATGCACAGGATACTCCAGTAAAACAGGAAGCTTCTCTTTAATAAGAGTGGCATTGGTAGTAAGATTTACTGTCATATCAGCGTCCTGACATATCTTAAGAATTTCACCAAGCTGTGGATGCAGAAGCGGCTCACCTTTAACATGAAGATAAATGTAATTAGTATAATGTCCGATTCTTTCAATCACTGTGCGGAATTCGTCCACACTCATAAAATGTGGTTTTCTCAGAGTTTCCTGACAGAAAGAACAGTGCAGGTTGCAGCTGCTTGTTATCTCGACATAAACTCTTTTAAATCGTGCGACACTATTCATTATCTTTCTTATATTCCTTTAAGGCTTTAGCAAGCTGGTCAGGACATGATGTGTCCTTATAGCCACATTTGATACCGTCCATTCTTTTGATAGCTTCGTCAATGTCCATGCCCTCGATAAGAGCAGCAACGCCCTGAGTATTGCCGGCACATCCGCCAGTGAAATGCACATTAACAACCTTTCCATCAACAACATCAAAATCTATTGCACGTGAACATACGCCTGATGTCTTGAATTTCATATTAATCCTCCATTCTTGTGCTGTTTTAGGCACATAGTGTAAAAATATATTATTTACACTAATCTTTCTGCTTATATATAATTGGGTGAGGGATGTATGTGTCTGTGTGAGCAAATGATAAAGTGGCACAGAGTGCTTTGGAGTCGTCGGCACTTAGCGCGCTGTAAACAGATATCGCAGATATCTGCTTATAGCAAGCTTAGTACCGCTACGAACGACAAGCAGCGCAAGCGTGCTCTGTGCTAATTTATCATTTGCTCACACAGCTTCTGATACATACCTGACTATATTATAACACCTTTGGAAGATATGAAAAAGCATAAGTTGTTTTATTGCAAATGTTCAATTATAATGTATGCAGTTTGAAATGGATATATAAGGAGGATTTATGATAGGCATTATTGGCGCAATGGACGAAGAAGTAGAACAGCTTGTTGAGGTAATGGAGATTACCCGCGAGGAAACTAAGGCATGCATGACATTTAAAGCAGGAAAGCTTGCCGGGAAAGATGTTGTTATTGTAAGAAGCGGAATTGGTAAGGTTAATGCTGCGGCATGCACACAGATTCTTGTCGATGACTTCAAAGCAGACTACATTATTAATACAGGAATTGCTGGTTCACTTAAGGCAGAGATTGATATTGCAGATGTTGTTATTTCATCAGATGTTCTTCATCATGACATGGATGCGACAGGATTTGGATATCCTTTAGGACAGATTCCAAGAATGGATACACTTTCATTTGCAGCAGACGAAAGACTTATTAAACTTGCTGGCGAGGCTTGTAAAAATGCAGTTCCGGAAATCGGAGTTCATGTCGGCAGAGTTGTAAGCGGCGACCAGTTCATATCAGACAAGGCTGTTAAGGAGAGAATCAGCAGCAATTTCGATGGCTTCTGTACAGAGATGGAGGGAGCAGCGATAGCACAGGTTTCTTACCTTAATAAAGTTCCATTTGTAATATTAAGAACTATATCAGATAAGGCTGATGACAGCGCAACAATGGACTACCCGACATTTGAAAAGCTCGCAATTGCTAATAATGTCAAGGTTATGAAGGAACTTGTTGCAAATATTTAATCAGACGGTGGTTCGACAATATCTGCTTTAATTAAGTTGTATAATGCGGTAGTATTCAATGTCTTTTGGGAGGTTTATATGCAGACTGTATTAATAGCAATCAGAAATTATGCAGATGATGATAGCGGAAATGTCGATATACATAGCAGGCTGGCTGTAAAACCATTTAAGAAAATGAAAGGTGCAGGACGACTTTTTTTACTAAAAAATGTAGACAGGGAGCTTGTGAAACTAAATAAACAGTACAGGGAAATTATTAAAAATGTACGATAATTATGCAAAAATGTGCAGAAACGGAGGATTATTATGAAGATACTTATGTTGGAAACTATGACATACGGAGATGATATTTCGCTTGAGCAGTTTAACAGGCTTGGCGAAGTTGTGACATACAGCTTAAGTTCTTATGAGGAAGCTGTTGCAAGAATGAAAGAGCATAATCCTGATGTCGTTATTATTAATAAAACTAACATGAACGCAGAGTGCATGGCAGCCGCGCCTAATCTTAAGATGGTGGCAGAGGCAGCTACAGGCTACAACAATATTGATATAGAATATGCCAAAGCGCATGGAATAAGGGTTGCCAATGTTGCTGGATATTCAACACAGTCAGTTATACAGCATACATTTGCACTTGCATTTTATCTTGTCGAGAAGATGAGATATTATGATGATTTCGTAAAGAGCGGCGAGTATGCAGAGTGGCCTTGCTTCTCACATTTTGCAAATGTGTTTCACGAACTGGCAGGAAAGACATGGGGAATTGTCGGACTTGGCAATATAGGAAGAGGCGTTGCTAAGATTGCGGCAGACTTTGGTTGTAATGTAATATACTATTCAGCAAGCGGTCACAGCTATGATGTGCCATACGAAAGATATGAGCTTGATGAATTTTTGAAGAAATCGGACATCGTGTCAATTCATGCACCGCTTAACAAATATACAGAAAATCTGTTTAATTATGAGACACTTAAGAAGATGAAGAGCAGCGCAGTTCTTCTGAATCTTGGACGTGGCCCGATTGTTAATGACGCAGACCTTGTAAGAGCGCTTAACGAAGGCGTGATTGCAGCAGCAGGACTTGATGTAATAACCACTGAGCCGGTTGCTAAGGACAATCCTCTTCTTACAATTAAGGACAGCAACAAGCTTATCGTTACCCCTCATGTTGCATGGGCGACATACGAGGCGAGAACCCGCCTGATGGACGAGATATTTCTTAATATCAAGGCATTTATGGCTGGGGAAGAGCGAAATGTTATTGTTTAATGTATGGTAATAATTAGATGTTAAAAAGAAGAATACTTTTTTAAAACGCAATATATCAAATGAGATTGATATTCTTCGCATGAAATTGATATATTGCGGATGAAAGTTGATATTCTTCGCGCAAAAAGTCAATGTATTGCTAATCTTCCTCAATAACCTCAATTTCCATATAAGCAAATTCGATATCTTCAACAAAGTTATCTTTAGTGAAGCGTACTTTCGAGTGGCGCTGGAATTCTGAAACATTGGAATCGAGCCAGATTGGCTCGGCAAGGTCGAATTCATAGCATGCGTCATGAATAGCAGCGAATATTTTGCGGGTTCTGTTTAAATCAGAATCCGCATTTTTAATTACAGTGTCTTTGATAAGATGCCCTCTGTCGTCAAAGAGCTTACACCACATTCTAAACATATCAGAAATCCTCACTATCTATCAATATTGTGAATGGTCCGTCGTTTTCAAGGCTGACCTCATATCAGCACCGAATCTGCCGGTTTCAACTTTAGGGACACGCTCACGGCACATTGCGACGAATTTTTCATAAAGGGCGTTAGCCATATCAGGCGCGCCGGCATTAGTAAAGCTTGGGCGGTTGCCTTTGCGGCAGTCCGCATAAAGTGTAAACTGGCTTACAATAAGCAGCTCGCCACTGACATCTGCCAGCGACAGATTAGTTTTGCCATTCTCGTCTTCAAAAATACGCATTTTGCATATCTTGTCTACATATTTTGGAAGCATTTCTTCTGTATCGTCCTGACCAGCCCCGAAAAGAATCAAAAGACCATGTCCGATATTTCCAACAACTTCGCCATCTATCTTAACATTTGCATGATTAACACGCTGTATTACGAATCTCATATTAAACTCCTTAAATGTGTGAATAACTGAATATTATACGCTTAGTGGAATTGTGTCAACTTGTTAAGGAACATTATTATCATGTTGCAATCAATAATTGACAGGTGATACAATCTAGCAACAGCAATAAGGTATAGGAGGCATGAGTATGTTAAAGAATATTCTGGTAGGTCAGTCAGGCGGACCGACAGCGGTTATTAATTCATCATTATATGGAGTGATTGAGGAAGGACTTAGAAATAAGGAAAAGATTGGCACTGTGTATGGCATGGTGCATGGAATTGAGGGATTTCTGGCAGGCAATTTTATTAATCTTTCTGAAGTGGCAGATAATGAGCCGATTGACAGATTAAAGATAACACCGGCTTCTTTTCTTGGAAGCTGCAGGTATATGCTTCCAGAAGATTTAGGGGATAAGGTGTATGATAAATTGTTTGATGCATTTGCACAGATGAACATTGGATATGTGTTCTATATTGGTGGCAATGATTCAATGGATACAGTGTCAAAATTATCAAGAGTGGCATTATTGAAGAAATCGGACATAAGATTTATAGGTGTACCTAAGACAATTGATAATGATCTTGTTATGACAGATCATACTCCAGGATACGGCTCAACAGCAAAATATGTTGCTTCAACATTAAGAGAAATTATACTTGACGCAACATGTTATGCACATCCGTCTGTGACAATTGTTGAACTTATGGGAAGGCATGCAGGCTGGGTTACAGCGGCATCAGTACTTGCTAGAACAGAGTATAGCAGAAATCCTTATCTTATATATATGCCAGAGCATGCATTTGATATGGAAGAATTCAAGAAGTCACTTAAGGCGGCACTTGAACAGGAAACTGCTGTTGTTGTGTGCGTATCAGAAGGAATTGCGGACAAAGACGGCAGATTCATATGTGAATATGCAGATGCAGCATCGGTTGATGGTTTTGGACATAAGATGCTTACAGGCTGTGGAAAGTATCTTGAAAATTATGTTAAAGCAGAATTTGGAATCAAATGCAGAAGTATTGAGCTTAATCTTCCACAGAGATGTTCATCACTTCTTGCTTCAGCAACAGATATTGATGAAGCCGAAAAAGCAGGGAAGGCAGCGGTTGTAGCAGCTCTTGACGGTGAAACTGGAAAAATGATTACATTTGAAAGAGATGATACTAACGGATATGAGATTAATTACGGACTTGCAGATGTGAACGATATATGCAATAAGGAAAAGAAGTTCCCAGCAGAGTGGATAACCGCAGATGGAACAGATATTTCTGATGAGTATATTAAGTATATAAGGCCACTTATTCAGGGGACTAATATTGCGGAGTATTCAGATGGGGTGCCGGTTCATCTGAAGCCTGCTTATTACAGATAACATAAAATATTAAATAAAAATAAAAATGACAGCACGCTATTGACAGCGTGCTGTCATTTTTGTAATATAGCAAAGCTACTTAAGATTTTTATTAAAAGAATGGCAGGTTCGGATGCCGTTTTGTTACGAAGGGAGCAGATATGCAGCGAGAGTCACTCCATTGTGGAGAGCTTATAAAGCGTCTTAATGATATTCTTGGAAGATGTGCCAATGAGGAGTTAAGAGCAGATGACATGACATCTTCACAGGTTAAGATGCTTATGATAATTAATGAAACTAAAGATGAATGTATTACGCTTAAGGAGCTTGAGAAGCACTTTGGCGTAGCCCAGGCGACAATAGCGGGAACAGCAGCAAGGCTTGAAAAGAAGGGGATGATAGAAAGCTTCTATGACCCTTCAGATAAGAGAGTCAAGCATGTGAGAATAACAGACAAGGGCAGAGCCATGTGCGTTCATGCAGGCAAGGCAATGCATGACAAAGAAAAATGGTTTCTTTCAGCGCTTTCTGCTGATGAAAAAGAAGAATTACACCGTCTGTTACAAAAAGTATATGATGATGTGAATAACTGTGAAAGGAAGTGTAAGAAATGTTAAAAACTTTATCGGCATATATTGGTGAGTATAAAAGAGTCTCGATAAAGACGCCAATATATATAATTGTTGAAGTTCTTATGGAGATACTTATTCCGTTTGTTACGGCAAGTATTATCGATAAGGGTATTCAGGCGGGAGACATGAGCAAGGTGTTAATGTATGGCGGACTTATGCTTGTGCTTGCATTTATAAGTCTGTTTGCTGGAATTCAGGCAGGAAAATATGCGGCTTTGGCCTCTACCGGTCTTGCATGTAACTTAAGAGAGGGAATCTATTCGAATATCCAGAACTTCGCATTCTCTAATATAGACAAATACAGCACAGCAGGTCTTATTACCCGTATGACTACTGATGTTACAAATGTGCAGAATGCATATCAGATGATTTTAAGAATTGCAGTAAGAGCACCACTTATGATGATATGCAGTATGGTTATGTGTTTTATTATCAATCCTACATTAAGTTTTATATTCTTAGGTGCGCTTATTCTTCTTGGATTTGTACTTTTCTTTATTATATATAAGGTTACTCCAATATTCACAGAAGGTTTTGCTAAATATGATGATTTAAATGCGAGTGTTCAGGAGAATGTCACTGGAATCAGAGTTGTCAAAGCATTTGTAAGAGAAGACCATGAGAATAAGAAATTCAGTAAGGCTGCCGGGAATCTTTACAAAATATTTGTTAAGGCGGAATCATGGCTTGCATTCAACAATCCTATTATGATGTTTGTTATATATGGAAGTATTATTGCACTTTCGTGGTTTGCGGCA
This sequence comes from Eubacterium sp. AM46-8, assembly GCF_003466705.1. NCBI lineage: Bacteria > Bacillati > Bacillota > Clostridia > Eubacteriales > Eubacteriaceae > Eubacterium > Eubacterium sp. AM46-8. Next base: position 43,023 of record NZ_QSEU01000005.1, read on the forward strand.
CATTTTATTACAGATGGAACTATGACAACGGGTAATCTGACATCAATGTTTTGCTATGTAATGAGCATGATGATGGCACTTATGATGCTTTCTATGATATTTGTTATGGTATCAATGAGTGCAGCGAGTGCAAGACGAATTGCTGAGGTTCTTAACGAGAAGGCAGATATAACTAATCCTGAGAATCCGGTGATGGAAGTACCTGATGGAAGAATTGATTTCAACCATGTGAACTTCACATACAAGAAGGACAGCGACAAGGATGCCCTTGAAGATATAGATATCCATATAAATGCGGGCGAAACAATCGGTATTATAGGCGGAACGGGTTGCGGAAAGTCAAGCTTCGTTAATCTGATAAGCCGTCTGTATGATGTTAAGGATGGTTCTGTATGCGTAGGCGGAATTGATGTAAGAGACTACGACCTCGAAACTCTTCGTAATGAGGTTTCAGTTGTTCTTCAGAAAAATGTGCTTTTCTCAGGAACTATTCTTGATAATTTGAGATGGGGCGATGAAAATGCGTCTGAGGAGGATTGCATTGAGGCATGCCGTCAGGCCTGTGCAGATGAATTCATTGAGAGAATGCCTGATAAATACAATACATGGATTGAGCAGGGTGGAAGCAATGTTTCCGGTGGTCAGAGACAGAGACTCTGTATCGCAAGAGCGCTGCTTAAGCACCCGAAGGTTCTTATTCTTGATGATTCAACAAGTGCTGTTGATACAGCCACAGACGCTAAGATTAAGAAAGCATTTGCAACAAAGATACCAGGAACTACCAAGATTATTGTATCACAGAGAATTTCAAGTATTCAGGACGCAGACAGAATATTGGTGCTTGAGAATGGCTGTGTGAGTGGTTTTGATACTCATGAAAATCTTGTTGAGAACAATAAGGTTTACCGAGAAATCTACGAGGTTCAGACACAGGGCAGCGGTGATTTTGACGAGGCAGGAGAATAGGAGGCAGCATATGGATAAGAATATTGATATGAAGAATAAAAAGAATAAAGAAAATCCACTTCCTCTTATGAAGAGGCTGCTTGGATATATTTTAAAGAATTACAAGTTTTCGTGTATAGCAGTGCTTGTGTGTATTCTTGTTTCAGCGCTTACAACACTGATAGCAACGCTGTTTATCCAGAAGCTTATTGACAGTTATATTATTCCGCTGACACAGTCAGCAGTACATGATTATGCACCGCTTGCAGGCGCACTTATCAAGCTCGCTGCAGTTCTTATGGTCGGTGTATTATGTTCATATTGCTACAACAGAATTATGGTAAATGTTGGTCAGGGAACTTTAAAGAAGTTGAGATTAGAGCTGTTTACTAACATGGAATCACTTCCTATTAAGTATTTTGACACTCATGCACACGGCGATATCATGTCAGTATATACTAACGATATCGACACATTAAGACAGCTTATAAGCCAGAGTATTCCTCAGGTTATTAATTCATGCATAACACTTGTATCTACATTTGTAAGTATGATTGTACTCGATATTCCGCTTACAATCGTATCGGTTGTGATGGTTGTTATTATGCTTTATGTAACTTCTAAGCTGAGTGCACTTTCCGGAAAATATTTCGTTGAGCAGCAGAAGGATATCGGTAAGGTTAATGCTTATATTGAGGAAATGATGGAAGGACAGAAGGTTGTCAAGGTGTTCTGCCACGAGGATAAAAGTATTGAGCAGTTTAAGGAGATTAACAACAGACTTCGTGAGAGTGCAAACAATGCGAACAAGGTTGCTAATATCACAATGCCTGTTAATGGTAATATAGGTAATATCAGCTATGTTTTATGTGCAATAGTTGGTGGTATTCTTGCTCTGAGTGATTTTTCAGGACTTACTATTGGTACACTTGTTGCTTTCTTAAGTCTTAACAAGAGCTTTACACAGCCTGTAACCCAGATAAGCCAGCAGGTGAGCAGTATCGTTATGGCGATGGCTGGTGCTGGAAGAGTGTTTGAGTTATGTGACGAGAAGCCGGAGGTTGACGAAGGTTTCGTTGAGCTTGTAAATGTAAGATACAACAAGAACAATGAGCTTATTGAGACTAAAGAAAATACTGAGATGTGGCATGGAAGAAGCCGGCAAAGGACGGCAGTAGTGCAGAGTACACAAGACTTGCTGGTGATGTAACATTTGACGGAGTTGACTTTGGCTATAATCCGGACAAAATGGTACTTCACGATATTAAAATGTATGCTACACCGGGACAGAAGATTGCATTTGTCGGAAGTACCGGAGCAGGAAAAACTACAATTACTAATCTTATCAACAGGTTCTATGATATTCAGGATGGTAAGATCAGATATGATGGAATTAACATCAACAATATTAAGAAAAATGATTTAAGACGAAGCCTTGGTATCGTTCTTCAGGATACTAACCTCTTTACGGGTACAATCATGGATAATATCAGATACGGAAGGCTTGAGGCGAGTGATGAGGAATGCATCGCAGCAGCAAGACTTGCCAATGCTGATGGATTCATCAAGAGACTTCCGGATGGCTATAATACTGTGCTTCATGGCGGAGGTGCTAATTTAAGCCAGGGACAGAGACAGCTTCTTGCAATTGCAAGAGCAGCGGTAGCAGACCCACCTGTACTTATTCTTGATGAAGCTACTTCATCTATTGATACAAGAACAGAGCGACTTGTCCAGAAGGGTATGGATGCGCTTATGTCAGGAAGAACATCGTTTGTTATTGCTCACAGACTTTCTACAGTCCGCAATGCAGACTGTATTATGGTTATGGAGCAGGGAAGAATTATCGAGCGTGGAACACACGACCAGCTCATGGAAGAGAAGGGCAGATATTATCAGTTGTATACTGGTAAGAGCATATCAGCGTAGAGACAGAAACAAAAAAGCAGGTTAGGAAATTCCCTACCTGCTTTTTGTTATGTAATAATATTATTATGAATTAATATTAAGATGTCTTGGAAGACCGTCTACCATGATTGGTGAAAGCTCAGCCTGGATAAGTGGTCTGATGTAGTGGATGAGGTCGTCTGTTACGAAGTCATCATCTGTAATCCACTCAAGAGGAACTTTCTTCTCGATGTTAGCAATCTGGTGAACATCATTAGTCTCTGTGATGCACATATATGGATCATCAGAAACTCTCTTAAGAACAACAACCTTACCTGTCTCGCCTTCAAATGCAGCCTTAACAGCAGCACCACCAACGTTGTATGCTTCTGTGATATCTGTACGGCTTGTCATATGAGCTGCACAACGCTGAAGTGTTGAAAGTTCGATAGCACGAGTCTTGATGCCAAGTTCAGCACCGATCTTGTTAGCAAGGAATTTAGCTGAGCCAGCAAGCTGCTTGTGGCCAAATGCATCTACGAACTCTACATGCTCTGAAAGCTCAAATACATATCTTCCGTCAGCAACCTTAATACCTTCTGAAACAGCGATAACCATTGAACGGCCCTTAGCTGCAATTTCTTTAACTCTTGCCATGAAATGGTCGATATCAAATACTTTCTCTGGAAGGTAGATAAGGTCTACACCTTCGCAGTCATCACTCTTTGCAAGAGCAGCAGCGGCTGTAAGCCATCCGGCGTTACGTCCCATAATCTCTACAATAGTAACTGTAGGATAATCATATACAAGACCATCTCTGATGATTTCCTTCATAGTAGCTGCGATAAACTTGGCAGCAGAACCAAATCCTGGTGTGTGGTCTGTAACAGCTAAGTCATTATCAATAGTCTTAGGTACGCCCATAAACTTAATGTCACTTCCAGTAACAATTGCGTAATCAGATAACTTCTTGATAGTATCCATTGAGTCGTTACCACCAATATAGAAGAAATACTTGATATCAAGATCGTTAAGAATCTTGAAAATCTTGTCAAATGTTTCTCTGTCTTCGCTTATCTCAGGAAGCTTGTATCTGCATGAACCAAGATAAGATGAAGGTGTTCTCTTTAATAAATCAATATCCATTGTTGAGTTAATCTTCTCTGAAAGGTCAACATACTGACCGTCAAGAAGTCCCTTAATACCGTGGAGCATACCATAAACTTTCTTAGCTCCTCTGTCTATGGCTGTCTTATATACCCCAGCAAGACTTGAGTTGATAACAGAAGTAGGTCCTCCTGACTGTCCAACTATAACATTACCATCCATATTATATTCTCCTCCGAATCATATTTCTGCATAAATTATGCAGGTTACTATGGGCTTAGTTTAGCACATTTTCCTTAATCATACAACTTAAATGTTGAATATATTAATAATTATATTTATGCAAATGTACAGGCATTTATGATATAATCGTTTCCGGGTGTTTTTAATGCCGTATACACAAGTAGGAGTGTCTGTGTGGGCAGGCGGGAATGGAGAACTATATGTCGGTAAAGATTAATTCTTACAAAGGAAGAAGCATTAGACCAGTATACAAGGCGAGAATTAAGAAGGATAAATATTCTAATGCGATAGACAGGATATGTAATAGATATAAGTTAGGACACATTAAGCAGAATGAGTCTGGCAGGGAATATAAGAACAGGATGAATAAGCTGTTTTCAGATGATGTAATACAGAGTATGAAGAAATATTCGCACCATGGACGGACCAGCCTTTTCGGGCACAGCGTACATGTTTCTTATTATAATTATCTTGTGTGTAAGAAATTACATCTTGATGAGAGGGCAGGAGCTAAGGCAGGACTTTTACATGACCTGTTTCTGTACGACTGGCACAAGTATTCGCCTGGGAAGGGTGAGAGACTTCATGGTTTTGAGCATCCTACAAAGGCCCTTAAGAATGCAGGAAAGTATTTTGATATAACAGAAAAAGAGGGAGACATGATTGCAAAGCATATGTTTCCATTGACAGTTACACCACCTAAATATAAAGAAACATTTGTTATTGTACTTGTAGATAAATTCTGCAGCTTTAATGAGGTGCTGGATGATTTCATACACAGAAAGTTCTGTGGGGCAAAGGATACAAGAATTAAATGGTTTGGTGCAGGTAAGGGAGAGAAGCGATGAAATATTTAAGTGAAGAGCAGAATAAATGCTTTGTGGGAACCGGAGAACTTAATAAAGCTGGTGATAGTCTGGCCGTTTTCCTTGACAAATACGACCCTGATAAATATCAGAACCCATGCAACACGGTGGATACACTTGTATTTACAAAGGAAGATTCACAGGTTAAGAGGATTCTGCTTATAAAGAGAGGCAATCATCCATGTATTGGATTGTGGGCGTGTCCGGGAGGCTTTGTTGAGTTTAAAGAGAATCTATATGATGCGGCTTTAAGAGAGCTTCAGGAGGAAACTGGTCTGCATGATATTGAAGCAGAACAGCTTAAATCATATGGCGATTATGACCGTGACCCAAGAACAAGGATTATTACAACAGCATTTGTTGCATTGATAGATGAAGGCAGCCAGAAAGCACAGGCTGGTGATGACGCAAGAGAGGCCGGATGGTTTGATATATCAGATGAACTCATTAATACGACAGAGGATAAGTCGCTTGTTAAAGAAGAATGGCTGTGCAGGCTGTCAAATGCTGATAAGAATATTAATATCTGTGCAAGGGTGGAAGTTACCTATAGAAAAGGTATTCTTAAGAACCGTACATATAAGGTTGTTGACGGCAATGGGCTGGCAGCAGACCATGCGGCTATTATACTGGAAGGATACCATCATGTTAAGGAGGCACTTAACGCATGAGCGAAAAGATAAAGAAGAACGAGAAAGCTAAGAAACAGACATGGAGGGCTGGCAACATGTTGTATCCTGTGCCTGCTGTTATGGTAAGCTGCGCAAGAAAAGGGGAGAAGCCTAATATTATCACGGTTGCATGGGCAGGAACTGTATGCTCTGATCCGGCGATGGTTTCAATATCAGTAAGAAAAGAACGCTACAGCCATGACATTATTAAGGAAACAGGGGAATTCGTTATTAATCTTACAACAAGAAAGCTTACAAGAGCCACTGATTATTGTGGAGTAAAATCGGGCAGGGACGTTGACAAATTTGCAGATATGCATCTTACAGCAGCGCCGTCAGTTAAGATTGAAGCTCCGGCAATTGCAGAAAGCCCTGTCAATATCGAATGTAAGGTAAAGCAGGTGTTAGAGCTTGGAAGCCACGATATGTTTATAGCAGAGGTTATGGCTGTAAATGTAGATGAAAGCCTGTTAGATGAGAAGGGAACACTGCATTTGTCAGACGCAGACCTTATTGCATATTCGCATGGAAGATATTATGGACTGGGTGATTTCATAGGTAAGTTCGGATATTCCGTACAGAAGCCTGCCAAGACAAAATCTTCCAGAAAGAAAAAATAGGGTTTACAAACCAAATATCATATGTTAGTATAAATGTTACGAAATTGTTACAAAGATATTACAAGAAGATGACTATATATTAACACAATATTTGGAGGACATTATGGAACGCTTGTCAAGATATGGCAGACGAATGAGAATAACACTCATTAAGACAATGACGGTTGCCTGTTTTGTATGTATTATTGCTATTCCATTTTTATCAAAGAATTTATTAAAGACGGAAGCTAATTATTACAGTATTACAATTAATGGAATCAAGGTTGGAGCAGCTAATACGGAAGAAGAAGTTATTGTTGCTCTGGCATCAGCAAGGCAGGAGCTGAGTGCACAGTATGAAGAAATCGTGTACATGGATCCTGATATAGAGATTGCCAAAGAGAATAAAACAGTTGCACAGAGAATGAGTGTGGACGAGCTGTCTGGTGCAATATACAGTTACATGTTTGATAATGTTATGGATGTTGATTTCCATATGAATTATACAGTAAGACTTGGTGATTTCGTTGTAACATTGGAATCGAAGGATGCAGTTGTTTCTTTATTTGAGAAGCTTATTGCCAAATATGATCCCAACAATGCTTTTACAGTATCACTTGATACAGTTGATGCAGCGACAGGTACTTATGGAATAAGTGTAAATGAAAAGGCCACAGAAACTACAGCAGCAGAGATTGTATCCTCAGCAATTAGTGGTACAGCGATTTCGCAAGACGGAGAGACAGTGGTTAATGGAGATGGTCTTACTGGAATTGGATTTGATGTTGACGTAGTTGTTGTGGAAGTTCCTACGGATAATGCAACTGTAACATCAGTAAATGACGCTTATGAGAGCATTACTAAAGAACATGAAGAAAAGACAGTATATACAGTTGAGGCTGGTGATACATTATCGGTAATTGCACAGAATAATGGACTTACAATGTCACAGCTTCTTGAGCTTAATTCTAATCTTACAGAGGACAGTGTAATTGCACCGGGTGATTCAATTGTTGTTACAGTTCCTAAATCAGAAATATCTGTTCTTACAACTTATCAGATGACTTATGAAGAAGATTATGAAGCAGAGCCTGATTATGAGGATGACAACACTAATTACAGAGGAACTAATACAGTTATTTCTGAGGGAACTGTTGGTCACAGATCTGTAATAGCAGAAGTTACTTACACTAATGGTAACGAAACAGGCAGAACATATGTTAAGGAGACTATTATTAAAGAATCCGTTCCGAAGACTATTGCAGTCGGAACACTAACACCTCCAACATATTTAAGACCGATATCAGGAGGAACATTATCATCTGAATTTGGTTACAGATGGGGAAGTTTCCACAAGGGTGTTGACTGGTATGTTCCGCAGGGTACAACGGTTACAGCAGCAGCAGCAGGAACTGTAACAAGAGCAGGATGGTTTGCTGATTATGGATATTGTGTAGATATAACACACAGTAACGGAACAATGACAAGATATGCTCATCTTAGTTCTATAAATGTAAGAGTTGGACAGAGTGTATCACAGGGGCAGGCTATTGCAGCATCAGGTAATACAGGCTACAGTACCGGACCACATCTTCATTTTGAAATATGGGTTGGAGGAACTGCTGTGAATCCGCTCAATTACGTTAATAAGAATTAATAAATATTGAATAGGCTGCCCTGTTAAGGACAGCCTTTATTATGTAACTAAATGCATTTTAAATGCATATAATAAAATAAGGGTGAAATTGCCATATTTTTTATAAATGTATTTTCGGAGAAAATCTTTACAAATCAAAGTTCTGTGATATACTTTATAAGATGTGACTATTATGTTTAGAGGTGCTATATGGAACAATATGTTGTCAAGGGTGGAGTGCCACTCAGAGGAAAAGTTTCCATTGGTGGTGCGAAGAATGCAGCTTTAGGTATTCTTGCAGCAGCAATTATGACAGATGATACTGTAACAATTGAAAATGTACCTAATGTTAGAGACACAAGAGTTTTACTTCAGGCTATAGAAGGAATTGGTGCTAAGGTTAAGTATGTTTATAACAATTCCGTTCAGATAAATGGTGGTTCAATCTGTGATACCAATGTAGAATATGATTATATAAGAAAAATAAGAGCATCTTACTATCTGTTAGGTGCTTTACTTGGCAAGTACAATGAGGCTCATGTTGCACTCCCGGGAGGATGCAATATCGGAAGCCGTCCAATTGACCAGCATATCAAGGGCTTTAAGGCACTTGGTGCGGATGTTGATATAGATTGTGGAGTTGTACATGCAAAGGCAGAGAAGCTTACAGGAGCTCATATTTATTTTGATGTTGTAACAGTTGGTGCAACAATTAATCTTATGATGGCTTCATGTATGGCAGAGGGAGACACTATTCTGGAAAATGCGGCTAAGGAACCGCATATAGTTGATGTAGCGAATTTCCTTAATTCTATGGGTGCTAACATTAAAGGTGCAGGAACTGATGTAATCCGTATCAAAGGCGTTAAGAGACTTCACGGATGTACTTATTCTATTATTCCGGATCAGATTGAGGCCGGAACATTTATGATGGCAGCAGCAGCTACACATGGCGATGTTGTTATTCAGGATATTATTCCTAAGCATATGGAATCAATATCTGCAAAGTTAATTGAGATGGGATGCAGGATTGAGGAAGGTGATGACTGCTTAAGAGTTATAGCAGAGGGCTGTACACTTAAGAGTACTAATGTTAAGACTTTGCCATATCCTGGATTTCCAACAGATATGCAGCCACAGATTTCAGTTGTACTTGCACTTGCAGAAGGCTCAAGTATGGTAACTGAGAGTATATTTGAGAACAGATTCAAATATGTAGATGAGCTTGGAAGAATGGGTGCCAAGATTAAGGTTGAAGGTAACACAGCCTATATTGAAGGTGTTAAAAGTTTTTGTGGTGTGCAGCTTAATGCTCCGGATTTAAGAGCTGGTGCGGCACTTGTTATTGCTGCGCTCGCAGCAGATGGTATATCAGAGATCGATGATATTGAGTATATCCAGAGAGGTTATGAGGATTTTGAAGGAAAGATTACTAACCTTGGTGGAATTATTAAACGAGTTGATTCTGAGAGAGAACTTCAGAAGTTCAGGCTCAAGATAGGTTAATTGCAGGCTGTAGCGGATATTCCGTTACAGCTGTTTTAATTTATATTTAATAAAATTAATACATTTGTAATGTTACAAATATCCCTGTATATGGTAGTATGGAGAGGAAAAGGGGTTAATTATGAAGCTAAAGAATAAGTTGTATATTTCTTTCTGTATTATGGTTATACTTCCTGTGCTGCTAAGTGGTCTTGCTCTGGGAGGTCTGTACTGTGTACAGAAGGAAAGTATAGAGAGAACATATAATGTGGATGACGGAGCAATTTTCGTTGGCGTATATTCACCTATAATCCTTTTTGGAAAGATTACTGACAGCATATATAAGGATATGAAGACGGAGGTTGATACTTCGCCGGAGCAGTTTACTAATAAGGAATATCTTGATGAGTTATCAGGGGAGCTGTCATCTAAGATGTCCTGTCTTGTTGTAAGAAGGAATGGAATTATTATATATAATTCAACAGAAGCACCAGATAGCGAAATTGTAAAGATTCTTCCTGATTATTCTGCTGATGAAGAGAATGTTTCTGATGTTGGAACTTACAAGGGTGGAGAGTACCAGAGTCTTATAAAACAGCTTAATTTTAAGGATTCAGAAGATAACTTTTACAGCGTGTCAATTGTTACTTCATTGAAACAGATTCTTCCACAGATTAAGACATTTATAATGCAGGTTATATTTGTTATAATTATGGTACTTATTATTACAAGTCTTGGGCTTACTCTGTGGATATATAGTTCTATTGTCAAGCCACTTAATAAGCTGAAGCTTGCAACTGATAATATTAAAGAAGGCAATATGGATTTCGAGATGCCAAAGGTGTCTAACAATGAAATCGGCGATGTATGCCGGGACTTTGAAGAGATGAGAGTCGTACTTAAGCAGAGTGCGGAGGATAAGATAAAGTCTGATGCCGAGGAAAAGGAGCTTATTAGAAATATTTCACATGACTTAAAGACGCCGCTTACGGCTATTAAAGGATATGTCGAAGGCTTGCGTGACGGAATTGCCAACACGCCTGAGAAGCAGGCTAAGTATATCCAGACTATTGCTAACAAGGTTAATGATATGGACAAGCTGATTGATGAGCTTACTATATATTCAAGGCTTGATACTAACAGGGTTCCATATACGTTTGTCAGATGTAATGTAAGTGACTACTTTGGAGACTGTTGTGAAGAGATAGGCACTGAGCTTGAGGCAAGCCAGATTGAACTGGAATATAATGACCATCTCACTGAGCCGGCATATATGAATGTTGATCCGGAGCAGCTAAAGAGGGTTGTTAATAATATTATAAGTAACTCAGTTAAGTATATGGCTGAGGGACGACAGGGAAAGATTAAGATTGACCTGTATGATGAAGGCGACTACATTCATGCGATATTCTCAGATAATGGTATTGGCATTGCAGCCAAAGATGTTGAGAGAATATTTGAGCGTTTCTATAGAACTGATGAGTCAAGAAACAGCAAGCATGGGGGAAGTGGTATTGGTCTTGCAATTGTTAAGAAGATTGTCGAAGACCACAAAGGAAAGATATGGGCAGAGAGTGTAGAGGGCGAAGGCACGACCATGCATCTTAATCTGCTTAAAGCAAAGGATGAAGAGAATCCTGAGAATGCATAATGAAACTACACGAAAGGGGACTGGCTATGAGCAAGATATTAATTGTAGAAGATGAAGAGAGTATTGCAGATATTGAGAAGGATTACCTTGAACTTAACGGATACGAGGTTGAGGTATGTAATGATGGAACAAGTGGACTTGCGGCTGCACTGCATGAGGATATTGATATGTGTATCCTTGATATCATGCTTCCCGGAACTGATGGTTTCGAGATATGCAAGCAGGTAAGAGAAGTTAAGGATATTCCTATTATCATGGTATCTGCCAAGAAGGAAGATATCGATAAGATAAGAGGACTTGGAGTTGGTGCTGATGATTATATGACCAAGCCATTCAGCCCTAGCGAACTTGTAGCAAGAGTTAAGGCACATCTTGCACGATACGACAGACTTGTAAGTAACTCTAAGCACAATAATAACGTTATTGAAATCAGAGGAATCAAGATTGATAAGACAGCAAGAAGAGTGTTTGTTAATGGCGAGGAGAAACCATTTACAACAAAGGAATTCGACCTTCTTACATTTCTTGCAGAGAATCCTAACCATGTATTTACTAAGGAAGAACTTTTTAAGGAAATCTGGGATATGGATTCAATCGGTGACATCGCAACTGTAACTGTCCACATCAAGAAAATCAGAGAGAAGATTGAGCTTGATACAAGCAAACCTCAGTATATTGAGACTATATGGGGAGTCGGTTACCGTTTTAAGATGTAATCTACTACGCATGCTTGGTATGCTGGTGAAGCGACGGATTTAATTAACCAAAAGCCTACTAAGTTACCAATAAATCTAGTTTTAGTAGGCTTTTTAGAAGCTTATTCTGCTGGTTGATATGGCATAGACCTACGAAAAGAGATGTATAAGCTCTTTTCGTAGGTCTTTGAAATTGTGTACGACATATCAACTCAATAATCCAGCCAAATACATCACTGAAGCTCATCAATTTTGCGCAAAATCCGGTGTAACAGTGTATGTCTTATCATCAATAGTAAGTGAGACTGCACAAAGTGCAATCTGGTTTCTTTTAAGTGAAGACGCTTTAACGGCAGCATCCATATCGTATCTGCCAGAATCATTGCCATAGCCAGCGGCATCCATATCACAGGCAGCATTGTGCTCATAAGCAGCATACTTATAATCTCCAACAAGTGCGTGTCCACGGCTTGCAAACTGTACTCTTATCTGGTGATGTCTGCCTGTAATCAGATGTATTCTTACATGTGTAATGTCTTTAACTTCATCATAAGATATCACTTCATATTCAAGCTTTGAAAGCTTTGCTTCTTTATCATTAGCGGCGGCGTCGGATGGAACAACTGCTGATGTGTTCGTTCTTCCGTCTTTTTTTAGATAATCCACAAAAGTTCCTTTTGGTTCGGATAGTTTTCCACATATTAAAGCTTCATATTGTTTATTAAATCCGCCTTCCTTCTGCATAAGTGTGGAATACTTTGCTGCTGCAGACTTATTCTTTGCAATAAGCACAAGTCCCGAAACCGGCCGGTCAAGGCGGTTGATTATTGCTGCATATGCAGGCTTTCCCTGTGAAGCATTGTAAGTCATAACTTCGCTTACAAGGTCCAAATCAAATCCTTTCGCACCCTGGGATAGCTGTCCGGCTGGTTTATTCACTATAATAATGTCTTTAGTTTCGTGTATTATATTAAGCATGGTTGTGTCCTTTTAATGTTTTTATTAAGAATACATGCGTTTTAATAATTAATCAACAACATTCGGCGAATAAATGTCCCCGCCGCGCACACACTAATTAAACGATAAGTATTAGCAGGTGTGAGGTGGCATATGGGTGAAAATGTGTGGTGTTTCAGGAAGCGGCTGACATTGCTTTTTGGCAGTGCTGTTATTATTGCGGTGGTTTTCTTTATATTCAAGGTGCTTTTTTATTATGTGTGGCCGTTCATGCTTGCATTCTGTTTTGCGGTGCTGCTTCAGAAGCCGATAGTGGGGCTGGCGAAACTTTTAAGGGAGAAAAAGACGCTTGCTGCGAGTATAGTTGTAACAATGGTAACGCTTATTATTCTTTCAGTGCTGTTGTATGTCGGTTATATGGCGTTTCGCGAACTTAAAGATTTCATAGCCAATTTTGATGAGAATATTAACAGCCTTGATGGGCAGTTTAAGCTTGTATGCTGCCGTATTGATGGCTGGATTAAGTTAAAAGAAGGCTGCAGTTACGCATTTCTTGAAAAATGTAAAGGGATAATTATAGATGGTGATGGGCAGCAGATGTTCTTTACAATTATGAGAAAACATTCTGTTCCGGTTATAACATGGTGCGTTATGGCGGTTGCCGGACTTGTGGTGTGCTTTATTGGAACGATATATGCGGCGGCTGGAATTGAGAAGTACAGAAGCTGGCGGGAGAACACTATATTTAAGGACGAAGTCGGGGCGGTGCATGTGGGACTTCGCAATTTGATAAATGTATATTTCAGGGTGCAGCTTATTATAATGTCGATAAATATTGTGGTGTGTTCAACAGCATTTTTAATGATAGGCAATCCATATGCTATTCTTCTTGGTGTGCTGACTGGGATTATTGACGCACTTCCGATATTTGGTACGGGAACGGTACTGATACCGTGGGCTGTGGGAAGCCTGCTTTTCGGACATGTGAAAAATGCGGTGATTCTTGTGGTATTGTATATTGTCACATATTTTGTGAGGGAGATTATGGAGTCAAAATGTATGGGCGACAGAATGGGAATTGCGCCATTTACAATGCTTGCGGTTATATATATCGGGATACTTGTGTATGGAGTTACGGGATTTATTCTTGGCCCAATATCATATTGTATAATAAAAGCACTTGTTCTTTACTTGAAAAGCATTTTAGAACATGATAAACTCTAGTGGTGCCGTCAATGGCAGGCGGACAATGCGAAGCAGCATTCGCATCAGGCTCCGTAGGAAACGGGTCTGTAATGTCATAGAAAGAGGTTTATTATGGCAGAAGATAAGAAGTTAGTAGAAGCGATTACATCTATGCAGGATGATTTCGCTCAGTGGTACACAGATGTGTGTAAGAAGGCAGAGCTTATGTCTTACTCAAGCGTCAAGGGATGCATGATTTTTAAGCCGGCTGGATATGCAATCTGGGAGAATATTCGTAATGAAGTCGACAGAAGATTCAAGGCAGCAGGAGTTGAGAATGTTTACCTTCCAATATTCATTCCTGAAAGTCTTCTTGAGGTTGAGAAGGATCATGTAGAAGGATTTGCACCAGAGGTAGCATGGGTTACTCATGGCGGACTTAATCCACTTCAGGAAAGAATGTGTGTAAGACCTACATCAGAGACACTTTTCTGTGATTTCTATAAAGATGAGATACAGTCATACAGGGATTTACCAAAGGTATATAACCAGTGGTGTTCAGTTGTAAGATGGGAGAAGGAGACAAGACCATTCCTTCGTTCAAGAGAGTTCTTATGGCAGGAGGGACATACTGCACATGCTACAGCAGAAGAGGCTGAGGCACGTACACAGCAGATGCTTAACCTCTATGCAGATTTCTGTGAGGAAGTTCTTGCAATTCCTGTAATCAAGGGGCGTAAGACTGATAAGGAGAAGTTCGCAGGTGCAGAGGCTACTTATACAATTGAGGCGCTTATGCATGATGGTAAGGCTTTACAGTCAGGTACAAGCCATAACTTTGGTGATGGATTTGCCAAAGCATTTGGAATCCAGTACACAGATAAGGATAATAAGTTAAAATATGTTCACCAGACTTCATGGGGAATCACAACAAGACTTATCGGAGCAGTTATCATGACTCATGGTGATGATTCGGGACTTGTGCTTCCACCTAAGGTTGCACCAGTACAGGTTGATGTTATTCCTATTATGCAGAAGAAGGCCGGCGTTCTTGATAAGGCTTACGAGGTTGGCGATGCACTTAAGGCAGCCGGACTTCGTGTTAAGGTTGATGATTCAGATAAGAATCCAGGCTGGAAGTTCTCTGAGCAGGAGATGCGTGGTATCCCTGTAAGAGTTGAGATGGGACCAAGAGATATCGAGGCTAATCAGGCTGTTATTGTTCGTCGTGATACAAGAGAGAAGATTACTGTATCTATCGATGAGCTTGCAGACAGAATTCCAGAAATTCTTGATACTATCCAGAAGGATATGCTTGAGAGAGCAAGAGCTCACAGAGAAGCTCATACATATACAGCTCTTAATTATGATGAATTCAAGGATACAGCAGCTAATAAGGCTGGATTCATCAAGGCTATGTGGTGTGGAGACCAGGCTTGTGAGGACAAGATTAAGGAAGATACTACATGTACATCAAGATGTATGCCATTTGCACAGGAGAAGTTAAGTGATGTGTGCGTATGCTGTGGTAAGCCGGCTAAGGCTATGGTTTACTGGGGTAAGGCATATTAATTCTAAGAAGTATTAATTATAATAACCCTCATCGGATTTGCCAGAAGGCATCCGGTGAGGGTTATTTTATGATTATATTATTTGATATGTTCAATCATTGCAATAAGAGTAGTTTTATCATTGAGCTTAGGGTTCTCTATAACGATATCAAGCAGGGATTTCAGTGTTTCACCGATTTCGTGTCCCTGAAGACCATATTCAATGAGGTCATTGCCTGATATGTCGAGGTCTTTTATTGTAAAGCAGTCACCGCGTGCAAGAATATCTGTTGCAAGACGCTTTAATGTCAGAAGATGCTTTACCTTCGCCGGATTGCTTATTCCTGTGATGTCTTCAGATGCCTGAATTACAGCCATCATAAGCTCATGCCACAAAGGCAGGAAATCTCTGCCGTACTTATTAAGGGCAGTACGAACAGCCGGCTCAGTTTCTTCTATATCCATCTTTGATAATTCAACAAGCTTAGATACTGTGTCAACTGTCTTGTTATCCAGCTTAAGTGCACGGAGAGTCTTAGCTGCTTCATCAGGTGTAGAAGTTATGAAAAGTGCAGCGTAGCGTAAGTATATATTATCAGGTGTATGTTGTAATGTTGCAAGTATTTTGCGCTTGTAGCGGCTCTTTAGAGCATTGTCAATTACCGGGAGTATTGGGGCAAAAAGTCCTGCTTCTGAATATTCTGCAACATAATCGGGATGTGCAGACATAAGCGTTTTGCCAAGCTCTACATGCACACGCTCCATGCTTATTTTGCTGATTGATGGGGCAAGCTTTTTAATTGCATTCCACGTTGCTTCATCAATGGTAAAGCCAAGCTGTGCAGAAAATCTTATGGCACGCATCATTCGCAGAGCGTCCTCTGTAAATCTTAATTCTGGTTCACCAACGCAGCGTATTATTTTTGCATCCAAATCATCAAGACCGTTAAATTCATCAACAAATCCATCAGTGTCGTTGTATGCCATGGCATTTATCGTAAAATCACGGCGGCACAGGTCATCAACAAGCCTGTCTGAAAATTCTACAGACTTCGGATGCCTGCCATCCTCGTATTCGCCATCAATACGATAAGTAGTAACTTCATAACCTGTTTTATTGACCATTACTGTTACAGTACCGTGAACGATTCCTGTATCAATAGTTCTTTTAAAGAAAGTTTTTATCTGAGCTGGGACAGCAGAAGTGGTTATATCCCAGTCATCTGGGTTTCGGCCAAGGATACTGTCTCGTATACAGCCGCCAACAGCATAGGCTTTAAAGCCGTGTTCTTCT
Organism: Eubacterium sp. AM46-8; assembly: GCF_003466705.1. Classification (NCBI taxonomy): domain Bacteria; kingdom Bacillati; phylum Bacillota; class Clostridia; order Eubacteriales; family Eubacteriaceae; genus Eubacterium; species Eubacterium sp. AM46-8. The sequence continues at coordinate 59,794 of NZ_QSEU01000005.1, forward strand.
ATTGTATGTATGATATTTCTGACTGCTTCAGGCATGTCTATGGTGTAATTCTCAGGCATAATATCCCCCTGCTATTAATAATTTAGTTAAAATGTGAAACTCACATCTATGTATTATAAGAAAAAAATACATTTTCATCAAGATAATGATTATGTTAATTCAAAGGAATATAGGCACGGTTAATTTCATAAGATAAGGCAGACGTAGGTGTGTGAGCAGAAGACGTCTGTATCAAGTACAGAAACGGGGGAGATTATGAACGATAAATCATTGGAATGTCTTAAGGCTTATGATATGCAAGTTAAGAAGATGATTAAGGGGCGTGGAGGGGTAATTCTGTTTACTGATGCGGGATGCCGGCTTTTTCTTGAATGTACAAGAAATGATGGGTTTTATTACCGCGACGAGGCTGTGACTAATGCAGTCTGTAAGGCTGGATTTGAAAGTGTTGATACATATATAAGAAATAAGGATGGCGGGTTATTCACTATTGGTGATGACGGACGTAAATATGTCGTGAAGAACTGGTTTGGAGGAAGAGAATGTGATGTAAAATCTGTAGATGATGTAACTGAGGCGGTAAGAACGCTGGCAAGATTACACATTTGTTTAAATGTGGTATCTTCCAAAGGCATTAAATATGTCCGTGATGATGCAGGACAGAATATCATGAGGCAGTGGGAGTGCATGGCGCTTGCTGAGATGGAGGCTGAGTGTCAGAATGCGGAGTTGATTGCGAGCGAGAGCTGCGGACAGAATATATATGTGAAGTTTGATAAAGGAACTGGAATCAGGCAGAATTTTGACAGGCATACGAAAGAGATAAAGAAGGCTGCCAATTATATGAGGGGCAAGAAGAAAAAGAATGAATTTGAACAGATTGCACTTGCTGCGATAGATGGATTTTACAGGGAGGCACTTGCCGCCAGTGAGTTGGTACAATCTAAGATGTTTGATGAAAGATTTAACCGGATGGAGCAGACTAATGAGCTTATTCATGGAAGCTACAATTATCATAACATTTTTCTTGATGTTGGAATCGGAGGTGATGCAGTTACTAATTTTGAGAAATGTCACAATGACTGTCAGGTTGTGGACCTTTATCAGTTTCTCAGAAAGGTTATGGAGAAACACGATTGGGACATTAATGTTGCATACAGGCTTGTGGATGAATATGACCGTTGTAAGCCGCTTGACGATACTGACATTGAGATGCTCGTTGCCTTGCTTAGTTTTCCAGAGAAATTCTGGAAGATAATTAACCAGTATTATAATGCGGGAAAGGCGTGGGTTCCAGCTAAGAATATAGATAAATTAAAAACTGTTATAGCACAAAACAGACACAGGAGAGAATTAATTGATAAAATGTGCGGTCTGTGATAAAATCGAAAGATACGAGGGTATAAGTTTCGCGGATTGGATATACTACGAAGAGGAGATAATTAATTATGAATATTTCATTTTCACCACCGGATATAACAGAGGAAGAGATTCAGGCAGTTGCCGAAGCACTCAGATCGGGATGGATTACAACAGGTCCAAGAACTAAAGAGTTTGAAAGAAATATTGCTCAGTTTGTAGGATGTAACAGGGCGGCATGTCTTAATTCAGCTACAGCATGTCTTGAGACTGCACTCCGTTTACTTGGAATAGGCGAGGGCGATGAGGTTATCGTGCCGGCTTATACTTATACTGCATCTGCAAGTGTTGTTGCACATGTTAATGCAAAGCTTGTGCTTATTGATGTAGAAAAGGGCACATATCATCTTGATTATGATGCACTTGAGGCTGCAATTAATGAGAATACCAAGGCAGTCATACCTGTAGATATTGGCGGGGTTATGGTGGATTATGACAGGATAAGAAACATTGTAGAGAGTAAGAAGGATATATTCAAGCCAGGGAATGAATTACAGGAAGCAATCGGAAGAGTAGCTATAGTTGCTGACTCTGCACATGGGTTCGGTGCAAGTGAGGGTGGTGTTATGAGCGGTATGAAGGCTGATTTCACAAGCTTTTCGTTCCACGCAGTTAAGAACCTTACAACAGCAGAAGGCGGAGCTCTTACATGGAGAAGTGTTCCTGGGGTTGATGATGAGGATATCTATAAGCAGATAATGCTTTTCTCACTTCACGGTCAGTCTAAGGATGCGCTTGCAAAGACTAAGCTTGGTGCATGGGAATATGATATCAAAGGAACTTATTACAAATGTAATATGACTGATATCATGGCTTCTATTGGACTTGTACAGCTTAAGAGATATCCGGGACTTCTTAAGAGAAGAAGAGATATTATTGAGAGATACACACAAGGGATTGCAGCTGATGATGTGGATATTATGAAGCATTTTACAGATGAATATACTTCAAGTGGTCATCTGTATCTTGTAAGACTTCTTGGAAAGGATGTTGAGGAGCGTAATGCACTGATTACAAGACTTGCCGAGGCAGGTGTAGCAACTAATGTACATTATAAGCCGCTTCCAATGCATACAGCATATAAGAACATGGGATTTGATATTAAGGATTTCCCACATTCATATAATATGTACCATAACGAGATAACACTTCCACTGCACACATGTCTGACAGATGAGCAGGTTGAATATGTTATCGAACAGTTTAACAGATTGAAATAATCGGACATGTATTACTGATTATTTATCAATATTTAAGAGGGGATTGATACGATGGAATTAAGACCATGGCGACTTCTTCCTGATGAGATGAGAACTAAGGAAGTCAGAAAATACTACAATATACTTATGAAGCACAGAATGTGGCTTAAGGTGAAGAGAGCATTTGATGTGGTTGTTGCAGGCATTATGCTGGCAGTCCTAATTATTCCAATGGGTATAATTGCACTTGCAATAAGACTGGACTCACCGGGACCAGTGTTTTTCAGACAGGCAAGGGTAACACAGTACGGAAAGATTTTCCGTATATATAAGTTCAGAACTATGGTTGATAACGCAAGCAAGTTAGGTGCTGCTGTAACTGTAGATAATGATTCAAGAATTACTAAGGTTGGTGCATTTTTACGCAGGTACAGAATGGATGAGTTTCCTCAGCTTTTTAATATACTTGCCGGTGATATGACTCTTGTTGGAACAAGACCAGAGGTTCCTAAGTATGTTAAGAAGTACACTAAGGAGATGTATGCGACACTTCTTCTTCCTGCCGGACTAACATCAAGGACAAGCATTGCCTATAAGGATGAGGACAAGCTTCTTGGCGAGGCTGTTGATGAAGAAAGCACTGATAATATATATATTAATGAAGTGTTACCAGCAAAGATGCGTTATAACCTTGAGAGTATGAAACATTTTGGCGTGCAGGCGGATGCATCTGTATTATGGGATACATTTACATCTGTTGTTGGCAGTGAAAAAATGACTATTAAGAAGTAGGTAGATTATGTTTATTACGATTGCCGTTATTGCATATAACGAGGAGAATACGATAAAGAATATTCTTGATGACATAAGCAGACAGGATTATGACCATAATTTTATGGAGGTTGTACTTGTTGATTCGGCATCAACTGATGGAACTAAGGCTGTTATGCAGAAGTTCGCAGATGAGAATAAGATGGGAGCAAGACAGATAGTTGTGCTTGATAATCCTAAGAAGACACTTCCGTGCGGATGGAACGTGCTGCTTGATAATTATACAGGGGAAGCTGTTATAAGAGTCGATGCGCATGCACATATTCCAGAGGATTTCGTCAGCAAGAATGTTAAAGTTTTAGAAGAAGGCGAGATGGTTGTTGGCGGTGTCCGGCCTAATATAGTTGATGAAGAGACACCATGGAAGGATACACTTCTTCTTGCCGAGAGTTCTATGTTTGGTTCAAGCATAGCACCCTACCGTAATGGTGGTAATGGAACAGGAGAAAAGATATATATGAAATCATTGTTCCATGCTGCATATAGAAGAGAGGTTTTTGATAAAATCGGACATTATAATGAGTCTCTTGCGAGAACTGAGGATAATGAAATTCATTACCGTATGAGAAAAGCAGGGTTTAAATTAAGGTTCTGTCCGGATATAATATCATACCAGCATACAAGAAGTTCGCTTCCTAAGATGCTTAAGCAGAAATATGCTAATGGATACTGGATTGGAAAGACAAGCAAGGTATGTCCAGGATGCCTTTCTATATATCATTTTGTTCCGTGGGCTTTTGTCATGGCTATTATTGTTACAACAGTTGCAAGTGTGTCATGTAAGCTACTTGCTGTGAAGTCGCTTTTTTCGCGTATTGTATACGGTCTTACAGGACTTATGTGGGGAGCATACTGTCTGTTGGCAGTAGTTATGTCGATTGTTGCAGTAATAGGAGCAAAAAAGGAGCGCAATAAAACATGTTTTGCACTGCCATTTTTATTTTTCCTGTTGCATATTTCTTATGGAATTGGTACAGTATGTGGGTTAGCTGCTAAAAAGCCTGCTAAAGAAACGAGGAACATATGATGGGTGAGACTAAAAAGGACAGAATACAGCTTCTGGTAAGAAGATTTTTCTTGTTTTTAACAGATACATTTTTACTGAATGCATGCGTATATCTGTCGCTTATTATGAGATTTGATGTAGGTATTGTATCTATAGAACCTCAGTATATTAGTAATTATGTAGAGAACGTGCTTCCGTACACGATAATGTCTCTGCTTATATTCTGGCTGTTCAGACTTTATCACAGTCTGTGGCAGTATGCGAGTATAGCTGAGGTGTACAGGATTGCTGAAGCGTGTATTACTGTAGAAGTAGTGCATTTCTTAAGCAATAAGATTGTTGGTAATATGCTTCCTAGGAGCTGCTATTTTAATGCGGCAATATACCTTATTATTGCAATATGCGCAAGTCGTTTTATGTACAGAATGATAAGAACTGTTCTTAACAAATACAGAAATATTAAGACTTCCAACAATGTAATGATTATTGGTGCCGGAGAGGCAACTAATGTCATTATGAGAGAAATACAGAATTCGAGCTATCTTGCCAACTCTAATATTGCATGTATTATTGATGACGACCGCCGCAAGGTTGGTAAATACATACGAGGCGTTAAGGTTATAGGAACAAGGGACAAGATTAAGGAAGCAGCAAAGCTTTATGATATTGATGAGATTATATTTGCAATTCCATCAGCGTCTAATGAAGTTAAAAGGGATATATTAAACATTTGTAAAGAGACTGACTGTACTCTTAAGATTCTGCCAGGTGTATATCAGATGGTAGATGGAGAGATTAATGTTAACTCTATCCGTAATGTTGATGTGCTTGATCTTCTTGGAAGAGACCCGATTGAAGTAGACATTGAATCTATCATGGGTTATGTTAAGGATAAGGTTATTATGGTAACAGGAGGTGGCGGTTCTATTGGTTCAGAGCTGTGCCGCCAGCTTGTAAGCCACAAGCCTAAGCAACTCATTATATTTGATATATATGAGAATAATGCCTATGATATTCAGCAGGAATTAAAGATTAATTATCCTGATGCCAATGTTGTTACTCTTATTGGTTCAATAAGAAATGTTTCAAGACTTGAAAGCGTATTTGCACAGTATAAACCTGACATTGTATATCATGCAGCAGCACATAAGCATGTACCGCTTATGGAAGTCAGTCCTGATGAGGCTGTTAAGAATAATGTTGTCGGTACATGGAATGTTGCAAGAATGGCTGATAAGTATGGTGTTAAGAAGTTTGTTATGATAAGTACAGATAAGGCTGTTAATCCAACTAATGTAATGGGAGCAACAAAGCGTATCTGTGAGATGATTGTCCAGACATATAACGAGATATCCAAGACAGATTTCGTTGCTGTAAGATTCGGTAATGTACTTGGAAGTAACGGCTCAGTCATTCCTCTTTTTAAGAGACAGATTGAGGCTGGTGGACCGGTTACGGTTACAGATCCTAATATTATAAGATATTTCATGACTATACCAGAGGCGGTTTCACTTGTTCTTCAGGCAGGTGCATATGCCAAAGGTGGAGAGATATTCATTCTTGATATGGGTGAGCCTGTTAAGATTGATGATCTCGCAAAGAACCTTATCAGACTGTCAGGTTATACACTTGGCGTCAATATGGAAATTAAATACACAGGACTCCGTCCTGGCGAAAAGCTCTACGAAGAGCTTCTTATGAAAGAAGAAGGTCTTCAGGAGACGGATAACAAGCTTATCCACATTGGAAAACCAATTGAGTTTGATAAAGAGAATTTCTTTGATAACCTTGAGAAGCTTAAGGAAGAAGCTTATTCAGAAACTGGTAATATCCGTGAACTTATAAAAGAAGTTGTTCCTACGTATCATCCTGGGGAACATTGAAGTTGCGGAAGTTGCTGGGTGGGTTTAGCGAATACATGTACTGCAGCTGATTTTGGCAAAAAGCCTACTAACTAAGATAATTGTGTAGATTGAGTGGGTCTTTTTGAGGGAATAATTGAATAAGATATGGGACGAGACCTACTAACAATTACCAATATGGTGCGTTAGTAGGTCTTTTTTTGGTAAAAGTAGCTCAATTCTATAGCAGCAGATAAAAAGTGGAGAGAAAAGACCTACACAAATGATGAAAAAGTGTAGAGTGGTAGGTGAAATCTTGTCAATTAAGTTTAACAATGACAAAAAAGACATACTAAACAAGAAAAAAACAGGAGATTAGTAGGTTTTCCCTAATATCGATAGCAAATTGCAGCAACAACCAAGTATCAATAGCGAAAAGCACCAATCTCCTATTTTATTTAGTTGAATTTAAATGTGTTCTCAAGTGTATCCCAAAGCTGGTCCTTATCACTTAAGTTAAGTTTTGTTCCATCGTTTAAAGCGTAGCCTTCGCCTGAAGCTGAGCCATTGTAAGTTCCAGTAAGCTCTGGCCATTCAATGCCGATTGCAGGATCGTTCCATGCAAGACCACCTTCATCATTAGGATGATAGAAGTCATCGCACTTGTAGCAGAATTCCGCTGTATCAGTAAGAACGAGGAATCCATGTGCAAATCCCTTAGGGATAAGGAACTGCTTCTTATTCTCCTCTGTGAGAAGGATTCCATACCACTTTCCATAAGTTTCAGAGTCTGTACGAAGGTCAACAGCTACATCAAAAACGGCTCCCTTGATAGCTCTTACAAGCTTTGTCTGTGGGAAATGCTTCTGGAAGTGAAGACCACGAAGAACACCCTTAGTACTCATAGACTGGTTGTCCTGAACAAAGTTAATATTGATACCAGCTTCTTCCATATCACGCTGGCTGTATGTTTCCATAAAATATCCACGGTTATCGCCGTGAACAGCAGGAGTGATGACACAAAGTCCTTCGATACCTGCGACATTCTTTTCAATTGTAATCTGTCCCATGATAAAATCTCCTTTGAAATATTAAATCTCACCGATTTCCTTTAAGAATCTGTGAAGAGCATCCTGCCATGTTGGAAGCGGAGTGAATCCGTTAGCAGTAAGCTTACTCTTATCTAAACGGCTGTTAAAAGGTCTTGCAGCTTTAGAAATGCCATATTCAGCAGTAGTTACAGGTGTAACCTTAGTAGAAAGACCTGCCTGTGCATAGATTTCCTTAGTAAAGTCATACCATGAAATGTATCCACCTTCATTAGTTGCATGGTAATAACCGTATTTGTCAGTTTCAACCATATCAACAAGAAGTCTTGCAAGATCTAATGTGTAAGTTGGTGTACCAATCTGGTCGTTGACAACACGAACCTCGTCATGAGTTTTTCCAACATTAAGCATAGTCTTAATAAAGTTCTTTCCATTAACACCAAATACCCATGCAATACGCACGATAAAGTATTTATCAAGAGTGTTAGAAACAGCAAGTTCTCCGGCAAGCTTAGTCTCTCCATATACATTAAGAGGTTTGTAGTCCTTGCAGTCTGGTTCCCAAGGTGTTTCGCCCTGACCATCAAATACATAATCAGTACTGATGTATACCATCTTGCAGTCAAGCTGTTTGCAGACATTGGCAATATTCTGAGTACCATCTGCATTGATAGCCTTCACCTTGGCTTTCTTATCATCATCTTCAGCAGCGTCAACGGCTGTCCATGCTGCGCAGTGAATTATAACATCAGGTGAAACCTTAGTGATAACTTCAGAAACCTGAGCAGCATCAGTTATATCCATAGGTACATATTCGGCTGTTGTGACAGCGCTTCCATCAGCAACTCCTGAATATTCAGGTGCGATGTCGCTGCCAACGCCTGTATGACCTCTGCCTATCAGTTCATTCATAACGTCGTGGCCAAGCTGACCGCCAACGCCGGTAACTAATATCTTCATGTCAAATCTCCTTACAGAATAAATGTGTTAATTAGCGGTTGCTATACATTTTCTCATAGTAGTTCTGATATTCGCCAGAAATGATTGTCTCCCACCATTCCTTATTATCAAGATACCACTGAATTGTCTTCTTGATACCATCTTCAAACTTAGTTTCTGGAAGCCATCCTAATTCATTGTGAATCTTAGTTGGGTCGATAGCGTAACGCATATCATGTCCCTTTCTGTCACCTACATGAACGATAAGTGATTCAGGTTTGCCAAGCTCCTTGCAGATAAGCTTAACGATATCAATATTTCTCTTCTCGTTGTGTCCACCAACGTTGTATACTTCACCAACACGTCCCTTGTGGATGATAAGGTCGATAGCCTTGCAGTGATCCTCAACATAGAGCCAGTCACGAACGTTAAGACCTTCGCCATAAACTGGAAGTGGCTTATCGTTAAGAGCATTAGCAATCATAAGAGGGATAAGCTTCTCTGGGAAGTGGTATGGTCCATAGTTGTTAGAGCATCTTGAAATAGTAACAGGAAGTCCATAAGTTCTGTGGTATGCAAGAACAAGTAAGTCTGCACCAGCCTTTGATGAGCTGTATGGGCTTGATGTATGGATTGGAGTCTCTTCTGTGAAGAAAAGGTCAGGTCTGTCAAGTGGAAGATCGCCGTATACTTCATCAGTAGATACCTGATGGTATCTCTGAATACCGTACTTTCTGCAGGCATCCATAAGAACCTGTGTACCAAGAATATTAGTTGTAAGGAAAACTTCTGGGTTCTCGATAGAACGGTCAACGTGTGACTCAGCAGCGAAGTTTACAACCATATCTGGATGCTCTTCTTCGAAAAGCTTGTAAACAGCTTCACGGTCTGTGATGCTTTCCTTAACGAATCTGAAGTTAGGGTTAGACATAACAGGTTCAAGAGTTGAAAGATTACCTGCGTATGTGAGGCAGTCAAGACAGATGATTCTGTAGTCTGGGTATTTGTTTAACATGTGAAATATAAAGTTACTTCCGATAAATCCGGCTCCACCGGTAACAATAATTGTCATAATTAATCTCCTTAATATTTAAAATGTGTTCTTATATGAAAAATGTTTTAACTAAATGTACTTAATTATTCATGAAGCTTGTCAACATATTTGCCGTCTAAGACATCCTTTAAGTACTGACCATACTGGTTCTTTTTTAATACTTCATATACCTTGAGGACGTCATCTTTGTTAATCCAGCCGTTTAAGTAAGCGATTTCTTCAAGACATGCAATCTTTCTGTGCTGATGAGTCTCAACAGTCTTAACAAAGTTAGTAGCTTCTACAAGACTTTCATGTGTTCCTGTATCAAGCCATGTGAATCCCTGACCGAGAAGCTCTACATTTAAAGTACCCTTCTCTAAGTAGATACGGTTAAGGTCGGTAATCTCAAGCTCGCCTCTTGCAGATGGCTTTAAGTTCTTAGCGTATTCAACAACCTTGTTGTCGTAGAAGTAAAGACCTGTTACACAGTAGTTGCTCTTAGGCTGCGCTGGCTTTTCTTCGATAGAGACAGCCTTTCCTTCATTATTAAATTCAACAATACCAAATCTTTCAGGATCATCAACATAGTAGCCAAATACTGTTGCACCCTTTCCTGATTCAGCATTCTCAACAGCTGCCTTAAGTCTCTTCTTAAGACCGTGACCTGCAAATATATTATCTCCAAGAACCATGGCAACAGTGTCATCACCGATGAATTCCTCACCGATAATAAATGCCTGTGCAAGTCCGTCCGGGCTTGGCTGTACAGCGTAAGTAAGGTTGACACCGAACTGGCTTCCGTCCTTTAAAAGCTCTTTGAATCTAGGAGTATCCTGTGGTGTAGAGATGATAAGAATATCTCTGATACCAGCACTCATAAGAACTGAGAGTGGATAATAAATCATTGGCTTATCATAGATTGGAAGAAGCTGTTTACTAGTTACCATTGTGAGTGGGTAAAGGCGTGTGCCAGAACCACCAGCTAAAATAATACCCTTCATAATTGAAGTTCCTCCTTGTTTGTTAAAATGTTATGTTAATTTTCAAGTAGACATTTTTTAAGTCAGGTATATAATAAAAGATGACGTAACGTCACCTTCAAGTGTTTTTTGAAAAATTTTTACAAGGAGTAATATATGCATAAAGACGGGTATTATTCTTCAGGCGAATTTGCGAAGAAATCAAATGTTTCAGTAAGGACTATAAGATATTATGACCAGCAGAACATATTAAAGCCTTCACTTCTTACTGATGAGGGAGTGAGATTTTATACGGATTCAGATTTTACAAGGTTACAGCAGATATTATTGCTTAAATATCTTGGATTTACACTGGATGATATAAGAAATATGACAATTGGTGATTCAGATTATCATGTGCTTAAGAATTCACTTGAACTTCAGAAGCGTATGATTCAGGACAAGATTGCACAGATGCAGCTTGTATGTAAAGCTATTGAAGAAACAGAAGACTCTATTAAAGAGGGAAAAGGAGTTGACTGGAGTAATATGCTGGAGATTATCCATCTTACTAATATGGAAGACAGCATGAAGAATCAGTACATTAATGCGGGAAATATATCTGCAAGAATTAATCTTCATAACAGGTTTTCAGTTAATAAACAGGGATGGTTTCCGTGGGTATATGAGCAGTGTGGTATTGTTAAGGGGATGAGAATTCTTGAGATTGGGTGTGGTGATGGAACATTGTGGGTTGACAATATAGGTCAGCTTGCCATGACAGGAAAGAGAAATGAATTCTCAGGGAAGAAAAAAAACATATATATAGAGCTTACGGATATATCAGAAGGCATGATAAGTGATGCGAGAAGAAATATAAAAAAAGCAACAGAGAGCTGGAAGGAAAGAGATATTGATGTATCATTCAGGTTCAAAGTGGCTTCATGCGAAAAGACATGGGCAAAAGATGAATCGTATGATCTGGTGATTGCTAATCATGTGCTGTTTTATTGTAAAAATGTCAATAAGGCACTTGATGAAATTGTGAGGGTGTTAAAGCCTGGAGGAGTGCTTGTGTGCAGTACATATGGCAGCAGGCATATGCAGGAGATAAGCCGCCTTGTGTCGGGATACGATAAGAGAATTGCACTTGAAGCAGATAAGCTTTTTGAAAAATTCGGACTTGATAATGGAGATAAGATATTAAAAAAACATTTTTCAGATGTTGAGAGAAGAGATTATAAAGATGCGCTTGTTGTTGATGAAGCAGAACCGCTGGTAGATTATATACTATCATGTCATGGCAATCAGAAAGAGTACCTTGTGGATAAGTATACAGATTTTAAAAAATATGTAGAGAAAAAGCTTGTGAAACCTATGACAATAACCAAAGAGGCTGGTGTATTTGTGTGTAGAAAATAATGTATAGCAATTATATCTATAATATGGTAAAATCAAAAGAAACATGTTTTATTACAGGGATAGTTTGAACATGCATATTATGGAAATACTCTGATAGAATGAAAGATTATTTATTGGGGGCAGAGAATACAGTTATGAAGAAATTAAAGATTGCTGTTGATGCAAGAACTTTAGGCAGCAGACCAAGTGGTGTGGGCATGTATCTTAATGACTTCTTAGAACAGCTCATAACATATGATGAATTTGAATGGGTTCTCTTTACAGATGTTAAAGAGAGTGAATATATTAAGAGATTTGAGGCTAGAGGAATCAAGGTTATTGAATGGGGAAAGCCTGTATATAGAAGTGCGGGTGTGTATGCATATTTTGCATTTATTAAGAAAGAATTAAAGCAGGTGAGGCCGGATATATTCTGGGAGGTTAATTCGATTATTCCTATTAATCTCGGTGGAAGCTTTAAGACACTTATCACAATACACGATATGTTTCCTATTCAGTATGTAAGATACTTTGGGAAAATATACAGCTATTATTTTAAGTTTAATCTTGGTGTGACTTTAAGACATACAGATATGATTCTGTATAATTCGGAGCAGACTAAGGATGATACAGAGATGTATTTTCCAAAGGCTAAGAAGATTCCAAGCTGCAATGCCTACATTATATCTAATCCGCTTACAAGATATGTACCGCCTAAGGATGAGAATTATTTCTTGTATATAGGTAATATGGAGAAGCGTAAGGGCGTTGATATCCTTATTAAAGCGTACAGAAGATACAGGGAAGAAGGCGGAACAAGACCTCTTATTCTTGCCGGTAAGATGCAGGAGGATGATATTGAACAGCTTCTTGAGACTGCACTTACAGAGGTTGAAGGTCTTACCTATCTTGGATATGTGTCACACACTACAAGATATGACCTGTATAACAACTGTTCATGCTTTGTGTTTCCTTCTATGGCAGAAGGCTTCGGAATGCCTATATTAGAGGTTATGAAGCATAATAAGCCAATACTTGCAAGTAATCTTAAAATATTTGACGAGGTAGTAGGTGACTGTGTGGAAAGATTCAGTCTTGCCGGTGATGATGATGATAAGGTTATAAGTCTTGCGAATGGAATGAAGAATATAGATAAGAAGATTAATTCTGGACTTGTTGATGAGAATGCATACAGACATGCGTTGGACAAGTATACCCCGGAAAGACTTGGTGGTATGGTGAGAGACTTTATTAACAGCCAGATGAATAACAGATAGAATGTTGAGGTTTATATGGGTTTATCAAAATTTTTTCTTAATACGGGAGAAGCATTGAGACCAGTGCTGACCAAGATTATTCCTATGAAGCTATTAAGTAAGATGAAAGCAGGAATAATTAATAATGCCACAGACAAGCTGTCGGCAGACTCTATTGAGAAATATGAGGCAGGAAGATACAAATGTGGTGCCAATATAATAGGTAATATTAAGGGCGATAACGGACTTGGACAGAGCGCAAGAATCATGTGCAGGCTGCTTGATGAGAATCAAGAACCTCATGTTATAAGAGATTTCTTTGTTCCGCCAGGAGGTTCAAGAAGCAATGATACTTACGATGACAGACTTACGGAAGAGCTTCCGTATGATGTTAATATTATTCATGTTAATGCAAGTGAATTCATGGTAGCATATTTAAGCCTTGGAAAAGAAGTATGGGATTACAGATATAACATAGGATACTGGGCATGGGAGCTGGAGACATTTCCAGAAGAGTGGCTTCCGGCATTCAAGCTTGTTGATGAAGTCTGGACACCGTCGGATTTCGTTACGAATACTTTGAAGAAATACACAGACAAGCCTGTAATAACAGTTCCGCATTGTGTTGCACCGCAGACGGATACTGTGAAGTTTGACAGAAAGCATTTTAATCTTCCGGAAGATAAGTTCCTGTTCCTTGTAATGTATAACAGTGGAAGCGTTATGGAAAGAAAGAATCCGCTTGCTGCAATTAAAGCTTTTAAAGAAGCGTTCTGCAAAGATGAGCAGACGAAAGAAAAGTATAAGGATGTCGGACTTGTTATCAAGATAAGCGAGGCAGAATTATCTGCAGAAGATGAAAAAATCATTGGTTCTGTAATAGAGGACTGCGACAACATTTATTATATGTGCGGTCATATGGGAAGATGTGAGGTTAATACACTTCTTGCCGATGTGGATGTGTATGTTTCACTTCACCGTTCTGAAGGCTTCGGACTTGTTATGGCTGAGTCAATGTATGTTGGTACACCGGTTATTGCAACTGACTGGTCGGGCAATACAGAGTTTATGAACAGTGACACAGCATGCATGGTCGGTTACGACATGATAGAGCTTGATAAGGATTATGAGCGTTCAAGAAGGGCAATGTATGGGCTGATGCACATGTTGATGAGGCAGCAGACTATATGAGAAGGCTTTATGAGGACAAGGATTTCTACGAAAGAATTGCTGGGAATGGTCAGAAATATGCTAAGGAACATCTGGCGTATAAGCGTTCTGCGGATATTGTCAGTGAGAGGTTAAAGAAAATTCATGGAGAGAATTGATGTTTTTAACAAGAGCATTTGAGATAATCAATAGAGAGGGTTTTCTTACATTCAAGTATGCGTTAGGGCAGAAAATGCGTGAGAATATGACTGATGAAAAGGTTTATCAGTCATATATAAAGAATGTAGAACCAAGACAGAATGCCATATCAGAAAATCAATGTGTTCAGGTAGTATCTGTTAAAGAAAATAGTACTGTAAAGCAAGTGATGGAAGCGGTAGAAAAAGTTTCTGCAGAATATGCTGCATTGTGTAGTGCTGATTACAGATTGTGTGATGATTATGAGAAAAAAGTGTCTCATTATATATTGATTCAGAAAAAAGCAGGTAGAAATATAAAATACATTTATAGTGACTCAGACATTATTAATGACAATGGTAAACGGGAAAATCCAGATTGTAAACCTGATTATTCATGGAACACACTGCTCTCATTCAATTATATTGGCAATGTGTATGTCGTGAGAAAACAGTTTTTTCTTCATAAAATGAAAGAGTTTATAGATAATTTTGGTTCTGATAGTAAGTTTGACAGTTACAAGACCTCATTGTTCCTGTTATCAGATAATTCAGTAGAGAATGTTGGACACATTCATCAGATTCTTGCTCATAAAAAGGCGGATTATAAAGAAGAATCAGATATTTCTGAGTATAAATGTTTGCTGCCTGAATTAAAGAACAAAAATGTATGTGTGGTTACTGATAAACATAATAAAAATGTACAGCATATACATTATCCTCTTTCTGAGAATGATTGTGTCAGCATCATTATTCCGTCCAAAGATAACCCGGAAATTCTTAAGGTTTGTCTTGAAAGTATAAAAAAATACACGAAATACACGAAATATGAAATTGTTGTTATTGATAATGGGAGTAATGAAGACAACAGAAATGAATATAAAAAGCTGATAGCTGAATTTGGAGAAAATGCTTCGTACACATACGAAAGATTTGATTTCAATTTTTCTAAAATGTGTAATATAGGTTCAAAGAAAGCGACTGGAAACATGTTATTATTTCTTAATGATGATATTGAAATAATCGGACAGGATTATGAAGATACAGACTGGCTTTCAGTACTAGCCGGACAGGCAAAGCAGGAAAGTACCGGCGCGGTTGGTGCAAAGCTTCTGTATCCGGACTCATCATATATCCAGCATGTAGGTGTAATTAATTATGAATCAAGCTGTTTTGCACATCTGTATGCCAAGGCAGTTGATGATGATAATATCAAGGCTTACAGAAATTATGCTGATTATGACTGTCTGTGTGTTACAGGAGCATGCTTTATGCTTGAGAAGGCTAAATTCAATAAAGCTGGTGGATTTGATGAAGCATTTGAAGTAACACATAATGATGTTGATATATGCCTGACTCTGTATGAACAGGGATATTACAATGTCTTAAGAAATGATGTTGTTCTTTTTCATCATGAATCATTCTCAAGAGGTGATGATGAGGTGGATGAAGAAAAGAACAGACGTAATATGTATGCCAGGGATATGGTATATGAAAAACATCCCAAGCTTGAGAAATATGACCCTTTCTATAGTCCGCTTCTTACACAGACGGAGAATAACTACAGATTCGGAGATGAGATATATTCTGTAATATACAGAAAACCTCAGAAAGCTGACAGATTAAGGCCGGCTGCTGGATATATGGAAGTATCACCTACAGTTAAGGTGACAGAAACAGGATATCATGATGATATGCAGCTTAGGGGATTTGCATATAATGGAAATAAAGTGTATTATAATCCCGTAATTTTTCTGTGGAATGAACAGAATTGTTATAAGATTAAGGCACAGTCAGTATGTGACAGAGTATTTCATTTAAGAAAAGGTGCAGATAAGAATATTAACTACGCACCGTTTTTTTGTGGGATAGATACAACAGATATGGAAAGCGGCACATATAGATGTGCTATCAGAGCTGATGGTAAATATTATGATGCACAGACAGATGTCGTAATTGATGGTTAAAACAATATGGCAGAACAAGGAGGAATTTATGAAGACTACAGCACTTATTATGGCAGGTGGTAAGGGAGAGCGTTTCTGGCCAAAGAGCCGTGTTAATATGCCAAAGCAGTTCCTTTCTCTTACAGATGACGGAAAGACTATGATACAGCTCACGGTAGAGCGAATCAGCCCATTGGTTGATATTAAGGATGTTTATGTTGCTACTAATAAGAACTACAGAGAACTTGTAAAGCAGCAGCTTCCGGGTATTCCAGAGGAAAATATCTTATGCGAGCCTGTTGGAAGAAATACAGCACCATGTGTAGGTCTTGGAGCAGTTCATGTTGCAAGCAAATATGATGATGCAGTTATGATAGTACTTCCATCAGACCACCTTATTAAGAATAACGAAGTGTTTGCAGATACATTTAAAGAAGCTGTTCAGATTGCAGAAGAGGGGGCTAACCTTGTAACAGTAGGTATTACTCCGAACTATCCAGAGACAGGCTATGGTTATATTAAGTATAATCAGGCTGACAAGAAGAATAATGCTTATTCAGTTGAAAAGTTCGTCGAGAAGCCAGACCTTGAGACAGCTAAAACATACCTTGCAGATGGAACATATCTGTGGAATAGTGGAATGTTCGTATGGAGGGTATCTACAATATTAGACTGCTTTAAGAAGTTCATGCCGGATACATATGAAGGCTTATTAAAGATTAAGGCAGCAGTGGGAACAGCAGATGAAAATGCAGTACTTGAGGCAGAATTCCCTAATCTTGAGTCACAGTCAGTTGACTACGGTATTATGGAGAAGGCAGATTCTATCTATACGCTTCCAGGCAATTTCGGCTGGGATGATGTAGGCTCATGGCTTGCAGTTGGAAGAATTAAGAAGAATGATGACAACAGCAATGTAATCAACGGCAATGTAGTTGCGGTTAATACTAAGGGCTGTGTAATAGAAGGTGGCGAAAAACTTATTGCCACAGTTGGTTTAAGAGATATCGTTGTTGTTGATACTAAAGATGCAACTCTTATTACAACTAAAGAGAATGCAGGAGAAATCAAGCAGGTACTTGCAAAGCTTCGTGAAGAAGGAAAGAATGAGTATCTTTAATTAGAAAGAGGAATTTTATGGATAAGAGAGTACTGGTTGTTATTCCAGCTTACAATGAGGAAGAGAATATTGTCAGAGTGGTTGATAATCTTATCAATAACTATGGGCAGTTGGATTATGTTGTTATCAATGATGGCTCAAGAGATAACACTGCTAAATTATGCAGGGAACATGGATATAATCTGGTAGATCTTCCTATTAATCTTGGCCTGGCAGGTGCATTTCAGGCTGGTATGAAGTATGCACTGACTAATGATTATGACTATGCAATCCAGTTTGACGGGGACGGTCAGCATAATCCACAGTTCATAGAAGGGATGGAGCAGATGGCTGAAAAGGACAATCTTGATATTGTCATAGGTTCAAGATTTGCATCAGAGAAGAAGCCATTTACCGCAAGAATGCTGGGAAGCAGACTTATTGAATTCTGTATACTTGTTACATGCCATAAGAGAATAAAAGATCCAACATCAGGAATGAGAATGTTTAACAGAAGAATGATTCACAAACTTGCTACAAGCATGAACTTTGGCCCAGAACCAGATACTGTGGCATATCTTACAAGATGTGGGGCTAAAGTTGGCGAATATCAGGTTGAGATGAGCGAGAGAATTGCTGGAGAAAGTTATCTTAATCCAATAAACAGTATGAAGTATATGTTTAATATGACTACATCTATACTTTTTGTACAGTGGTTTAGAAAGAGAGGGCTGTAAGTATGACATTAAGTTTAAAAGTTGTTTTAATAGTTATTTCGATACTTACATGCTTTTATATTGCAAGAAAGTTAAGAAAATCACAGATGAATATTAATGACACTGTTTTCTGGATATTTTTTGCACTCGTGCTGGTGCTATTAAGTGTGTTTCCGGGAATCGCAAGCTGGGGAGCAGATGTTTTAGGATTTCAGGCAGATGTTAATTTTGTATTTGTTGTTGTTATTTTCCTGTTAATATTAAGGGTATTCGTTATGTCTATTAAGATATCAGTTCTTGAAGACAAATTAAGAAATCTTACAGAGGAAATAGCTGTAAGAAATAATATGTCAGAGAAAAAGTAAGCTAAGGAAGGAAATAGTTATGAATAAGGACATAAATACTAATCACACATTTGCAATATGTGCGTATAAAGAGAGTCCATATCTTGAAGAGTGTATACAATCTCTTATAAATCAGACTGTTAAGTCTGATATATTGATAGCTACAGCAACACCAAGTAAGTATATTGATGATATTGCAGAAAAATATAATCTGAAAGTATATGTAAATCATGGGGAACATGGAATTACACAGGACTGGAATTTTGCGTATTCTAAAGCTGAAACAGATTATGTGACTATTGCACACCAGGATGATAAGTATAATCCTTCATATGTAGAAAATCTTATGGCATATACAAAGAACGCGAAAAAACCATTAATTTTCTTTACAGATTATGCAGAAATTCGTGATGGAAAGATGGTTGAATCCAACAAATTATTAAGAATTAAGAGGATCATGTTATTCATATTGAGGCCTAAGTCAATGTGGGGAAGCAGATTTGCAAGAAGAAGAGTACTTTCTATGGGTTCCCCAATATGCTGCCCGTCTATAACATACTATAAACCAAACCTTATGGAACCAGTGTTCTTAAATGGTTTCAGATCTAATGAAGACTGGGAGGCAGAGGAAAGAATTTCACAATTAGATGGAGAATTTATATTCTGTAACAAGATTCTCACATATCACAGGATACATGAAGACTCAGAGACATCTAAGATAATACATGACAGTAAAAGATCAGAAGAAGATTATGCAATGTATCGTAAGTTCTGGCCATCTGGTATAGCACGTATATTGACTAAGTTATACAGCAGCAGTGAAAAGTCAAATAATATCAAGTAAAAGGGAATAATTAACAATGAAGGAATACGATGAAGCAACTTTGAAAAAAGTACAGCAGACCGAATTGGGAATACTTAAGGATTTTATTAAGGTATGTGAAGAGAATAATCTTACATGGTTTGGCGATGCAGGTTCAGGAATTGGAGCATTAAGACATAAAGGATTTATTCCATGGGATGATGATATTGATGTTGTCCTGCCAAGAAAAGATTTTAACAAGATGATAGAAGTCTTTAAAAGAGATTATAGTGATAAATATTCTATAGCTAATGTTGAGACTATGGAAAACTATCCACTCATGACGACAAGACTTATGTTAAAGGGAACTAAATTTGTTGAAGAGCCATTGAAAAATCTGAAATGCGAATTAGGAATATTCCTTGACATATATCCATATGATAATATTCCGGACAGTGATGAGGAGTTAAAGAAACAGGCAAAACGTGCATGGTTCTGGAGCAAAGTACTTATATTAAGACATGTTGCATTTCCTGTGCTTCCTTATAAAGGCTTTAAGGCAAAGCTTACACATGCAGTTACAGGACTTATCCATGCGGGAATGGTTGTGTTCAGAATATCTCATAAATGGATTGCAGGAAAATGTCTTGAGATAGCTAATATGTATAATGACAAAGAAACAAAGAGAATGGCATTTTTGTTTGATACTAATCCATATTGGCACATAATGGTTAAAGAAGAGGCATTTCCTTTACAGATATATGATTTTGAGGATGTCAAGATGCCTTTGCCAGCATGCGAAGATAAAAAGTTAAGAAAAATGTATGGTAACTATATGGAACTTCCGCCAGTGGAAAAGAGAAAAAATCACTATCCATATAAACTAGAATTCAATGATTAAGAGGTTTGAATGAATTTTATATACAAAATAATGGGTGTTGACAAAAAACCGGATGATAAATATAAATATATCTGGTTTACTATGGGAACAGCCTGTTTTGCTTTAGCAACACTTGTAATGACAATTGTAATAAGCCGTTTATTAGGAGAAACACAGGCTGGAATGTTTTCAGTGGGTTTATCAATTGCACAGTGGCTTGTTACAATTGCTTATTTTGAAATAAGAACATTTCAGGTTACAGATGTAAGAAATGAATATTCTTTTAAGTATTATCTGACATTAAGAATCGTAATGTGTATAATAACATTTCTGGCTAGTATAGTTTATGTTGTATTTAATAATTATGATATACAGAAGGTAATTATTATATTGCTTGTCTGCTTATATAAGATATCAGATTCTATAGCAGATACATTTGAAGGAGAATTTCAGAAGGAAGACAGAATAGATATTTCAGGAAAGTCTGAATTTTACAGAATTTTTTTCAGCATACTGGTTCTTATTATAGCTGTTGCAGTAAGCAAAAACCTTATACTGGCACTTATTATTATGAATGTAGTTGCATATGGAATGATTGTGCTCCTTGATATCAGCATTGCTGTTAAACGTGTAAGTGTAAGAATGACAGGGGACAGGAAAAGATTATGGGAACTTGTAAAGATGTGTATTCCTCTAGCCGTCAGCACATTTCTTAGTACTTACATTATTAATTCATCAAAGCTGTCAGTTGACAGGGTTCTTGGTGATGAAGCACAATTATATTACACTGCAGTTTTTATGCCTAATATGGTGATTAACCTTTTTAGTGGAATAATATTTAAGCCAATGCAGACCGCTATGGCAGTTAATTATTATGAAAAAAAATATAAAAATTTCTGGCATATTATAAGCAAAATGATTTTAATAATAACAGGATTTACATTCGTATGTGAGGTTGGAGCATATATATTAGGAATTCCGGTTTTATCATGGCTGTACGGAGTTAATCTTAAAAAATATAAACTTACACTACTATTATTATTATTGTGTGGTGGAATTAATGCAGTTAATATTATTTTTTATTATGTTCTTGCAATTATGCGTAAGCAAAAATATATGACAATTCTGTATATCATAGTATGTCTGGTATCATTTTTAATAATGGATACTATGACAGTAAGAATGGGACTTACGGGAGCATCATTAGGATATCTGATACTTGTATCATTGCTGGCGGCATTATTGTTAGTGTATATCATTATTCAGACCAGGAGGAACACAAAAAATGAATAGTAATAAACAGTATGACCCTAAAATACTTAGGAAATTACAGCTGTCAGAATTGTCAGTTTTTAAAGATTTTATAAAAATATGTGAGGAAAATAATCTACAATATTTCTTATTTGCCGGCTGTGCTATAGGTGTAGAAAGACATCAGGGGTTTATTCCATGGGATGATGATATTGATATAGGAATGCTAAGAGAAGATTATGACAAGATAATTAAGATAATAAGAGAAAAATATAGTGACAAATATAATGTATTAGATATAGATTCTTATAAAACATTTCCGTTTTATAATGCTGAAATTGCAAGAAAAGGAACAAAGAATATACCATTTGTTTTTAGAGATGCTAATGTTCCTATGGGGATAGATGTGGCAATTTATCCGTTTGATAATGTTCCTGATGATAAAGGGGCACGAAAAAGACAGACTATGTCAGTGTTTTTCTGGAGTAAACTTCGAATTTTACGCGAGTTTGACAGACCGGTTCTTTTTCTAAAGGGATGGAAGAGAAAGCTTGTAAGTGCAATCTGTATAATAGCTAACAGAATTCTTAAGTGGACTCATTTTTCAAGAAAATTTATTAACAAAAGATATTTAAAGAGTGCAACAAAATATAATGGACAGAAGACAGAGTGGGTATCATGTTTCTTTGGAGAGATGCATCCGTTAAAGCAGGCCATAAGATATGATGATTTGTTTCCGCTTGCAGAAGGCCCTTTTGAGGATATTGTTGTTAAAATACCAAAGAATAACGATGTATATTTAAAGCGTATGTTTGGTGATTATATGGTGATTCCACCTGAAAGCGAAAGAAAGAATCACTTATCAGAAATATTAGAATTCGGACCATTCGAAGAAGAGATAAATGTTGATTAGAATGTAATAACATCGGAGGATATAATGGCAGAGGTTAAGGTGATTAGTAAAAAGAAAAAACTGATAGTGACATTTATAATAATGCTGATATTAGTATTTTTATTTAACAGAGCTATGTACTGGACGGAATTCAGTACATGGAAAATAAAGTTATGGTAGCAGTAATAAGCCTGACAGGTGTTATTGGAATGCCATTATTTCTTACATATGTTAAATCAGTATCTGATTATATTGATATGTTTATAAGCAATAAGATGCATCAGATTAAAGCATTAAAGAATAACCGGAAAAAGGTGCTGTTATATACAGCACTTTTTGTGGTTATTATTATAGCAGCTGTTTTATTGGAAAAACTTATATTAAGCAGAATATCTGGCGGTTATTCATATCTTAGAATGTATTTCTGTATGGGAGCTGGAATACTTATATTTGCAATTGTGTTGTGCGGAAAGATAGCATATAAGCGTGTTGAGGTTATATTTGCAGCAGCAGCACTTATAATGGGGATTACTTATATAATGGTTTCTCCAAGAAATCTGCTTGTAACATGGGATGATGAGACTCATTATTTAAGAAGTGTTTCAATAGCAGATGCCTTTGATAATACCAAGTATAATGCAGAAAGCTCATTTTATGATTCACAGGCGGCAACATATATGTATTCACAGGGAGAAATAACAGAGGAAGAATACAAAGCAATTCTTAATGATGTGGAATATCAATATGAATTAAAATTAACAGATATCAGATTTGGAAGTGAAATCGGAAAAGAATTTGTTGCATATATTCCGGCGGCAGCTGGCATAATTATGGGAAGGGCATTGGGACTGTCATTTTTCCATACATTTATGCTTTCTAAAATGGTAATATTATTCACATATGTTCTGGTAATGTATTTCGCAATTAAAAAGCTAAAGAATGGTAAGATTCTTCTGGCTGTAATTGGACTATCATCCACAACGATGTTTATGGCATCTACAATGTCATATGATTACTGGGTAATAGGGTTTACAACTCTGGGGTATTCTTTCTTTATTTCTGAACTTCAGAACCGGGATAAGAAATTAGAATATAAAAATATGATAATGATGAATATCTGCTTTTTGCTGGGAATAGCACCAAAAGCAATATATTTTGTGTTGATGTTTGTTCTTTTATTTATGCCAAAAGATAAATTTGTTGATAAAAAGCAAAGAAAGATATATTATACATTAATTGTAGGTGTAGCAGTATTTCTTATGATGACATTCCTGCTTCCTATGCTTATTGGTTCCTCAGGAACCGGTGACACAAGAGGGGGAGAAGATGTTAATTCTATAGAGCAGATTAAATATATACTTTCTAATCCGGGTGAGTATACAGGAACTCTGTTAAACTTCCTTAAAGAATATCTTGATCTTGACTATGCTGAAGAATTTATTACTTCAATGGCATACATGGGTTATGGAATGGGAACAACAATAACTTTGATGTTAATGGCTGTACTGATGTATATTGACAGGGATGAGAAAAAGATAAAAATGCCATGTGTAAGAGGTGCTTATTTCTTTAGTGCTGCAGTATGCATAGTTTTAGTAGCAACGGCCTTATATATATCATTTACGGAGGTTGGTGCTAACTATATTGCAGGATGTCAGCCGCGATATCTGCTGCCTATCCTGTTCCCGACAGCATATTTTACAGGGGTTGACGGAGTTCAGATAAAGATTAATAAAAATGTAATGACAGTGGTATCAATAAGTATAATGTCTTACTTTTTTATGGTAGGAATGTGGAATACATGTTTTTAGTAAGTTTTAAGTGTGATATATGAGGATGTAAAAATGGATAAAAAGAAAGAAAAAAAGAATATAAAAGATTTTATTCCTGCTGTTTTGGTGTCATTAGCAGCAAGTTTTATGCTTATGGTATTTGCACCAATAGAGATATATTATTCCAATCAGGATCAGTTCTGGTTTGAGATAAAACAGCTGATTCCGGTTGTGGCATGCCTTTTTGTGCTTTTATTTATTGGAAGCCTTATTATATTAGGCATAATGTTTTTAATTAATACAAAGGTTTATAATATTGGACTTGCAATGTATTTTATAGCATTTATAAGTTCATACATTCAGGGAAATTTTCTTGTTAAGAATCTTCCTGGGTTAGATGGTACACAGCCAGTATGGAAGGATTATATATCTGAAGATATCAAACTATTGTTGTATGGGTTGTTGTATCAGCAGTAGTTATAGCATTTTCAATAAAATTCAAGCCGGTAATTATGAGAAAAGCAGTAAGTATAGTATCAGTATGTATGTTCCTTATGATTGCTGTTACTATGGTAACTGTAGTTCTTACAACTAAGGTGGCTGATAAAGATTATGAAATGGTTGTTACAGACAAAGATGAGTTTGAGATGTCTTCAGACACCAATTTTATAATATTACTGTTGGATGCAATGGAAGGTGGAACATATAATGAGGTTGCCCAAAATCATCCTGAATATGCGGAGATAATGAAAGATTTTACATATTATGATAATACAGTATGCGGATATACTTTCACCAAACAATCGATTCCATTTATTTTATCAGGAATATGGTATGAAAATGAGAGACCTTTTGAGGAATATGCGGCAGATGCATATACTAATTCACCTTTTCTTACAAAGTTAACCCAGAAAGGTTATAAAATGTCTCTTTATGAGCCAGAATTATATACAACAGATGAGGAACTGTATAAATTCAGTAACATTATAAAGAATAAAACAGGAATAAGTTCATATTTCACATTTTTAAAGAGGGAAATACAGATAAGCGGATATAAGTATGCACCATTTGTACTAAAGAGATTCTGCATGGTAGGAGCACAGGATTTTGAGGATTTCAGAGCTAATCCTGATGATTGTAAGGCATATACATATGATAACGAAACATTTTATGATGAAGCTAAGAATTCTGAAGTAACAACAACTAATGACAAAACATTTAAGTTTATACATATATGGGGTGCACATGTTCCATTTGTCTTTGATAAAGATATGAACAGAATAGAAGAGGGTACTTATGCACAGAATGTAGAAGCATGTATGACAATGACAGATGCATATCTTAAGAAACTTAAAGAAAATGGTGTATATGATAATTCTGTTATTATTGTTATGGCTGATCATGGATATGGGCTTTCTTATGGACCAAGAAACAGACAGCATCCGGTTCTTTTCGTAAAAGGAAAGAATGAAAGTCATGATTACACGGTGTCAGAAGCTCCTATATCTTATGATGATTTACAGGAAGCTTTTTCAAGACTTCTTGATGGGGCAACGGGTGAGGAAGTATTCGATTATAAAGAGGGAGACGAAAGAAAGCGCAGATATCTTTATTTTGAGTATGAACATGAAGAGATTCTTGAGGAATTTTATCAGGAAGGATATGCAGGAGATTTAGATACATTGAAAGCAACAGGCAGAAAATATATATATAGTGAGTAAATGATCTTATGTTTTTATAATGGTATAGATGTGTAGATGGAGGAGTAATCATGCAGCAGAAGATAAAGCCGTATATGAAATGTCTGATATTTATAGCAGGATTGATAGTTATTGTGGCATTATCAGATTTTCTTTTTGCAAAACGGGATATATTAATTATATAATCAGACAAGCAGATTCTAAAGAGAATAACGAGAATGTATTTATTCTTGGTGCATCACATGCGAGGTGTGCGATAGATCCGGCTGCTATTGAGAAAAATTCGGATGACAGGGTATTAAATATGTCTATACCAGGAGAAACAATAAAAGATTCATATTATCTTATACAGGAACTTAACAGAACTAACGATGTTGAAAAAGTTATACTGGATATAGATTATAACTACTGGTATGGAAATCTTGGTGAAGGATGTTTTGCTGAGCCGTTTCTGTACAACCAGTATAGCTGGACTTCACCGGTAAAGTGGAAGTACCTGATAGAAAATACAGATATGATGGACTTCAGAAATTCGTTTACTAAAAAATTTGTATATAAATACGAATTAGAAGACATAAAAGCAAATGTGAAACAGAAAATGTCGAAAGACTATAAGGCTGCCAATATATATTCACTTGATACAAGTGATGCAGGTGGTCCATATACAGGTAAGGGATTCTTTGCATTACCGCTTCCGGCAGGAAATCCGGTTGGAGAGGAGTATGTCAAAGGTCAGATGGGTATTGAAAAACAAGATGTTAATCCTTACCCGGAAAAATATTTTAGAAAACTCGTCAAATATTGCAAAGATAATAATATTGACTTAGTCTGTGTGACATCACCTATAACCCCATCAAGTAAAAAGAGACTTGGGATAGAAGAGGCTTACAGAAAGCTGAGAATGATATTTGATGAACTTGGTGTCAGATACTATGATTTTAACTTATGCTTACAAGAAGTGTTAGAAACTAAAGATACAGATTTATCGATAAAGAAGGACATATGGGAGGAGAGCTTGCTTATAGATATTCAGCTGTATTAGCAGAGGTTCTTGAAGAGGATGAGAAAAAGACGCTTGATACTTCAGATTATTTTATGATACATATGAAAAGATGTATCAGAGTATAGGAGAATAGATATGTCATTCACAACTACAGTATATTTCGTATTTTTATTAATAGGACTGGTATTTTATTATCTGATTCCTAAAAATTACAGATGGACAGTTCTGCTCGTTATGAGTTATATTTATTATCTGTCATACAGACTTAAGGCAGTAGTGTTTATTTTATTTACGACAATAACGGTTTATTTGTTAGGAATCATGCTTGAACGTATCCAGAATGGAGCTGATGCGTATCTGGCACAGAATAAACAGGTGCTGTCAAGAGAAGAAAAGAAAAGTTACAAGAATAAGATAAAGCATAAAAAAAGAATATATCTTGTTATTGCTTTATTACTTAATTTTGGAATGCTTGCAGCAATAAAGTATAGTGGATTTGCTATAAGTGGGGCTAACTATATATTAAGAGCCGTTGGAACCCGGAAACAGTTTTCATTATTTACAATAGTTGCTCCAATTGGAATATCTTTTTTTACATTTCAGGCAATGTCATATATAATTGATATATATCAGGGGAAATATGCATGCGAAAAAAATTTCTTTAAGTTTGCACTGTTTGTATCGTTTTTTCCGCAGATAATGCAGGGACCAATAGGAAGATATAACAGACTTGCTCCAACGCTTTTTGAGGGAAATGAATATTCATTGAAGAATATCCAGTTTGGAATACAGAGAATAGGATGGGGTATTTTTAAGAAACTTATTATGGCAGACAGAGCTGGAGTATTTGTAAACGCTGCATTTGCAGATATCAACCAGTTTCATGGAATGATAAGAATAATAGGACTTCTTATGTATTCAGTACAGTTATATATGGATTTTTCCGGTGGAATTGATATAGTTATTGGTTCTGCACAGATGTTTGGTGTCCGTATGGACGAAAACTTCAGACAACCATATTTTTCTAAATCCATAGGAGAATTCTGGCGTAGATGGCATATTACACTGGGAACATGGATGAAGGATTATATATTCTATCCATTTTCTTTATCCAAGTGGTCTAATAAGGCTGCTAAATGGGGAAAGAAGCATTTAGGAGATCATCTTGGCAAAATGCTTCCAATATGTTTTGCAAATTTGCTGATATTCTTTATTGTTGGTGTATGGCATGGCTCAGAGGCAAGATATATTGTATACGGATTGTATAATGGTGTTATAATTGCATTAAGTAATCTTTTATCCCCAGTTTATAAGAAAGCGTTTAAGGTATTTCATATTAATTCTGAAAGCAGGATATGGAAAGGCTTTCAGATATTAAGAACATTTATACTTATAAATATAGGATGGGTATTTGATGTAAGTGTGAGTGGAATGCATAGCGCAATAAATACACTAAAGATGTTTATTGTAAATCTTGACTTTGCACAGGTGAATACACAGACATTTGCTGCAATTGGATTAGAGACAAGAGATTTTGTGATAATAGGAATCGGGTGTATAGTTGTCTTAATTGTCAGTATAATTAAAGAAATGGGAGTTAATGTAAGAGAAGCTCTTGCGTTAAAGCCATTGCCGGTCAGATGGACGGTATATTATGCATTTTTTGCTGCAATAATAATACTTAGTTATGTAACAGATAACAGTGGATTTATGTACGCGGCATTTTAATCAGCAGAATGGAGAGAGTATGAATCAGATTAAAGAAATATATGAATACAGGGAAATGATAATAAGTCTTGTTCGAAAGGATTTGAGAGGAAGATATAAGGGCTCAGTTCTTGGATTTTTCTGGACGTTTTTAAATCCTTTGTTGCAGCTTGTTGTATTTACACTTGTGTTTTCTATTATTATGAAACAGGAATACGAGCAGTATTACATATTCTTATTTGTTGCACTTGTGCCATGGATGTTCTTTGCATCGAGTGTACAGGATGGCTCGACAAGTGTTTTAAGAGATAAAGAAATGGTTAAAAAGATATATTTCCCACGAGAAGTACTGCCTATTGCAACTGTAACAAGTGGATTTGTGAATATGCTTCTTACATTTCTTGTTATATTTGTTGTCCTGATTTTTTCGGGAAGGGGAGTTAATCCGGTTGCGTTATTGTGCCTTCCTGTTGTTATGATAGTTGAATATATTCTCTGCCTTGGTGTAGGACTTATCGTAGCATCAGTAACAGTATACCTTAGGGATTTGCAATATATTCTTGGAATTATTGTCATGGCACTGCAGTATCTTACACCTGTAATGTATGGAGTTGATGTTGTTGAGAATGCACATGTTGGTAAATGGCTGATTACAATGTTTAACCTTAATCCAATGACATCAATTATTAAGATATACAGGCAGATTCTTTATTATAAAGTTGTTCCGGAATTAAGCGACCTTTTATTATCACTTGTTATGGGAATTGTATTTATTGTTATTGGAGAATTGCTTTTTACAAAGCTTCAAAAAGGATTTGCAGAAGAATTTTAACAGATATATGCATATAGAAAGAGAGATTACCATGGAAAATCAGGTAGCAATTGAAGTAAAAAATGTCACTAAGAGCTTTAAGGTTTACTATGATAAGGGAAAAGAATTAAAAGAAAAAATGCTTTTCTGGAAGAGAAACAAATTCGAAAACCGTGTTGTTCTTGATGATGTGAGCTTTACTATTAAAAGAGGTGAAGCTGTCGGTTTAGTAGGAAAGAATGGTTGTGGTAAGAGTACAACACTTAAGATGTTAACAAGAATTATTTATCCGGACTCTGGTTCAATCACAATGCATGGAAGAGTTTCTTCACTTATTGAGCTTGGAGCAGGGTTTCATCCAGATATGACAGGAAGAGAAAATATCTACACCAATGCATCTATTTTTGGACTTACAAAGAAGGAAATTGATGCCAGACTGGATGATATTATAAGTTTTTCAGAATTAGGCCAGTATATTGATAATCCGGTAAGAACATATTCATCGGGTATGTATATGAGACTTGCCTTTTCGGTAGCTATTAATGTTGATGCCGATATACTTCTTGTGGATGAAATACTTGCTGTTGGAGATGCGAATTTTCAGACAAAATGTTTTAATAAGATTAGAGAAATCAAAGGACAGGGAACAACTATTGTAATTGTATCTCATTCTTTGGGTCAGATTGAGCAGATATGTGACAGGTCTATATGGATTAAGGATGGCAGGATTGAAAAAGAGGGCGATCCTAAGTCTGTTCATCTTGAGTATCTTGACTATATGAATAATGAGAGAATGGATGAAGAGGAAAGAGCAAGAGTTAAACAGCAAAGAATTGAGTCTGGTCTTGAAGATGAAAACCGTTTTGGAACTGGTAATGTAAGGTGTACTAATGTCAGACTTTTAGATGATAATGGAGACGAACAGGGAATATTCAAATGTGGTGGCAATATGACAGTACAGTTTGATTATCATGTCAACAATCCGGTTGAGAATGCTATTATCGGTGTAAAAATTAATAGAATTGATGGTGTATATGTATATGGTACAGATACACGAATAGACAAATTCAAGAATTTTGAAATAACACAGGATGGAACTATCAGCCTCACATTTAAGGATATGCCGCTTATTAAGGGACAGTATTATCTCGATATAAGTATAGAGTATTCAGAGGGACTTCCGGAAGATTATCTTAAGCATGCAGCAAAGTTTGAGATAGTTTCAAGTCTGGAAGATATGGGAATTGCACTTGTTTCACATGATTGGGATATTTCAAAGATAAGATAGTTTTCAAAAAGGTTGGAGTGAAAGATGAATAAAAGTAAATATATAGATAATATTCAGTTTAGTGAAAATAATAATAAGCTTCATGCACATATTGTTGGATGGTATACAGGTGGAAAGATAGATGACCATCAGTTTTATGTAGTTGTAGATGGCAGTGAAGTAGAATCACATTTTGAGAGAGTAGACCGTTTTGATATCGCAAGCCAGAACAATATGAGCAGTGGTAAAAGAATAGGTTTCAATCTTGTGAGTGATATAGATGGATATGAAGCTATAGAAACATTGCAGCTAAGGGTAAGGAATGCTGGAAAAGATGAGCTTTTATTAGAGATGAATAAAAGAAATATCAAAAATATAGTTGCCCAGACAGCTATAGAATATAATATTGATGAGGCAATTCTTATCAACTCTGAAGGAAAAGAAGCAAGATTAAAGGTTACAGGATGGGCTGTAGGACATGGTGGAGATCTTTCAGTAAAATTTACAGATAAAGCTGGAAATGAGCTTAAGCATACAAGCAAATATTTTAACAGAGTAGATCTTTATATGAGAGGATATGCAGATGATCCTAAAGATAAAATAGGCTTTGAAACAGAGATTTTAACTGATAAAGAAGACGCTGTTATTCATCTTAGTATGGGCAGATATAAAAAAGATGCTGATATATTCTCGGAAATCAGGAAACAGGCAAGAGCAAGAAAGAGAGCACACATAAGACAGTTTACATCAATTGCAACACCTGGTAATGTTGCACATCTTGTTGGATATGGATTTAAGCACGGATTTGGAGATTTAAGAGAAGAAGCCTATAGAATGATAACTAATGGTGAAGAATCACAGGAGGTTATTTATCAGAATTGGTTTGAAAAACATAAAGTCACAAAAGAAGAGCTTGAAAAACAGGCAAAACATAAGTTTGACTATGAACCTGTTATCAGCATTGTTGTGCCAACATACAACACTCCAATAAAATATTTAAGAGAGATGATTGATTCTGTAGTGAACCAGTCATATCCACACTGGCAGTTATGTATTGCAGATGGAAGCGGCGGAAACAAAGCTCTTGAAAAGACTCTTAAGGAGTATGCTGATAAGGATAAGAGAGTAAAATATCAGATTCTTGAGAGTAACAGAGGTATTGCTGGAAATACAAATGCTGCACTTGACATGGCAGATGGAGATGTATTAGGGCTTCTTGATCATGACGATACATTGGAGCCGGATGCTCTTTATGAAGTTGTAAAATGTTTTCAGGACAGGGAAGTTGATGCTGTATATACAGATGAAGATAAGATCCTTGGACCTGACTGGAGAAATGTTGAAGCGCATTTTAAACCGGATTTTAATCTTGATTTATTAAGATCAAACAACTATATCACACATTTCTTCTGTGCTAAAAAAGAGATTATTACATCAGTAGGTGGGTTTAAAGAGAAATATGATGGTGCACAGGATTATGATGTTATTTTAAGATGTTATGAGAAATCAAGAAAAGTGGCGCATGTAGCTAAGATTCTTTATCATTGGAGAATGCATCCTAATTCAACAGCTGCTAATCCACAGAGTAAATCTTATTGTCATGTTGCAGGACAGAAGGCTATACAGGATCACCTTGACAGAGTTGGTGTTAAGGGTGAGGTAATAATGAGTGAAGTATTCTGTACATACAGAGTAAAGTATGAAAGAGAATCCAGCCCATTAGTTTCAATTGTAATACCTAACAAGGATCATATTGCTGATCTTAAATTGTGCATAGATTCTGTTCAGGAGAAGAGTTCATATAGAAACATTGAATTTATTGTTGTAGAAAACAATAGTACGGAAAAAGAAACATTTGAGTATTATGATTCTGTTCAGAAACAGTATGATAATGTCAGAGTTGTTAAATGGGAGAAAGAATTCAATTATTCTGCAATTAACAATTTTGGTGTCAGGTTTGCTAATGGTGAGTATATTTTACTTCTTAATAATGATACAGAAATCATTAACCCAGAATCAATAGAAGATATGCTTGCAAACTGTATGCGTAAGGAAGTTGGTATTGTCGGTGCCAAGCTTTTCTATAATGATGATACTGTTCAGCATGGCGGAGTAATTCTTGGATTTGGTGGAGTTGCAGGACATGCATGCGTAGGAATTGATAAACGTGACCCGGGTTATTTTGCAAGAGCCTTCTTAAGTTGTGATTATAGTGCAGTTACTGCTGCATGTATGATGATTTCTAAGGAGCTTTATAATGAAGTGGGTGGTTTCTCTGAGGAATATGCAGTTGCATTTAACGATGTGGATTTCTGCATGAAGGTAAGAGAAAAAGGATACCTTGTTGTATATGATGCATTTTCACAGTGGTATCACTATGAATCAAAGTCAAGAGGATTGGATGATACAGCAGAAAAAATGGAAAGATTCAAGGGCGAAGTAGACAGATTTCAGGAGAAATGGAAAAAACAGCTTGATGCAGGAGACCCATATTATAATAAGAATTTCTCACTTACAAAAGCTGTATTTATGCTGGATAAGGAATAGCTGGTTGTATGTGTAATTACACATGGATAAGGAAGATGGTATTTTTATGAAGATAATGAAACAAAAGATAAAACTGCTGTGTCCACAGCTTATATTTTTGATTGTGACATTCTGTATATTTATGCCATCATCTTTATTTCTTGGCAATATTGATCAATTTGCAGTGGGATTCACAGCACTTATACCGCTTCTTATGGCAGCGTCGTTAATTACGGCGGCAGTTGTTATACTGATAGGTCTGATTGTGCCAAAGAAGATATATAACATATATGCAGCAGTTATATTTGGCGGTGCATTTGCTGCTTATGTGCAGGGGAATTTCCTTAATCCGGATTTTGGTGTCCTTAATGGAAGGCAGATACAGTGGAGCCAGTTCAGGGTTAATGGAATAATAAGTACAGTTGTATGGATAGTACTTATAGTTGTTCCGGCAGTTATTGTATGCTTTAAGAAGGATATAATGACTAAGATAATGAAGTGGGGAAGTCTTTTTATAGCAAGCATACAGATTGTCACACTCGTGGTCCTTATTATATCTTCGAAAAGAACTGTTGATTATTCATATGTAGTGACTAAGAATGATGAGTTTGCGTTATCTTCGCAGGGCAATGTAGTGGTATTCATTGTTGATACACTTGATAATGATGATGCACAGAATTATGTTATTGACAGATACAGTGAAGAGCTAAAGGATTTTACTTATTTTGACAATATGATAGGCGGCGGTGCACCTACAGCACTTGGAGTTCCACTTATGCTTACAGGTTATCAGTATGATACAACGCAGTCTCTGGCTGATTACAGAAAGAAAGCATATGAAGAAGGTACGCTTATTCAGGATATGTCAGATAACGGATATGATGTTAAGTTGTATACTTCAAGTGAATATCTTAATGGAGTTAATCAGGAGGCAGTAGCCAATACTGCAGGTGGACAGAAATACAGAATATCAGACAAAGTGCAATTCTTTAAGAATATATATAAAATGTCGGCATTCTATGCATTTCCACAGATTATAAAACAGTATTTCTGGTTTTATGGTGATGATTTTGCAGCATGTCAGGCTCCAAAGAATAACAATGTTATTCAATATGAACTGGATGATTCACAGTTGTATGCTGATTTTAAGAATAATGGCGGTATAACAGTTGATGCTGGAAATAAAACATTTACACTGTATCATATGGTAGGAGCACATGCACCATATGAAATGAATGAACAGTGTGTAGATGTGGGAGAAACAGGGACTTCTCTTGATAAGCAGATACAGGGTGTATTCAGATATATTAATGAATATATGCAGCAGATGAAGGATAAAGGTGTATATGATAACAGCACAGTTATAATTACAGCTGACCACGGCGGATATGGATTGTATGAACGTCCTGCTGTATTTGTGAAAATGGCTGATACTCATAATGATGTAATGCAGGTTAATTCAGATTCTGTAACATTTAAGAATCTGTATGCTACTTATGGCAAGGCAGCACTTGGACAGAAGAGTAATTATGGAAATACGCTTTTTGATATGGCTGGTGTTTCTCAGTCAAGATATCATGTAGCACCATGGGATGTGTCAAAAGGTATGTACCCGGCAGATGAATATCTTAAAAACAGAGATTATTCGGTGTTTAGAATAGATGGGGACGCTGTTAATCCACAGATATCTGTAATTAAAGATGAGCAGCAGATGAAGAATATTAATAATTAATGATGAAGCAGCAGCTATAGCCATGAAAGGTTTATAGCTGCTTATTTTTATACTGGTAATTTAGTTTATTATCTGATATAATCCATTCTGTTCACGCAGATGGACAAAAATATGACCGAACGAATAAACTGTGAGAGGGGATATTTATGAATGAGAATAATCAGCTGGTTCGTGCTTTAGGGCTTAAAGAATCAATTAGTATGACAATTGGAACCGTTGTAGGTGTAGGACTTTTTACCTGTGGTTCAGCACAGATAGGAAGTGTAGGTTCATGGATAATAGGATTTACCTTTGTTGCACTTCTTATATCTATATGGCCATGTCTTATATATGGAGAGATGTCTGCAGCACTTCCTTGTGCGGGTGGAACATATAATTATGCCAAGAGAGGACTTAACAGAGTATGGGCTAATATGGCAGGATGGCATTATATAGTATCTGTTGTAGCTATTGGTGCAGGTGAGACGCTTGCATTTGCCAATTATTTTAAGATTCTTATGGAACAGCTTGGAATAAGCATCGTTAAGCTTGATTCAAGAATTATAGCTATTATCCTTGTTGCAGTTTTCCTTATTCTTAATTTCAGAGGTATTGAGCAGTCAGGTAAGGCACAGACAGCATTCATGTTTTTCTTCTGGGGCTGTTCAGTGTGCTGGTTCCTTTATATGATACCTAAGGTTCATGTTGAATATTTTGGTGGAATAGCAATGAATTCATTGCCTCCATTTAATGAGATGATGTATATATTTGGTCTTGTATGGTGGTGCTATACAGGATTTGAGACATGTGTATCTATGGGAGCAGAGACTAAGTATCCACAGTATACACTTCCAAGAGCATTAAAGATTTCGGTATTTATGGTATTTGCACTTAACGCATTATTCCAGTGGTTTCTTGTAGGTCTTGTACCTAAGGAGTTTTATGGAATTCTTGCAGCGGCAGATGCTCCATATGCAGAAGGACTTAAGGCAGTCGGACTTGTTGGATTTCCTATTATACTTTTATGTATTGGTATTGCATTTGGTGGTGATTTATCTACTATTAATCCGGGAATTGCTGCACCTGCAAGATACATTTATACAATGGCAGAAGATGGCGCATTACCAAAATTCCTTGGAAAGATTCATCCTAAGTTCAAGACACCATATGTTGCTGTTATTGTGGTTGGTGTTATCAATTTTATACTTATTGCAACAGGTTCAATTAATTACATAGCATCAGTATCGCTTATATCACTTGCTATATGTTATATGATAGGCTGCCTTTCATATATGGGGCTTAAGAAGAAGTATCCTGATATGAAGAGACCTTATAAGGCGCCCCTTGGAGTTATTGGATGTATATTTACAATTGTTGTGTATTGCTTCATGTTAATATTTGCAGATAAGGCAGCTCTTATTACAGCCGGAATTATAACCGTAATATGTGTAATATTTTATTTTGCATATTCTCACAGAAAAGAATGTGTTATGCCGACAATTGAGGAAGAGATTGGTGTTATAGAAGAACCGGATGAGCAGACTAAAGCTAAGATGGACAGACAGTACACCATATGGAAGGTATGCACAATTATTGTCACATGCATTGCACTTGGAATCTATATAATTCCAATGGTGCTGTAAGGAGGAATTATGAATCGTTATCAGTTTGAAGTACTTACATATATTGAAAAGAATGGTAAGAAAGATTATCCGATGAGAACTCTTTCAGATACATTAAAGATTTCAGGAACAGCTATATCTAAGGCTCTGGATGAATTAGAAAATGACATGCTTATTAAAAAATGTGGAGACCAGATGGAGATTACTGAAAAAGGTCTTGAGGCACTTGAGCCATATCGTGTAAAAAGAGCGGTTATTATGGCAGCAGGATTTGGTTCAAGAATGGTTCCGGTTACATTAGACAGACCAAAGCCAATGGTTGCTGTTAATGGAGTAAGAATTATTGATACATTACTTGATGCACTTGTTTCTGTAGGAATTAAGGATATAACTCTTGTAAGGGGTTATAAGAAAGAAAAATTTGACGAGATTCTGGAGAAGTATCCATTTATCAATCTTATTGATAACGATATATATGATAAAACCAATAATATATCATCAGCAATGGCAGCATTAGAACATATTGACCAGTGCTATTTATGTGAGGCAGACCTGTATATATCTAATCCGGCTATTATCACAAAGTATCAGTACTGCAGCAATATCCTTGGCTCTTATTCGTTAGAGACTGATGACTGGAGTTTTAAGTTTGATAATGGACATATAACAGATTACCAGAAGGGGAATACATATTGCTTTAATTATTATGGAATATCGTACTGGACTAAGGAAGACAGCGCAAGATTAAGAGAAGACTTTGCACAGGTATATAATGAAGAGCCGGAGGGCAATGATTATTTCTGGGAGTTCATTCCACTTGTGCTTCGCAAGGAAAGATATGCGGTAGAGGTAAGACCTTGCGAGAAATCAGATATTATGGAGATAGATAATTTTTATGAGCTGGTACAGTTAGATCCTTCTTATAAGGATTATCCGGGACAGGAACAGTAAATGCAGATATAAAGGGAAGGTAAATGTCTATGATATGTTATAAGGGAAAGGTTCTTACAGTAGACAGCAATGATACAGTAGCCGGTTATCTCGTTGAGGATAAAGGAAGAATTGTGTATGTTGGTAATGAACTGCCAGAACAGTATAAGAATGTGCAGACAGTTGAACTTGGAAAGAAGGTGCTGGTTCCGGCATTCGTAGATACACATCAGCATATGGCATCATTTTCTACATTTCACGCAGGACTTAATGTTATGGATGCAGAGTCCAATGAAGAGATTGCACAGATGGTTAAAGAATTCGTGCAGTCAAGCGGTAATAAAAAAACACTTATAGCATTTGGTGCGTCACCATATTCAGTTAAAGAAGGAAGACTGATAAGCAGGGAAGAATTAGATAAGGTATGTCCTGATAAGGAAATCATGGTTGTCAAATATGATGGACATGCGTGCATAATTAACAGCAAGCTTCTTGATAAGCTGAAGGGGAAAGTAAGTAAGTTGAGAGGTTATCACGAAGATACAGGTGAGATGAATCAGGAGGCATTCTTTGAATGTTCTGATTACATTACCAATTCACTTTCTATTATTGAACTGTTTAAGAATATGCAGAGTGCCATTGATTTTCAGGCGTCTCATGGAATTGGCTGTATTCATACTGTAAGTGGTGTGGGTTTTACAGGCAATCTTGATATTACATTTGAAAAAATATTTGCAAAATCCTTAACTAATGGATTTCAGGTAAGAGTATTCCCACAGTCAATGAATGTTGATGTCGCATTAAAGAGAAAACTGCCAAGAATAGGCGGGTGTTTTGAATGTGCGCTTGACGGATGCTTCGGTTCACACGATGCAGCTATGAATGAACCATATATTGATTCTTTAGGCGGTGACGGAGTACTTTATTATGATGATGAAAAGGTTATTGATTTCTGCAAGAAGGCTAACAGAGCCGGACTGCAGATAGAGATGCATGCGATTGGGGATAAAGCATTTGACCAGGCATGCAGGGCACTTAAGGCGGCACTTGACGATTATCCAAGAAAAGACCACAGACATGGAATTATACATGACTGTCTTCCAACTGAAGAGGGAATTAAGATATGCAGGGACTATAATATACAGATGCCTGTACAGAGTGCTTTCATTAACTGGAAACAGGAACCTGATGAGTATCTTGAAAGTATTATGGGTAAAGAAAGAGCAGAAAGACTTAATCCGCTCAGAACATTTAATGAGAATGGAATAGTTGTTTCGTGCGGTTCTGATGCTCCATGTACATCACCGGATCCTATCGTATGGATTGACAAAGCTGTTAATAATATGAATCAGTCTCAGGCAGTATCGGTTCAGGAAGCACTAAGGATGTGTACGTATAATGGATATTATGTAACATTTGACGAGAAAGAAAGAGGAAGCCTTGAGGCAGGAAAGATTGCCGATATGGTGGTTCTTTCAGATGATTTGTATTCAGTTGACAAGAAGGATATAAAGAACATTAAGGTAGAGGGACTTATACTTTCGGGGGAAAAGTATGAATCATGCAGAGAAAATGTAATCAAAGCAGTGATTCGAGGAATGTTCTCAGGAAACATGGCATAAGGAGATATGTATAATGAGAAAAGAAGAGTTTTATGTATTGAACAGTTTGTATAATGGAAGCATTGGAAGAGCCGGCTGCACTTATGATGTTGAGGCGACAAAGGCTCTTAATGACACAGATATTTATAATAAACTTGTAAAAACAGGGTATATTGAAAAAGAGTCTGGTAGTATTACAAAGACTGGATTAGAGGCGCTTGAACCATACAGGGTTAATAATGCCGTTATTCTTGCAGCTGGCGCATCTACACGATTTATTCCTTTATCACTCGAACAGCCAAAGGGTCTTTTTGAAGTAAAGGGTGAACGTCTTATTGAGAGACAGATAAAGCAGCTTCAGGATGCTGGTATTAAGAATATTACAGTTGTACTTGGATATAAGAAGGAGATGTTTTATTATCTTGAAGACAAGTATGGTGTAAAGTTCATTATTAATGATTCATTTAATATAAAGAATAATATTGAAAGTCTTTATCTTGCGAGAAAAGAACTCAAGAATACATATATATGTGTAAGTGACAGTTATTATATAGAGAATCCGTTTAATCAGTTTGAATATCATACATTTTATTCAGGTTATTATGGAAAGGAAACAACGGATGAAGTATATGCAAGAACTGACGGATTTGGAAAGATAACAAGAATTGCCAAGGATAATAAGATTGATGGCTATGTTCTTATGGGACATTCATTCTGGAGGAAAGAATTCTCAGAAGCATTTATTAATCAGGTTGAGGCTGTACGGGAATCTGGAATATATAATAACTGCTATTGGGAGATTCTTGTAAAGGATAAGCTGGATGAAATGCCTGATATTTATTTTAAGGAATATCTTCCGGGTAATATATTTGAATTTGATTATTTTGATGAGCTTAGAAAGTTTGATTCACAGTATCTTGGACATACGCACAGTGAGATAATAAGAAATATCAAGCTTGTATTCAGATGTGATGAGGAAGATATAATTGATTTCAGAAATGTAAGCGAAGGAATGACCAACACATCATTTATATTCAAGATTGACGGAGTTGATTATATATATAGGCATCCGGGCGATGGAACAGAAAGTATAATCAATAGAAGAAATGAAAAAAAATCACTTATCAAAGCCAAAGAAGCTGGTGTAGATCCTACATACATATATGCAGATGTTAATGAGGGCTGGAAGATATCCATATTCATTCCAGAATTCAGAGAACCTGATTATAATTCTTTTGAGGACTCAAAGAAGATATTGGCTGTTTTAAGAAAGCTGCATAAGGCAGATATAACAGCTGATTATGGAATGAAACCTTGGGAAGATGCACTTGATATGGAGAAGCTTCTTGAGAAGAAAGATCCTGTGTGCTTCGTTCAGTATGAAGGACTTAAGAACAGCATAGGACAGTTGTATAAGATGACTCTAGCAGATGGAGTTGAAAAATGTTTCTGTCATGGAGATACATATAAGCCAAACTGGATGATAAGACCAGATGGAAGTGTCATACTTATTGACTGGGAGTATTCTGGATATTCTGACCCGGGAATTGATGTTGGATATTATGTGGTTGATGCCATGTATGATTTTGATAAGGCTGAGGAATTCATAAAGGAATACCTCAGGAAGATTATAATGAGACAACAAGATTTCATTATATGGCATATATTGCTATTATTGCGTACTACTGGTTTGTATGGGCTATGTACAGGGAATCATGTGGTGCAGATATGGGAGAGGCATTGGAGAACTGGCGAGACATGGCAGTTAAATATGCTGAGTACCTTTTGAAATAAATAATATTAAAAGGACACTGTATTATGTAAGAACAGTGTCCTTTTTTGTGTGCAAAACATGTAAAATTTATATTGGGTATGTAAAAAAAGTATATCGGATATGTAAAAACACCTTTCAATAATTGATAATAAGTGATATGATTAATTATTGTGTTGGATGACTCTGACACAATCAATAAAATCTTCAAAAGAGGAGTCATTTATGGAAATATTATCGACAGCCTTAGGTTATGTAATGAATTTTTGTTACAAATTGCTGCATGATTATGGATTGGCAATTATATTATTCACTCTGATAAGTAAGATTGTTCTCTTACCTGTATCAATCTGGGTACAGAAGAATTCAATTAAAATGGTTAAGATGCAGCCTGATATTAACAGGATTCTTATTAAGCATTATGGGGATAAGGATGAGATAGCAGAGGAACAGTCTAAGCTTTATAAAAAAGAAAAATATAATCCACTGGCATCACTTATACCTCTTATTATACAGATAATACTTCTGCTTGGAGTTGTTGCAGTTATCAAAGACGGAATTAATGAAGGTGTTGCGAACATGAAGTTCTGTGGCTATGACCTTACATGGATTACTACAAAAAAGTGGGGATTATCAATAATAACACCAATTATAGCAGGTGTCTCAGCATGGCTTTTATGTGTTGCACAGAATGCAAGTAACGTATTACAGGCAGAACAGAGTAAGCTTAATA
This sequence comes from Eubacterium sp. AM46-8, assembly GCF_003466705.1. Classification (NCBI taxonomy): domain Bacteria; kingdom Bacillati; phylum Bacillota; class Clostridia; order Eubacteriales; family Eubacteriaceae; genus Eubacterium; species Eubacterium sp. AM46-8. Next base: position 101,160 of record NZ_QSEU01000005.1, read on the forward strand.
AGTATGGTATGATGATATTTTCAGTAGGTCTGTCGTTATATTTAGGATGCTTTGTATATGCAGGAGTAGCTCTTTACTGGACTGCCAGCAACATATTTGCAATTCTTCAGTTATATCTTCTTAACTGGGCGATTAATCCTAAGAATTATGTTGATTATGAGGCTCTTGAGGAAACTAAGAAAGAACTTGCAGAGATTGAAGCTCTTGGTACGAAAAAAGGTAAAAGAAACAAAGAAGATATTAAGAGAGAAAAAGCTGATTATAAAAAGTTTTTCTCTGTTGTTAATAAACATCTTGTCTTCTATTCAGAGGGCTCAGGTTTTTATAAGTATTTTAAAGGGATAATTGAATACATACTTAATAATACGAATATTACAATTCATTATGTAACAAGTGATCCAGATGATCAGATATTCAGAATTGCAGAAAAAGAAAGTAAGATTAAACCTTATTATATAGGGGAAAAGAAACTTATAACACTTATGATGAAGATGGATGCAGATGTTGTTGTTATGACTATGCCTGATATTGAGAATTATCACATTAAGAGAAGTTATATCAGAAAAGATATTAATTATGTTTATGTTCCTCATGGCATGGACAGCCTTAATATGACAATGCGAACCGGATCAATGGATCATTATGACTCTGTATTATGTACAGGAAAGATTCAGAAAGAAGAAATAGAAAAAACTGAAGAAGTGTATAATCTTCCTAAGAAGGAGCTTGTCGAGTGGGGATATTCATTGCTTGATGAGATGCGTGAGGATTATGCAAAGATGCCAAAGAAGGAAAATGATATTAAGTCAATACTTATTGCTCCATCATGGCAGAAAGATAATATTGTAGACAGCTGTCTTGAGGACATACTTGATAATCTTAAGGGACATGGTTATAAGATTACAGTCCGACCACACCCACAGCATGTAAGACATATGCCTGAGAAGATGGAAGGACTTAAAGAAAGATATAAGGATGATACAGATATAGAGATTCAGACTGATTTTTCATCAAACAGTACTGTTTTTGAGGCAGATCTTATGATTACAGACTGGTCAGGTATAGCATATGAATATGCTTATACTACATGTAAACCGGTTCTTTTCATTGATACACCAATGAAGATAATGAATCCTGAATACAAAAAGATTGGAATTGAGCCACTTAATATATGGATGAGATATGAAATCGGGCGTGTACTTAAGCTTGATGAAATTGATAAGACAGCTGATACAGCAGCAGAGATGCTGGCAGCTTCTGATACATATAAGGACAGCATAGACAGATTTGTTAAAGAATATGTGTATAATCTTGGCAGTAGTGCATCGGTTGGAGCTAAATATATTATTCAGGAAATTCAAAAAGCAATTAAAAGACATAAGGAACAAGAGTAACGTCAGATTACTAGGAGGGGATTATGCAGGCAATTATTTTAGCAGCGGGAATGGGAAAGCGTTTAAAGGAACTTACCCAGAATAATACCAAATGTATGGTAAAGGTTAATGGAGTATCGCTTATAGACAGGCTTTTGCATCAGCTTGAGAAACAACATCTCTCAAGAATAGTGATTGTTGTGGGCTATGAAGGACAGAAGCTGATTGATTATATAGCGACATTGGGAATTAAGACACCAATTTCATATGTTGATAATGCGGTATATGATAAGACAAACAATATTTATTCACTTGCGCTGGCAAAGAATTATCTTATGGAAGAAGATACTCTGCTTTTTGAATCAGATGTAATTATTGAGGATTCTGCAATTGATGAACTTGTAAAAGATCCGAGAGATACACTTGCCATGGTAGATAAATATGAGAGCTGGATGGATGGTACATGTGTAAAGCTTGACGAATATGATAATATTGTTGCATTTGTTCCAGGAAAGAGCTTTGATTTTAAGGAAAAAGAGGAATACTATAAAACTGTAAATATCTACAAATTCAGCAAACATTTTTCACAGGATATATATGTTCCTTTCCTTGAGGCATATTGTAGTGCATTAGGAGAAAATGAATATTATGAACAGGTTCTTAGAGTTATAACGATGCTGGACACACCTGGAATTAAAGGTATGAGATTATCAGGTCAGAAATGGTATGAAATAGATGATGAACAGGATCTTGATATAGCAACGACACTTTTTGCTCCAGATGATGAGACAAGAATTAACCTTATGCATAAAAGATATGGAGGATTCTGGAGATATCCGGGATTGTTGGATTTCTGTTATCTTGTTAATCCTTATTATCCGCCTAAAAAGCTTAAGGATGAACTGTGTGCAAGCTTTGATACACTTTTGACAGAATATCCTTCAGGTATGGGAGTTAATTCTTTACTTGCAGCTAAGAATTTTGGTGTTCATAAAGACAACATAATAGTTGGAAATGGAGCAGCAGAACTTATTAAGTCACTTATGGAGAGCTTTTCTGGAAAGACAGGCGTTATCAGACCTACATTTGAAGAATATCCTAACAGATATGCTGTTGAAGACGAAGTAGTATTTACACCGTCAAATGATAATTATACATATTCAGCTGAAGAACTGATAGAGTTCTATACATGCAACAAAGTAGATAATATTATTATTATTAATCCTGATAATCCATCTGGTAATTATCTGAAAAAGGAAGAAATTATAAGGTTAATAAAATGGACAGACAGTCAGGGAATAAAGCTGGTGGTTGATGAGTCGTTTGCTGATTTCTCAGATGAACCGGATAATTCTCTTATAGAACAGAAATTTATCGAAACATATAGCAGTTTATATGTTATGAAAAGTATATCTAAATCATATGGTGTACCGGGGCTGAGGCTTGGAATCCTTGTTTCTTCAGATACAGAAACGATTGCAGCAATGAAAAAAGATGTTGCAATATGGAATATTAATTCATTTGGAGAGTATTATCTTCAGATTGCAGAAAAGTATAAGAAAGATTATGCGGCTGCAATGGACAAATTCCGCGTAGAAAGAAAAAGGTTCTATAATGAACTGGAGCAGATATCTGGTATAAGAGTTATCCCATCACAGGCTAATTATTTTATGATTGAGATAACTAATGGAATGACAGCAAAAGAACTTATGATAAAACTGTTTAAGAATCATTATCTGCTTATAAAGGATCTTACATCAAAAGTACATGATGGAAAACAGTATATAAGAATTGCAATCAGAAATGATGCAGATAACAACAAGATGCTTGAAGCATTAAAAAAGGAACTTAATTAAAAAGGAGATAAAAAGTATGTTGACATTATTAAATTTAAATGTAGCAGGTTACATTGACCCATCTGTTATGACTTATGCCATTCAGGCTATTGCCGGAGTGATAATTGCTGTTGGTGCATTTCTTGGTATTTATTTAAGAAAGGCAAAGAAAAAGCTTAATAACAAGCTTGGCATTGATGAAAACAGAAACAAGGAAGTTGAGACAGATGATATCGTTATCAACGAATCAAAATAATAAATGAATTTTCAGGACGCCGTTTCAACACGGCGTCTTTTTCTTGATTTGTTATTGATAAAAGTATAAAATAGTATGGCGTTATATCAATAAAAACAGTGAGGTAATTATGAGTAACAATACAGATAATAATATGCAGGAAATTAAGCCGGATATATTTGATAAGATTATGCATCTGCCGGGTCTGAGGGTGTTTGAACCATTGTATAAGAAGTATAAGGAAGTACTTCTGTATCTTTTCTTTGGAGTACTTACAACAGTGGTGAGTATAGGTTCATATGCATTCTTTAATGTTACACTTGGAATTAATGAGCTTATTGCAAACGTTATTTCATGGGTGCTTGCAGTACTTTTTGCATTCTTTACTAACAGGATATGGGTGTTTGCAGCACCAACTAAGACTGTGGAAGAATTTATGAAACAGTTAGTTTCATTTGCAGGTGGAAGAGTATTAACTCTTGTAATTGAGGAGATAATTCTTCTTGTATTCATTACAATGCTGCATTTCAACAGTATGTTAATAAAGTTTATTGCGCAGGTAGTTGTAATTATACTTAATTATGTTATAAGCAAGCTGCTTGTATTCAGAAAAGATAAGAGTAAGAAGTAAAAGGAGAAGGTAATGGAAAAGAATGTATTAGAGTTTCTTGAAAACTCACAGAGAATGTATGGGGAAAAGACAGCGTGTGCGGACATGAATAATGAACTTACATACACACAGCTTATGAATCAGGCAAAGTTCATAGGAAACTGTCTCTCACTTAAGATTAAGCCTACACAGGGAGTTCCTGTGTATATGGATAAGACATGTAATACATTATCTTTATTTATGGGAATTGTGTATGCAGGCGGATATTACTGCATGCTTGATACAACTCATCCGGCTGAGAGAATTAATCTTATATTAGATACGATTAAGGCAGATATTCTGGTTGTAGATAATAAGTCAGCCAAGAAAGCAGAAAAGCTCGGATTTCAGGGCGAGATTATTAATCTTGACGAATTACTTGAAGAATACGATGGACAGGCTGTGGATTCAGAGGCTCAGGAAAGACTGGGAAAGATAAGAGAACAGGCACTTGATACAGATCCTCTGTATTCAATCTTTACATCAGGTTCAACAGGAGTTCCTAAGGGAGTTATTGTCAATCACCGTTCAACAATAGATTTTATTGATTGCTTTACGGAAACATTTGGAATTACTAATGAGGATGTTATAGGTAATCAGGCACCTTTTGACTTTGATGTATCAGTTAAGGATATATATTCAAGTTTAAAGACAGGCGCAACCTTACAGCTCATTCCTAAGATGTGCTTCTCATTTCCAACCAAGCTGCTTGATTTCCTTGATGACAGAAAGGTTACAACTATTATATGGGCTGTATCAGCGTTATGTATTGTAACAACTCTTAATGGATTCGAGTATAAGAGACCATCTTCACTTAACAAGATTATGTTCAGCGGAGAGGTTATGCCTATAAAGCATCTTAATGCATGGAGAGTGCAGTATCCGGATGCAATGTTTGTTAATCTTTACGGACCAACAGAGATAACATGTAATTGTACATATTATGTTATTGACAGAGAGTTTGGTCTTGACGAGAAGCTTCCGATGGGAAAGCCATTTGCCAATGAAAGAGTATTCCTGTTAGATGACGAGGATAAGCTTGTTGATGCAGGCAGACCAGGAGAGTTAGGAGAAATATGTGTATCTGGAACAGCTGTAACCATGGGGTATCTGCGTAATCCTGAAAAGACAGCAGCAGCATTTGTACAGAATCCTCTTAATGACAGATATCTGGAAACTATATACCGCACAGGTGATCTTGGTTACTATAGTGAAGACGGTGAACTTTTCTTCTCATCTAGAAAAGACTTCCAGATTAAGCATATGGGACACAGAATCGAGCTTGGCGAAATTGAGACATACATGAATGCTATAGAGGGACTCCTTAGAAGCTGCTGTATATTTGATACAGATGAGAATAAGATTCTCGGATTCTTTGAGATAGAAGGAGCAAGTGAGCTTGACAGAAAGGGCGTAACACATGCCCTCAAAGATAAAGTGCCACAGTGGATGATTCCAAATGTGCTTGTTAAGGTGGAAACAATGCCTCTTACTAAGAATGGTAAGATTGACAGAAAAGAACTTATGAAGATATATAAAGAACAGGAGGCATAGAATGTTAGGAGTTAATGAATTAAAAGAGATTGCCATAAAATGTGGAACACCATCGTATATATTTGACACAGATGAGCTATGTGCAAGGATTGATGCCATTCAGCAGATTCTAGGATGTGGAGTTACAGTGTGTTATGCAATGAAGGCCAATCCGTTTCTTATAAGCGTGCTTGACAAGAAGCTTGATAAATTCGAGGTATGTTCTCCAGGTGAATTTGCAATATGCGAAAAAGAGGGCATAAACAGGGAGAAGATAGTCCTTTCGGGTGTTAATAAGGAAAAGAAAGATATCCTCTACACAATGAAGACAGGTGCTGTTGGAATCTACACTGTGGAATCGCTTAACCAGCTTGAACTTATCAATTCATGTGCAGTTGAGTGTGGTATTAAAGTTAAGGTTCTTATAAGAGTTACAAGCGGCAACCAGTTCGGTATTAATGAGCGTCAGGTATATGAGATTGCAGACAGAAAGGATGAACTTAAGGGAATTATTATTGAGGGAATCCAGTGCTATTCGGGAACACAGAAGAAAAAATTAAGCCAGATAGAGTCAGAGGTTGTGTGGTTACAGGCAATAGCACATACATGTGAGGCTGAACATGGTGTTAAGCTTAATGAGATTGAATATGGTCCAGGTCTTTCAGTCGATTACTTCGTTACAGATAAATGTGATGCAATGAATACTGATTTTGACGAGCTTAAAGAGTTTGCTGCGATGATTAAAGAAATGTCCGAAAAATTCAATGTTACTCTTGAGATGGGGCGATATATTGCAGCTACCTGTGGAGTTCTTATAAGCAGAATTGCTGATATGAAGATGAATGACACAACAAGATATGCAATTATTGACAGCGGAATTAATCATATTAATTATTATGGACAGGCTATGGCTATGAAGAAACCAAGATGTGAATTCATTCCAATGGAGTACACAGAAGAGTTTGCTGATGGCGTAGATCATGATGTGGAAGTGTACTCACAGGGAGTGCAGCCATATAACATATGCGGTTCATTATGTACAGTAGGAGATGTAATTGTTAAGAATCTTGAATTAAAGGATGCTAAGATTGGTGATATGATAGCGTTTTATAATATTGGTGCATATTCTGTTACAGAGGGAATTTATCTTTTCTTAAGCCGCCGAATGCCGGCAATTGTGATGTATTCCACTAAGAATGGTTACAGAGTTATAAGAAAATCTGTAGAAACATTTTTAATCAACAGCAGTGATACACAATAATTTTACAATTTTGTAACAAAATATGATTGACTATATGTGAATGAGAAGATAGAATGTTTTTTGTTCACAGATGTGTGATCAAAAGATTTTAATATTTTGCGAGGTTTATTATGGATCAGTTATTAGACATTTTGAATGAAATTAACAGCGATGTAGATTATGAAATTTGTGATACTCTTATTGATGATGGTATATTCAGCTCATTTGATATTGTATCACTTGTTGGTGAGTTAAACGATGCATTTGACATCGATATCACACCAGTTGATATAGTACCTGAGAACTTTAATTCAGCAGAAGCTATGTGGGAGATGATTCAGCGTCTGCAGGATTAATCCGGAAAGCGGGGTAAAATAATATGTCACTAGTTTCTACCGGATTTCTGGTATTTTTATTAGTGGGAGTAATTGTATATTATCTTATACCTAAGAAGGCACAGTGGGCATGGCTTTTGATATTAAGCTATGCCTACTATTTATGTTCGGGATATAAGACGGTTGTATTTATATTACTTACAACAATTGTTACTTTTACATCAGGAATCCTTTTAGAGAGAACAGAGGATAATCTTGCCAGGAGCCTTAAAGCAGAAGGGCTTGCAAGAGAGGATAAAAAGGCTTTAAAAGAAAAGGCAAAGACATATAAAAAGAGGGTTGTAGTTATTGCTCTTCTTCTGGTATTTGGTGTGCTTGCAGTTGTTAAGTACCATAATTTTGCGATTGAGAATGTTAATGGCATAATTAAGGCATTTGGTGGCAATGGCAGGATATCAACATTTACACTGCTTCTTCCACTTGGAATATCTTTCTATTCATTCCAGTCAATATCATATGTTATTGATGTATACAGAGGAAAAGTAAAGGCATGTAATAACATTTTTAAATACGCCTTGTTTGTTTCATATTTTCCTCAGATAACACAGGGACCTATAGGAAGATATGACAGACTTGCACCACAGTTTCTGGCAGAGCACAAGTATGATCTTGCAGTTATCCAGCATGGATTGCAGCGTATGGCCTGGGGACTTTTCAAAAAGTTCATTATAGCTGACCGTGCAGGAGTTGTGTCTGATCTGGTATTTAATAATCCCGGTCAGTATCATGGAATATATGTAATAATAGGCGTTCTTGCGTATTGTGCACAGCTATATGGAGATTTTGCCGGTGGAATAGATATGGTTATGGGTGCTTCCGAGATGTTTGGAATCCACCTGGATGATAATTTCAGGCAGCCATTCTTCTCTCATTCTATTGGAGAGTTCTGGCGCAGATGGCATATAACACTTGGTACATGGATGAAGGATTATGTGTTCTATCCATTCAGCTTAAGTAAAGCCATGAATAAGCTGGGTAAATTCTTTAAGAAACACAGCAAAACAAGATTTGGTAAATATATGGCGAAGGCATTGCCTATATGTCTGGCAGATTTACTCATATTCTTTATAGTAGGTGTATGGCATGGAGCAGCATGGAAGTATATAGTATATGGTATGTACAATGGTATAATCATGAGCTTTAGCAGTATTATGGCACCTGTTTATGAAAAAATGTTTAAAATAACTCATATTAATAAGAATGCACGCTGGTACAGAGGATGGCAGATAATAAGAACATTTATACTTGTTAATATAAGCTGGTATTTTGATAACGCAGCTACTCTTACAGATGCATTCAGACTTATGGGAAATACATTTAAACATGCATCATTCAGCATGGATGCAGTTGTAAAAATGTCTGGAAGCCAGCTGGATTTGATTATATTACTTGCAGGCTGCTTTGTATGGCTTATTGTAAGTATACTTAAAGAGAAAGGCATTGTAATCAGGGAAGCTCTTGACAGAAAGCCGCTGATTATCAGATGGGCTGTATATATAGCTCTTGTTATGTCGGTTGCAATGCTTGGCTATATTTCTAATACATCGGGTGGATTTATGTACGCCCAGTTCTAATCAGAGGTGCAGGATACCATGAAGAAGAAAGCATTTAGAGAGATATTAAAATATGTGAGGGTGATAGTATTCTTTGCGGTTATAACTATACTTGTTGAAGCGGTTAATTATGTAATGGTTCAGCCGGGGTATGCAAGATATATAATCCATACGGTTGACAATCCGGATGATGGCTCTGATTATGATTGTATTGTAGTGGGAGCTTCACATGGAAGGGCTTCAATTGACCCACATTATTTTCTGGAAATGGAATATGCAGTTAATCCAATTAATATGTGTATTCAGGGTGCCACGGTTATTGATAATTATTATATGATCAGAGAAGCGTGCAATAATAATAACGTAAAGAAGATAATTCTTGAACTTGATTATCAGTACTGGAATAAGAATCTGAAACGCGATTCGGATTTTGGAGATCTTCTTGTATATGGGCAGCTTCCTTTTTCAACTCTTAAGATGGAGTATATTGCAAGTCAGCTGATGGATAAGGACTTCAGGACAATATATTTCAGAAGATATGCATTTGCCAGGAATTGGAAAACGGCTAAGAAATATATGGCTATAAAGAAGACTGATGAATATAAGAATTTCCAGATAGATGGTGTTGCCGGAATTGATACAGAAGGACCATATCAGGGACTGGGATTTTTCTACCGTACAAAGGTAACTGATAAGAAGGGAAAGCTTAATCCATCACCGTGGACATATGAAGATCTTAATCCTAAGGTGCAGAAATATTTCCAGAAGATAGTTAAGTATTGTAAGGACAATGAAATTGAGCTTATATGTGTTACTACACCAATTCCACCATCGTCGGTTGCTTCAGGTACAGCAAATGAGGCTAATACATATTTTAGGCAGATATGTGATGAGAATAATGTAAGGTATATAGATGGCAATCTTATTAAGAATGAGATTCTTAATGTAAGTGATGATGATTTCTCTGACTGGGAAGGCCATATGAACGGAGAGCTTGCTGAGCAGTTCTCAGAGGTACTCACAGATATACTTAAAAAGGATGATTGTTCAGAATATTTTTACAGCAGTTATGATGAGTGCATAGAGGCAATTAAAGCGAGGGGCAATGAGTAATAGAATATTAAAATATGTCAGGGCTGTGGTGTTTATTGCCATAGTGACCGGGCTTATCAAATGTATGGATTATGCGATGATGCCATCAGGCTATATAAGATACATTATACATGAGGCTGACAATGCAGATACTGATGAAGGATATGACAATATAATAATTGGAGCTTCACATGCAAGATCTGCTATAAATCCAGTAAAGCTCGATGAAGCCGGGGCATCTGACAATGCATTTAATCTTGCAATACCAGGCGAGACTGTAACGGATTCATATTATCTTTTAATGGAGAGTGACAGACATAATAATGTAAAAAGAGTTATATATGACCTTGATTATCAGTACTGGTGCAATTATGCAGAGAGGGAGTTTGAGGACTGTTTCATATATACATGGCTTCCTTTCAGTAATGTAAAGCTTAAGTATATAGCTGATAATCTGCTCACAAAGGATTTTCGTACGGTATATTCAAAGAGATGGGCTTATGAGATATCACCGTCTGCTATTATGAATAATCTTAAGGTTAAGAACAGCGCGGCGTACCGCAACTACAGTATGGATGCAGTTGAGATACATGATGCCGGAGGACCTTATTCAGCCAAAGGATTTTTCTATAGAGATATGAAGATGGACAGCCTCGTGCCATCTGATATTGTTGCATGGGATGAGAGTGGAATCAGTGATAAGGTTCTGGATTCATTTGAAAAGACTGTCCAATATTGTAAGAAGAATAATATTGAACTGGTATGCGTTACATCACCTATTACGCCGACAACATCAGTTAACGGTTATTCGGAACAGGCAGGAGCGTATTTTACGAGGCTTTGTGAAGAATATGGTGTTGAATATTATGATTTCAATCTGTTAACAATGGATACACTTCCAAGAACAGATGATGACTTCTTTGATGAAGAAGGTCATATGCTTGGAGAACTTGCCGACAGATATTCAGATATACTGGCATCAGTTCTTCTTGACAAATGTGACAAAAGTACCGCTTTTTATGGTACTTATGCACAGTTAGAGCTGGCAGTTTATGAAAATTATGTGACAAAACAGTGAAACTGACAAAATATGCTTGCTATAAACATAACAATGTGCTAAACTTCATTCACTGCATATGTTGAATCTGCAGGTAGTAAAGAGTCGTGATGTACTACATATCTGTTACTGCATTTGGGACACTTAGCTGCGCCAGAGGAAGTCATATGTATTAATAATACGCCTGCTATGCAGGCACTTTACGCCGGTGTGGCGGAACTGGCAGACGCACAGGACTTAAAATCCTGCGGGACTTATACTCCCATACGGGTTCGATTCCCGTTGCCGGCATATTAATAAAGAGCTGTACATAACTATGGTTATGTATGGCTCTTTTTTCTTGCCATATAGAAGTGCAAGTCGTACAATTAAGGAAGATTATTACGATGGGGGACAATCAATGATTAATAATAGAAAACGCATTATTATAATTTCTGTTCTTAGTGCAGCAGCAGTTGTGGCGGCTGTCATGTGTGTTGTTATGACACGCAGAATAAGAGGAGGTAATCCTACAGGAGAGGCTTTATCACAGAATGTTAATCCGATAGAGTCTTCTTCACAGACAGAAGAACCAACTGTGTATGTAGATAATACGGTCGACATAATTGACGTTAATTCGAAGACAAGACCATTTGCAGTGTCTGTTAATAATACACCAGTAGCTGTACAGGTGCAGACTGGACTTAATAAGGCATATATTGTATATGAGCTTCCAACAGAGAGTTATACATGCAGACTTCTTGCCTTGTTCAAGGTAGAGGATTCAGATGTTACAGATGAAGCACCACAGGAGATTGTTGGGTCAGGCAATGTAAGTCAGACAGATACGGTTATTGGAACAATAAGAAGTGCAAGACATAATTTCCTTGATTTCTGTTTTGAATCAGATGCGATATTTGTACATTTTGGCGGAAGCACTTACGCTGAGAGTGATGAGGCAAAGACTGGAATTAACTGGATTAACGGCTTCTACAACAGTGCATATTACTGGAGACATAATCCGGAAGGACTTGCAACAGAGCACACAGCATATACATCGCTTTACAGGTTAAAGAGTGCAGTACAAGAAAAAGGCTTTAATGCTGAGGCTGAGAATGCATCGGATACAGTGCTGCTTAATTATGATGTATCAGATGTTGACCTTTCAAAAAGAGAAGATGCAATCAGTGCATCTTCTGTGTATGTGCCTTACAGCAGTTATCAGTACACAACATTTACATATGATGCTGCGTCAGGCAATTACTTAAGATTCGCGAGTGGCGAGCCAAGTATTGACCACGAAACAGGCAAGCAGTTTAATACTAAGAATATTATTGTGCAGAAGATTACACACAGCATGATGGATGATAATTACTGCTGGAATCTTCATACTGTTGGCAGAGGGGAAGGCTATTACATAACTAACGGTTATGCTGTTCCAATCCAGTGGAGTAAGTCAGACCGTTATTCCAAGACAGTGTATACATATGCAGATGGAACAGAGATTAATGTAAGTGATGGAAGAACATACATAGAAGTGTCTGATGTAACTATGACTGTTGAAGTGGAATAGTACAACAGGTGGAAGCATATACTTCTATTATTCAACAATAATGGAGGTGTGCATTGTGAACAAGACAATCAAAAAACTTAATATAACAATGATAATAGGGATTCTGGCAGTATGGGTGTCAGGGTCCCTGTTTCATTTTGTGTATGACTGGACGGGAAGGAATACATTTGTCGGGCTGTTTTTTCCAACTAATGAATCAACATGGGAACATATGAAGCTGGCGTTCCTGCCTATGAATCTGTATGGAATCTATACATGGTATGCATTAAAGGACAGATACGAAGCAAGCGGCTTTGCGGTTTTACTCGGTGCAAATGTGGCAACATGGGCAATTCCGTTTCTGTACTACACATATATGGGAGTTCTTGGATTTTCAAAAATGTGGCTTGATATTGCAACATTTTTTGTGGCAGTGCTAATTGGTTTCGCTGTGGAGTATCATGTGTTAAGACGTGCCGGGCATGAGAGCTTTGTACTTGGAACATGGATTATGGCAATTGTTGATTTTATGATGGCAGCAGCATTTGTTTCATGCTCGTATGGTGCGCCTGAACTTGGCATATTTGCAAAGCCTTAAAAATAACAGTTGACAATATCTAATTATAATAGTATGCTATAACTGTACTAATCAATATAGTACAGTTATTACACAAGCTTGTAACCAGTTAAAATAAACACAGAAAGGAATGGAACATGTTCACTATAGATGTCATGTCGCGAGTGCCAGTCTATGAACAGCTCATTAAGCAGGTGGAAGACCAGGTGCTTAAAGGGATTATGAAGGAAGGCGATAAGATGCCATCGGTACGGTCTTTGTCGATGGAGCTGTCTACTAATCCGAATACAATCCAGAAAGCATACATGGAGCTGGACAGAAGAGGAATTCTGGTGAGCGTACCGGGAAAGGGCTCTTTTATATCGGCAGAAGCGTTAAAGATTGTCGGGAATCAGTCTAAGGAAAAGCTTTCAGAACTTAAGGAGATTGTAAGAAAGCTTGCATACGTAGGGGTGAGTAAGAGTGAGATAACAGATATGATTGAGGAGGTTTATAAGAAAATATGATAGAGGTAAAAGGTGTTACTAAATCATTTGATGACTTTACAGCACTTGACAATGTTACCTGTAATATAGCGGAGGGCTGTATATATGGTATGGTTGGTTCTAACGGTGCAGGAAAGTCCACACTGCTAAGAGTTCTGTCAGGGATATATAAGGCAGATAAGGGAGAAGCAATAATCGATGGAATTAATGTATATGAGAATACATACATGAAGAATAAGCTGGTGTTCGTTGCAGATGAATTATTCTTTCTTGCAGGCGCGAACATGAAGAGCATGGCTAAGTTCTATAGTTCAATATATGATAATTTTGATATGGACAGATTCACAGAACTTACGAAAACATTTGGACTTGATCCGTCTAAGAGTATATCAAACTTTTCAAAAGGAATGAAGAGACAGGCAGCTATAATACTTGCACTTTCAACCAGAGCCAAGTATATGTTCTTTGATGAAACATTTGACGGACTTGACCCTGTTATGCGTAATCTTGTCAAGAAGTTAATATGTGGTGATGTTGCAGATAATAACGCTACTGTTATAGTTACATCACATTCATTAAGAGAGTTAGAAGACTTATGTGATCATTTGTCACTTCTTCACAAAGGCGGGCTGGTGCTTGACAGCGATGTATTTGAACTAAAGACGAGTCAGTTCAAGGTACAGGTAGCTTTTAAGGATGATTTTGATGAGAGTAAGTTTGAGGGCATTAGGATTACAAGATACCGTCAGGAGGGTTCAGTTGCCAACATGATAGTAAGTGGCGACAGGGAACAGACCATGGACATTATAAATGCCATGAATCCGGTAGTATTTGATGTCCTCCCGCTTACGCTTGAAGAGGTATTTACTTATGAGATGGAAGCGCTCGGTTATACATTTGATGTGAAGGGGGATAAGACGCATGAATAATAAGAAAGTATTCAGCTTTCATATGTTTTTACAGACATTGAAGCAGACAAGGCTTGCAGGCTTTATAATGATGGCGGTAATTACACTTATATCAGTTGTACCGATTATTTCATCATTAAGCTATATTAAAGAATATAAACAGGTTAATAATGTAGGTGGAATTTCGGGGAATTATTTTCTGGTATTAGTATTCATAATTGTTGTACCTGTTATATCATTGATAGTATGGAGTTTTCTTAATAAGAGAAGCAGCAGTGATTTTTATCATTCAATTCCATATACAAGATTGTGCATATATCTTAGCAAGACGGCAGCAATACTTACATGGATTGCCGGAATACTTGTTGTGTCATATGTATCACAGGCAGTTTTATTCATGGCTAACAGGCAGTATTTTAATGTTGATTATGCAACAATGTTCTGTATGTATCTTTCAATATTTATATGCAGCCTTTTATGCATGGCAATTATAAATGTATCAATATCCATTACAGGAAACATATTAAGCAATATATGTGTTACAGGACTTATAATGTTTCTTCCAAGATTTATTGCGTTAATGGTTACAGAACTGACTGTGTTTCATGGAGAAACTTACATGATAAGTAACAGTGGTGTGGGGTTACTTGATTCTTCCAACAATATGATTGTTGGCTGGGTATTTTCTGTATTTGATATGTACAATGGTTCATCAGGAATTGCAGATATGGTTCTCAGCCTTACAAGTAACTTATATACACTCGTGCTTGCACTTATATATATAGCGCTTGGCGCACTTCTCTTTGTAAAGAGAAAAAGTGAGACAGCAGGAAAAGCAGCTAATGGAAAGGTTCTGCCAATGATTATCAGAACACTTATCGGCTTTTCAATTGCGTTTATAGGTGTAATGATAGCATATACAAGTATAGACAATGATGAGACAATAGCAGTTGTTGTGCTGTTTATTGTAAGTGCATTGGTTGTGTTTGTTTATGAATGTATAGTAAGTAAGAAGATGAATGTTATAAAGCAGTGTATTCCATCAATTCTTCTTGGATATGTTCTTGCAGTGGTAATTGGAACAGGAGCTAATTCATTTGGCAAATATGAGGCATCATACGAACCGGATGCTTCAAAACTTGCGTATGTATCAATCCAGCCAATGGATATGTATTATGCTTCAGATAACGGATATTTCAGCTCTATATCATCGAAGGTTCAGTTTACAGATGAAGAGATTCTCAAATATGTATCGGAGAAATTTGGGGCATATAAAGATAAATGTATATCAAATGGTGTTCATAATTATATTTATAACGGCAGAGGTTCAGTGACTAATTATAAGGTTGGTTTCAGACAGAACGGTGTTACACATTACAGAAGGATTCAGCTTACAGACAGTGATGCCAATAAACTTGCAAGTCTGTTAAAGAAGGATGAGAATTTTGTTAAGGCTTATATGGAACTTCCGGATAGTGACAAGATTTCTGTTAATTATATAACAGGTAATATGGAGGATTCTGACTGTAAGGATATATATGAAACAATTAAAAGTGAAATTAAACAGATTGGTTTTGAGAAATGGTATCAGATAGTTACTTCAGATGCTGATACTTTCTTGATGTCAGTACGGTTTTCAAAAAATGGCGTTACTTATGATATGGTTCTTCCAATCAGTAAGAATATGCCACAATCTTATAATAAGTATATTAGTATACGGAATGAATATGCCATTAAGAATAATGAAAAAGAGCTTGGGACAATGAGCGACATTTTAAAGCAGTATTTAAATGACAGTTCCAGAACATGGGATAAATATACTAGTGGATATGAAACTCTTTCAGCAGTTCTTGTATATAATGATACCAGAACATATATTGACCTGGATTCGTATGTAAGAAAAGATGAAGAAAGAGCACAAAAAGTATTAAATGGGCTTATAGAGTCCCTTGACAAGAAGAATTTTAATAAAAATATAAATGCAGATAATCCTTGTATTGTATTGAATTATGAAAAGTATAATCCTGACAACGGTAAATCTGTTCTGGCAGATGCTATTATACAGTTAGATGGTTATACAAGGACAGAAGATTATATATCTGATATTGATTATTAATTACTTTTTGTGTTGAAATAATGTAATATAATAAGTATAATTAATGGGATGGTGCGTCGACATCATCCCATTATTTAAGATAGAAAAGGAACAGGATTATGTATGATTATTTAATAGTAGGAGCCGGACTTTTCGGTTCAGTGTTTGCACATGAGGCAGCAAGAGCAGGAAAGAAGGTTCTTGTAATAGATAAGAGAAATAATATTGCCGGTAATGTATATACAGAGAAGATGGAAGGTATTAATGTGCATGTATATGGTGCGCACATTTTTCATACCAATAATAAGAAGGTGTGGGAGTATCTTTCACAGTTTACTACATTTAACAGATTCACTAATTCACCTGTTGCTAATTATAAGGGGGAACTGTATTCACTGCCATTTAATATGTATACCTTCAATAAGATGTGGGGCGTTGTGACACCACAGGAGGCTGCAGAAAGAATTGAGCAGCAGAGAAAGGAAGCAGGAATCACAGAGCCTAAGAACCTTGAGGAGCAGGCTATAAGTCTTGTCGGAACTGATATATACGAGAAGCTTATTAAGGGATATACACAGAAGCAGTGGGGCAGACCATGTAATGAGCTTCCATCATTTATTATCAAGAGACTTCCTGTAAGACTTACATTTGATAATAATTATTTTAACGCGCTTTATCAGGGAATCCCTGAGGGCGGATATACTAAGATGGTCGCCAATATGCTTAATGATAGCGAGCTTTCCGGAAGCATTGAGGTAAGACTTGGCGTTGATTATCTTGCATCTGCTGATGCTAAGGAAGAATTAGACAGTCAGGCTGAAAAGGTTGTATATACAGGTGCGATAGACGCATACTTTGATTATAAGCTTGGTAATCTTGAATACCGTTCAGTAAGGTTTGAAACAGAGACTCTGGATACTCCTAATTTTCAGGGTAATGCAGCAGTTAATTATACTGATGCCGAAACTCCATGGACAAGAATTATTGAACACAAATGGTTTGAGTTCGGTAAGGATGAGAATGGCGACGACATTCCTAAGACTGTTATCAGCCGTGAATACAGCTCTGAGTGGAAGCCGGGTGATGAGCCATATTATCCTGTAAATGATGAGAAGAACGGCGCTTTATATGCACAGTATAAGGAACTTGCTGACGCTGAAAGCAAAGTTATATTCGGCGGACGTCTTGGTGAGTACAAATATTATGACATGGATGCTGTTGTGGCAGCAGCACTTGACTGTGCCGCAAATAATATATAATTGCAGGTGGTGGGGGTGACCCATAATAAAGTCACCCCTGAAAATTGTCACTTGCCTTGCGGTCACATAACTGACTATATATATCAGGACCAAGTCCTGTCTGTAATTCTGTGTAGGCTTTTCTTAACTGTTCGTCAGTCATATGCTCACGTCTTCTTTCGATTGCATTAATGCTGTCGACAATCACTTTGTCCTGATTATCGTGAGTTTCCCAATTATACATAGTTTTCCCTTTTACGATAGATTTATTGTTGTTGTCTGTTGGAAGATTTTCTGAGTTATTCATAAATTCACCTCATTATAATATATAAGATATTTTTATATAAGATATTATCTGCATTAATTCCCTGTCTATACTTGAAAAACATGGCATAGCATTGTAATATTAAAGGGTGTGTAAACATCAGAGGGAGAGTATAAATGTTAAATCTAAATGGTATGCTGTCTATTGTTATGCCGGCTTACAATGAGGAAAAACTTATATATCACAGTATCATGGAAACCTTGAGAATTGTTGAAAAGTTTGTTCCTGAATTGGAGATTATTGCGGTTAATGATGGCAGTAAGGATAATACCAAAGCTGAGATAGAAAGAGCTATCAAGCAGGATAGCCGTGTGCGTATGGTAAGTTCTGAAAAGAACAGAGGCAAGGGTAATGCAATAATTGCCGGAGTGTCGCAGGTTGAAGGAAAGTATGTCGCATTTGTTGATGCAGACCTTGAACTTAATCCATCACAGTTAGAAGGTTATCTTAAGAAAATGCTTGATGATAATAAAGATGTTGTTATAGGCTGTAAGTTCCTTAAGGATTCCAAGCTTGATTATCCGTTTAAGAGGAAAGTGATAAGCATGGGTTATTATATAATGCTTCTAGTCTTGTTCCATCTTAATGTTAAGGATACGCAGACCGGGCTCAAGGTATTCAGGGTTGAGGCAATCAAGCCAGTTGCACATCTTATAAGAACATCAGGTTTTGCATATGATATAGAACTTTTAGTGGCAATTCACAGAAGAGGATTTTCGATAGCACAGATGCCTGTGGAGGTTGTATATGTCAGGGATTCCGGTGTAAAGCGTATAGGAATGAAAGATATATGGCAGGCATTCTGCGATACATGGGCAATATTCGGGAGAGTTTATTTCAGACACTATTATGATTAATCAGGAGCTGTTGCATCTGATGAGGCAAGTTATCGTATTAACCTTACTAAAGATTATAAGATAACATATACGGTTGAATACAGGTTTAAAGATCCGAAATCAGGCTGGATAAAAAATACTGCGAGACTGGAAATTATTGTTATGTCAGGTGAAAAGGAATCAACACAGCAGGAAACAAAGGAAGAGGTTTAGTGAGAAGCAGATATGGACGATACAGAGATTAATACAACAGATACAAATGAGACTGAGCCAGAAGGCAAAGAGATAGAAGAAAAAGAAAAGTATGAGGTGCTAGAGGTAGATAAAGTACCTGAGAGTTATAAGGAAAAGATGGCAGCCTTCTTCAAAGTCAGGAAGCATGTTATTATGACTGCAGTGCTGACATCAGTAGCTTTAATAGTGGCAATTGTTGCAATTGTAGTAGGAGTTAATATCAATAAAACACTTAAGAAGCATCAGCCGGAAATAGTTGAAGCAGCAGAGACTGAGACAGAAACTCAACCAGAGACTAAGACACAGGAAGAAACAACCGAAGAGACAGAGACAGAAGAAGAATCAACAGAGGAAGAGACTTATCAGGTGATAGAGAATATCATGACTAAGGTTGTTAAGGATAGCACTGTTACGCAAAAGGAAGATCCGATTAAGAACAGGAATAATGAATCTTCAGGCGAAGTTATAAAGCCAGTTTCCTATGTTGATAATGCTGTTTCTGGAAGCGTAAGCGTATCATCTGTTAAGAAATCTGGCGATGATATTGTGTATACTGTGAAGAGCAGGAAAGCAAAGGATTTCACAGAGAAACAGATTGCAGGATGTGTTAAAGGTTATGTTCTTGTACAGGAGAATGAGCAGGAAAATAAATATACAGGCTATATATATGAGACTGGAATGGTAGAAGTTACTGGTGGAAGCGAAAAGGTTGTCACAACATTTCTTATGAAGAATGATTCTAAGAATGATGAGACAAAGGAAACATCAGAAAATATAAGGACTTTATCCAATATAGAAGAAACTTCACAATTGGGATCAGAAAGTTCAACCGAAAGTAAGAAAGTTTCGTATATAGTTATGGAAGTTGAAGCACAGATAGAATATATATATGCTGACGGATGGCAGAATATCAAAGGAAAAAATTATTACTTTGAAGACTCTAATGCTGTAACAGGATGGAAGAATATCGACGGAGTACAGTACTATTTCAATGAGGATGGTTCACTTGGTTCATCACTTGTAATTGATGTTTCAAGATATAATGGCAGTATTGACTGGGATAGTGTTAAGGCTTCCGGTATTAATTATGCAATGATAAGAGTTGGCTACAGGGGATATGAGACAGCTAATCTTGTCCTAGACAACAGATTTCATGAGAACATGAGCCAGGCAATCGCAGCAGGAGTTAAAGTAGGTGCATATATTGTTACCCAGGCGGTGAATACTACTGAGGCAGTTGAAGAGGCCAGCTTTATTGTATCAGCCTGCAGTGGATATAACATATCACTTCCGCTTGCTATAGATGTAGAAAGCGCAGGTAATGGAAGTGGACGAGGAGATAAGATATCATCATCACAGAGAACAGCAGTTGTTAATGCATTTGCACAGACTGTGAATAATTGTGGATATTCAGCGGTTGTATATGCGAATAAAGACTGGATGAATAACCGTATGTATGCTGGTAATATAAGCTGCAGCGTATGGCTTGCACAGTACAGAAGCCAGTGTACTTACACAGGTCCTTTTTCAATGTGGCAGTTTACTGATAAAGCAAGAGTTAATGGAATATCAGGATATGTTGATATGAGTGTATGGAAACATTAAATGACTATATAAGTGACTATATAAAACAACTGAAAAACGTGACATTTCTTTAACAGAGTGGTATAATCAATCGGAGTGTATATTCACGAGGAGATAAAGTATGAGTAAGAATCAGGAACAGATGAAGGAATTGATTGAAGCCATAAGGTCTGGTCAGAGTGATAAAGAGACTTTATGTAAAGCAATTCAGAAAGATGTTAATAATCTTATATATCCTGTGTTTGGGGAGGATTACAAGAGAATTTCGCCTAGGGCAATAATTGATATATGCATGAATCTTGACAGCATTAATGTTGATAAGAATATTATGCGGCAGATTGCAACAAGAGTATCGGTGTATATGTTCGGTCTTATAGATGATTCTACTATAAGAATAGATGATAATTGTGTATATGAGTACAACCGTATTAAGGAAGATGAAGAATTATTTGGTATTATCAGGGATAATTCCAAGATGTTCAAGGATTTCAAGGCATACGATTCAGTTTCAGACAATATTAAGTCTTTATCAAGAGTACAGACTATAATGATGGAACTTTATGGATATGAGATGCATTCCATTGATGAAATCAAGTCATTGCTTAACACTGACAGAGATACAATTTCTAAGATTATTGGAATGATGAAGAATAATATGTTAGGTATAACCTCTGAGGATGAGGACGTACTTGAATATGAAGCTTTTGATGAGAGAAATGTTGAGGCTGAAGCTGAGACAGATGAAGGTGATGAAATTGTAGCCATAGCACCGGAGGATATCATAATCCCAGAGAACATTACAGATTCTGAATCTGAGGAAGAGCCTCATGATGAAATTGAGGATGAGCCTCAATCTGTGAGTACGGAAGAACGTCCAGTTGAAGAGGCATCTGACATTGGTGTTGAAGAATCGGACGATGAAGAAGAGGGCGTTACATTAGAGTATGAAGAAGATGATTATAATGATGCCCCTATGTATTATGAAAGAGCTGGAAGAAAACGTAACATTATAGACAGACTTGTCGATATGACAGGAAGAATATTTCCAGATACTTCAAGAGGAGCAAGACGTAATATAATATATTCTATTATGATTATGGTTCCGGCTGTTATTGTTATTATTATTTCAATAATTGCAATGTCAGGAGGCGGTAATAAGTCAGATAATAAAGTGTCATCTACTGAATATACAACCAAGGCACCATCTGAGACCGTTGTGAATAAGGAAAGTTCAGGTGTTGCGGAATCAAGTACAGAGATGACAACCGAAAGTACAAGCACACAGCAGGAGACGACACAGGCTGCTACACAGAGAGCAACGGAAGCTTCTACAAGAAGAACAGATGCGGAAACACAGCAGGAGTCAGAAGAAGAGTCAACTGAAGAAGAGACTAGCACACCACAAGAGACAAGTGCACCGGAGACTACTGCTCCACCAGAAGATACAGAATCAACATCTGAAAGTGTTACAGAAAAAACAACTGAGGCTACACAGGCATCAGCAGAGAATGTTTCAGCAGATAACTAAAAAACATACTATCTATAACAGATATTTTAAGAAAGGATTGCTATGAAATGTGTAATATTAGCTGGAGGTAGTGGTGACAGTTTATGGCCATTATCCAGAAGGCAGTTTCCAAAGCAGTTTATGAAAATAAAAGAGGGCCGGTCATTGTTACAGGAAACTGTAGTAAGAAATATGCCGTTCTGTGAGGAATTCATAATAGTTACCAATGAGAGCTATAAGAATATTGTTAATGGACAGATGAAGGCATTTCAGAGTCTTAAGTACAGAGTTATTCTTGAGGGCACACCGAAGGGAACAGGAGCAGCTGTACTGTTAGGAACTATGTTTGCCAATCCATCAGAATTGGTTCTGGTTGTTAATTCGGACAACCTGATTGAAGGCGAAGGATACAAAGAAGCAGTTATTGCTGCTAAAGAATATGCAAAAGAAGGCTATCTTGCGGTACTTGGAATTAAACCAGAATCGCAGTCA
Organism: Eubacterium sp. AM46-8; assembly: GCF_003466705.1. Lineage (NCBI taxonomy): Bacteria > Bacillati > Bacillota > Clostridia > Eubacteriales > Eubacteriaceae > Eubacterium > Eubacterium sp. AM46-8. The sequence goes on from NZ_QSEU01000005.1 coordinate 123,934, forward strand.
TCAACTTACGGATACATATTACGTGATAAAGAGAATGTAAAGAAATTCATTGCAAGAATTGATTTTGATGAGAATGAGACAGAGGGTCTGTTAGGTTATGGTTATGATGAAGGATATCTCTGGAACAGCGGAATACTTGTATTCACAGCGGGAGATATGACTAATGCAGCAAGAAAATTGTCGCATGAGCTTTATACAACATGTAAGACTGCCAAGAGAAAAGTACCTGCAATCAGAAGGTCAGTTCGTTTTTCTGAGAGTATAATGCAGCCTATGCCACATGGAAGCATTGAAACGCTTCTCCTTGAAAAATGTGATTCAATCAAAGTAGTAGAAGCAAAGTTTGAGTGGCTTGATGTAGGTAATGCCAGTGATTTGGCTGAATTTGGCAATAATATCAAGTCAGAATGTGTTATTAAATACGACTGTGATAATGTTAATATTATCAATAATGCACCGAGAAGACTGGTAGTGGCTAATGATTTAAGAGATCTAGTTGTTGTTAACACAGATGATGCAACATATGTTTCATCTAAGAAGTCTGCCGATAATATTAAGCAGATTATGAAAGATAACATGGAGACATATGAAGCATTTTTCGATTATAACAGAACTACTTATAAAGAGTGGGGAATGCAGGAGATACTTAATTATTCCCAAGGGTATAAAGTAAGAAAACTTACGATATTTCCTGGAATGTCAATGACTCTTCACCAGCATGAGAAAAGAACGGAACACTGGTCGATAGTCGAGGGTGTTGCAACAATTACAGTTGGTAATGAGACAGCGGATTATAATAAATACGAAAGTGTATTCATACCAGTTGGAGCAAAGCATAAGATAGCTAATAAGACGGATAAGAATGTTGTTGTTATCGAGGTTGGTATAGGAGACAATATTTCCGATAATGACCTTGTAAAGATATATAATCAGGATAATCAGCAGGTATCTAGTTATGTAAGACTTGATAAGAGCCCTATTATAAAGCTCGAGCCTGCATTTAAAGATAATCTGTGGGGCGGAACCAAGATACGTGATGTATATGGCAAAAAATGCGATTATGATGTTATAGGTGAAAGCTGGGAGCTTTCAGCGCATCCTGACGGACAGAGCCGTATAGCAGAAGGAAGATACAAGGGAATGCTCTTTAATGAGTATCTTAATATTATAGGAAAAGATGCACTTGGCTGGAAATGTCAGGCACAGGACAGATTTCCTATTCTTATTAAGTTCATTGATGCAAAACAGGCACTTTCTATACAGATTCATCCGGACGATGAATATGCACTTGAGAATGAGAATGAGTATGGAAAGAACGAGATGTGGTATGTAGTGGACAGTGAGCCCGGTTCATACCTCTATTGTGGTCTTTCAAGAGATGCTTCCAAGGAAGAGATTCTGGAAAGAATCAATAACAATACAATAACTGATATACTTAACAAGATAGAGGTTAAAGCCGGTGATGTTGTTATGGTTAAAGCAGGAACAATTCATGCGATTGGTGCCGGAGTATTTATATGCGAGATACAGCAGAATTCTAACTGTACATATCGTATGTATGACTATGACAGAAGGGATAAGTTCGGTAACCCAAGAGAGCTTCATGTCAAGAAGGCACTTGATGTTGTAGATAATCATAAGTATGTCAAAGATAATAAGACAGAGATAGTTCTGGCAAGGAATGAACATTTTACAGAACAAAGGCTTGTACAGTGTAAATATTTTGAAGTATTCAAGTATGAAGTTACAGATGAAGTTAAGATAGCTGTAGATGAAGCATCATTTGTATCTGTACTGTTTATCAGTGGAAAAGGAACTATCGAAACAGATGATTATGAGAAAGTAATGCCATTCAAGGCAGGAGAAAGTTTCTTTATAAGTGCAGGTCAGAGAGGCATAATTGTTAAGGGTCAGGCGACAATGATTGTTACCAGAGTATAAAAAATGTTTGCGCTTGACGGATTTTGATGTATAATGACCAGAGAATTCTTTATTAAAAGGAGATAAAAACATGTTATCAGTAGTAATACCAACATTTAATGAAAGCAAGAATATCAGAAATTTGGTTGCACAGATTGATGTTGCTTTGAAAGGTGTTGATTATGAAATTGTCTTTGTTGATGATAGTAAGGACAATACACCTGATGTAATTATGGAAGTTGCTAAAGAATATCCACAGGTAAGAATGGAACATAGAAAGAATGGAACAGGCTTGGCAACAGCTGTTCTTGATGGATTTAAGCTTGCAAAGGGCGAGTATATGGCATGTATGGATGCAGATTTACAGCACCCACCAATTGTTCTTAAATATATGTATAAGGCTATGGAAAGCGGTGCAGATTTCTGTATACCTAGCCGTCTTATTCCAGGTGGTGATGATGGCGGACTTAACTGGTATAGAAAGTTTGTATCTGGAACAGCCAGAAAGATAGGACAGGTAATGTTACCATGCCTTAGAAAGATATCTGACCCAACAAGCGGATTATTTATGTTCAGAAGAGAAGTTATTGAGAATGCCGATCTTCAGCCAATCGGATGGAAGATTATGGTTGAAGTTCTTGCTATGGGAACATACAGCAAGGTAGTTGAGATTCCTTATAAGTTCCAGCAGAGAACTGAAGGTGAGTCAAAGCTTTCTGGAAAGGTTACATTAGAGTACTTAAAACAGCTCAAGAATCTTAGAAAGAGATACAACAAGAGCAATAAGTATGAAGTTGAAGTATGGTCAACCGAGAGAATGATGGCATAATAATTGTGCGTATGTTTGGAAGAGGATAATATTATGGGTAAGTATTTTGGAACTGATGGGTTCAGAGGAGAAGCTAATGTGACTCTTACTGTTGACCATGCATTTAAAGTAGGAAGATTCTTAGGATGGTATTATGGCAAGAATCATGAGGACGGTAAAGCTAAGATTGTTATTGGTAAGGATACAAGAAGAAGCAGTTATATGTTTGAGTATTCTTTGGTAGCAGGTCTTACAGCATCAGGAGCAGATGCATACCTGCTTCATGTAACAACTACACCAAGTGTTTCTTATGTAGCAAGAACAGAAGATTTTGACTGCGGAATTATGATTTCTGCAAGCCACAATCCTTTCTATGACAATGGAATTAAGCTTATTAATGCAGCTGGTGAGAAGATGAAGGAGGATGTAATCTCTGAAATCGAGAAATACCTTGATGGTGAGATGGGAGAGATTCCATACGCAACAAGAGAAAAGATTGGATGCACAGTAGATTATACAGCAGGTCGTAACAGATATATGGGATATCTAATGAGTCTCGCAATCTATTCATTCAAGGGAATCAGAGTAGGTCTTGATGCTTCTAATGGTAGTGCATGGACACTTGCCAAGGCTGTATTTGATGCACTTGGAGCTAAGACATATGTTATAAATGCAGCTCCGGACGGAACTAATATTAACGAGAACTGCGGTTCTACACATATTGAAGGTCTTCAGGATTTAGTAAGAAGAGAACATCTTGATGTTGGATTTGCATTTGACGGTGATGCAGACAGATGTCTCTGTGTAGATGAAAAAGGTAATGTTATAACAGGTGACCATATTCTCTACATCTATGGATGCTACATGAAGGACAGAGATAAGCTTGCAGGCAACAAGGTTGTAACAACTGTTATGTCTAACTTCGGACTTTATAAAGCATTTGATGCAGTTGGAATTGAGTACGAGAAGACTAAAGTTGGTGATAAGTATGTATATGAATGTATGTCAGAGAACGGCTACCGCATAGGTGGTGAGCAGTCAGGACATATCATATTCTCTAAATATGCAACAACAGGTGATGGAATTATCACAGCTCTTAAGATGATGGAAGTTATGCTTGCCAAGAAGAAGACATTATCAGAACTTGCAGCATCACTTGCTATCTATCCACAGGTCCTTAAGAACATCAGGGTTACAGATAAGACACAGGCACAGGATGATGCAGATGTTAAAGCTGCCGTTGAGGCAGTTGCCAATGCACTCGGTACAGACGGACGAATCCTCGTACGCGAAAGCGGAACAGAGCCGGTTGTGCGTGTAATGGTTGAGGCTGGAAGCACAGAAGAGTGTGAAAAATATGTCGACCAGGTTATAGATGTCATAAAGAGCAAGGGATACGCTGTGTAAGGTTTGTGTCCATTTGTAAGGTGAACACGCACGCTCCAAGTGTCTGTCTATGGCTTACGCTTTCAGTATTCCTGCGCTTAGCAGGAGTAAATGCCGCTATCTACAGAGTTTATTACAGTGTGTGAAAGCAAACGCACTTCGTTTGAACGAGCTTTCACACACTGAACTTATGTATATAGCGGCATTAACTCCTACACAGCTCGTCATAATTCAAGCATAAGCCATAGACGGACACTGGGAGCTGGCTGCCATCTTCCAAAGGTACATAAACAAACATCAGCATTTTTAGCGGAAAGTTATGCCAAGAGGGGGCATTTGACACTATATACACAAATCAAAACTTTATATGAATATTTTAAGTACCTCCACATAAGATTAATTAGGTCTTATTGTGGGGGTGTTTTTTATGTGTAGAAAAATATGGGGAAAAGTTGTGGTTGTCATGCTTGCATTGTTGATAATTATGCCTGTGTGCGCCATGACGGGGTGTTCTGGCAGCAAAGAACCGGATAATAAGACCAGTGTTGATTATACAGTGGTTGAAAATGCGGATTTGCCGGATGAACTTAAGAAGCTTATTGAAAGCAAAAAAGATAAAGTGATGAGGCTTACATATACGACTAAGGATTATACATATGTTGTGGCCGGTTATGGAACAAGGGAAACCAGCGGATATTCAATTAAGGTTAATAATGTCTATACAGGCGATAATGCACTTTATATTGACATTAACCTGATAGGTCCGGCAGCAGGTGAAGCTGTTAATGAAGTGGAGACATATCCGGTAATAGTGCTTAAGATGGAGCGGCGGGAAGAAAGCGTCGTATTTAAAATGTAGAATGTATGGGAGGTCAGTCTGTGAGACTCAGAACAGAAAATATTCATGAATACAGATTAAAATGTAATACTGTGGCACAGATTACACTAGATGATGATTTTAATGTGCCAGACACGAAAGATGATATTGAACTGATTGTAAAGGAATGGGGCAATGTCCAGACGGACAGCGTTAAAGTCAATAAGGATAAAGCAACAGTGGATGGAGAGTTAAGATTTGCACTGTTGTATATCGGTGCTACTTCCAGCATAGAACGCATGCATCCTGTTAAGATGGATGGCAGAATGAATTTCAGTGAAAATGTTAATCTTTCGAGTGACTGCACTGGTGATTATATAACATGCCAGGCGTCAATAGAGGACCTTAGCATTAAGGCAATTAATTCAAGAAAAATAAGTGTTAAAGCTATTGTAACGCTTAAGCTTATATGTGAGAAGCTTCAGGATATCCAGATGATAACAGGTGTGGAAGAGACTGAAAATACAGATATACAGCAGTTAGGAAAGGAACTTGAGTTCGTGCAGCTTGCTGTTAACCAGCGTGACAATTTCCGAATCAGGGAAAATGTATCACTTCCTGCAGGTAAAACTGAGATACAGGAAATAATCTGGGATGATGTTGATGTGAGAAATTTGAATACAAGACTCGCAGATGACGGTCTTTCACTGACTGGGGAGTTAGACATATTTGTAATGTATATCGGAAACGGTGATGCAGGCAATGTTCAGTGGTATGAGACAACAGCTTCATTTGAGGGACGACTGGATATAAGCGGATGTAATGCAGATATGATACCATATGTTAATTTCCAGATTATCGGAAAGACAATAGAAGAAAGACCCGACCTTGATGGCGAAAACCGCGATATCGCAGTTGAAGTGGTGCTTGATATGGACGTCAAGGCATACGAGGAGCGGAAGAAAGATGTGATAGCGGATATATATTCACCGTCATATGATATGGAGATAGAGACTTCTGATACACAGCTTCGGTGTCTTGTTGTGCGTAACAATGTGTCAAGCCGCGTATCAGGTAATCTGCAGCTTGAAAACTATGCAGACCTTATGCAGATATGTAATTGTACAGCGACAGTGCAGCTGGATGATGTTACATATTCGGCAGGAGAGCTTGTAGTGGAGGGAGTTGTCAGTGCAAATGTGTTTTACATAACGTCAAGCGACAGCCAGCCACTTGGAAGTGTGCATACGATAATTCCATTTGCAGGTACAGTTAAGATTGCCCAGATAAGTGCTGATGAACTTGAATATAATATAAAACCTTCAATACAGCAGCTTTCGGCGACAATAAACAGTGCGGGTGTAATAGAGGTAAAAGCGTCAGTTTCATTGGATGTAATTGTTTTTAAGAATTTTGAATATTGTGGAATCAAGAGTGCATATATTTCAGAAGAAAAATGTGATCTTTCCCAGATGCCGTCAATGACCGGATATATTGCAGATGGTACTAAGACATTATGGGACGTTGCTAAAATGTATCACACAACAGCAGATTCAATAAAGGCAAGTAATCCTGAGTGTGCTGATGGATTGTCAGAGTCGGTAGTTATACCGAGAAAGACAAAACTTCTTTTAGTTAAGGCATAGGGAAAATAAAGCCAGAAGCTTATGAAAGCTTGAGAGAAAGAAGAATTCGAATGAATAAAAGTCTGGAATGTAAATAATCAAGGGGTACATGTGGAAAACACATGTACCACTTAACTTGTTAAATAATAATTATCAGAATTAGCTTTCTGCCTTTTCAATCTTGATTGTAGATTTTTTCCATATTCCTGTCCAGTACAGTGCATAAAGTATGGCAGCGGATGTTCCATTACTGATTACGACAGCATACCATATAGATTCAACCCCCATATTAAGCACATTGGCACATACCCAGAGGGTTAGCAGACGGAATATCCATATTCTTGAAGCATCTACAATCATTGTAATCATGGTGTGACCACTTCCCTGAAAAAGCCCCTGCGTAACATTGTAGAATGCATTGCTCCAGCACCAGAAAGCCATGAGTGAGAGAAAATCTGTTGCAAGCGGGATAACTCTTTCGTCTGCTGAGAAAAATGTTACCATAGCATGTGAAATAAATCTTCTTGATAGAATCAAGCCGAAGAATAACAGGAACAGTGCTCCCATGCGAAGAGCATAATGGTAAGCTTTGTCTGCTCTTTCCTGTTGTCCGGCACCTATATTCTGACCAACGATAGTTGATATGGCGGAGCCGATACCATTTGCAGGCATTGTAATGATACTGTTAATTTTGTTTCCTATACCATAAGCACTTGTTGCAATGAATCCGTAAGCATTAACATTTTTAGTCATAAGAAGGAAACCAAGCTGCATAGTGCTTCCACCGATTGCTGTAGGAAGTCCGATTTTTACAATCGAACCCATCTTGCTTTTATCAAACTTAAATCCCCTGAAATCTATTCTGATAAGCTGTTCTGGTCTTGTAAGTACAATAAGTGCAATCACTGCACATGGAATCTTGGCAATCAGAGTTGCAAGGGCAGCACCACCGATACCCCATTTGAAAACCATAAGAAATAACGGGTCTAATATAAGATTAATAACAACGCCAAACATATTAAGAAGCATTGGTTTTACTGTGTCGCCCTGTGACTGTTTTACAGATGTAAACAGGTTAATTGTGAACAGGAACGGCAGGTCAAGAACAACAATTCTTATGTATGTAAGTCCATATGTGTAGATGCTGCCTTCTGCACCGAGCCACTTCACAAGTCCCGGAGAGACAAGCCAGCATATAAGTGCGCATAATACTGAAAATGCAAGTGAAGTGAGACAGATGTGGTTTGCCATAGAGTTGGCCTGTTTATCTTCTCTTGCACCAAGATACTGTGATATAAGAATCGCACCGGCTGTTGTGATTCCGTTACCAAAATTAATCAGAATATTCTGGAATGGAGACACGAGCGTAATTGCAGACTGGTTCTCAGTTCCTATCTTTCCAAGCCAGAAAGTATCTGTCAGATTGTACATTGACTGTATAAAACTGTTAATCATAACAGGAATTGCCAGCATGAGAATTGCATGGAAAAGATTACCATTAAGAATAATATCTCTCTTGTCTTCACTTATTGGTTTCGCCATAATAGACCTTCTTTCATAATATAGATTTATTAAAATACTTTGCTTTACAGAAAAAATTTCAAAATACTGATTTTTGGTTGACATTTCAAAATCATTTATACATAATATAAGCATAAAAAACAGTGATTTCTACAATTAAACCGATGAAAGATTAAAATAATACAGAAATGTTATTATAATAGTCGTAAAAAGCTGGAATGAGAGGGTGGAATATATGTTTCAGGATATGTCGAAGGATTTTGATATTAAAAGAATAAAAAGAAGTAATACCAGTTGTTCTACAGGAGTAGGGGCACATGTGCATCCGTTTAATGAGATATTCTATCTTTCGAGCGGAGAGTGTACAAGTTTTATTGACCACAACATTTATAAGTTCGGAAAGGGTGATCTTGTTATTGTTCCAAGTGGCTGTCTTCACAGGACAACTTATAATGGAAAAGGAATGCACGAAAGAATTGTTATAAGCTTCAGAAATGAAGCAACTGAATGGATTCAGAACCAGACTGGTAAAGAGCTTATGGAAAACTGTATGAAGCCGGGAGTTATTAATATTCCTGAAAAAAGAAGAGACTATGTTGTTGCCCTGCTTGATAAACTGTTATTTGAAAATGATTCTCCTGATGAACTGTCGCCGGCATTCATAAAGGTGGGGCTTATAGAACTGCTGCTTTTTATTATCCGCTGTAAGAATTATGAGGAAAATGTTATTAAAGAAATTGATGTAGATAATCGAATAATTCAGGAAGTTGCCACATATATATATGAACACTATGCCGATAATCTGTCACTTGAAAATGTTGCAGAAAAATTTAACTTAAGCAGGTCATATCTTTCTAAGAAATTTAAGACAGCTACTGGATTTGGATTTAAAGAATATATTATTAATGTCAGAATTCAGAATGCCTGCAGACTTCTGCTTGAGACAAACAGGTCTATTACTGACATTGCATTTGAATGTGGATTTAATGACAGTAATTATTTTGGTGATGCATTCAGGAAGGCAAAGGGAATTTCGCCCCATAAGTATCGTAAGAATGAAACATTTTAGAATTGTAATTATAAGATTGTACTTGATTTTGTACAATTTCTTTAATATAATAGTCTTGAAAAATGGATTTTGTATACAAGGTTAGGTGATATATGGAAAGTATCAGATTAAAGGCAAGAGCTAAGATTAATCTTGGACTTGATGTTATTGGAAGACGCGAGAACGGATATCATGATGTAAGAATGGTAATGCAGACTGTTGGTTTGTATGACCGTATTATAATGACAAGGATTTCGGAGGAAGAGATAAGAATTAAGACTAATATAGGATTTCTACCTGTGAATGAGAATAATCTTGTTTATAAGGCAATTATGCTTATGAAGAGTAAGTATAAGCTTGATGGAGGAATAGAGGTTGATCTTAATAAATTCATTCCTGTTGCTGCTGGAATGGCTGGAGGTTCAAGTGACGCAGCAAGTGCACTTTTCGGAATGAACAGACTTTATGAGCTTAATCTTCCTATGGGGGAACTTATGAATATAGGTGTTGAGATAGGAGCAGATGTCCCTTATTGTATTATGAGAGGCACAGCGTTAGCTGAGGGAATTGGCGAGAAGCTTACAAGGCTTCCGGATATGCCATTCTGTCATATTCTTATAGCAAAGCCACCGGTTAATGTATCGACAAAGCTTGTCTATGAGAATCTTGACAGTACACAAATCAAGTCACATCCTGATATAGATGGAATAATTGAGGCTATTAAGTTAAAGAATGTTGCACTTGTTGCTTCAAGAATGGGTAATGTATTAGAGTCGGTTACAGTGCCATTGTATCCGGTTATTGACAGTATTAAGAGGGATATGATAGAACATGGAGCCATTAATGCAATGATGAGCGGAAGTGGTCCGACAGTATTTGGAATATTCCCTGATGAACAGTCGATGATAGCGTGCCAGCAGTTCTTAAGACAGAAGGGCGAAGCAAGGCAGGTGTATACAACGGAAACATTTACTCCATAATATATATGAAAACAACACACATTCAGAGTAATAGAGAAAGGCAAGGTTTTATATGAAAGGTGAACTTAAGATGGATGTTAATGACTATCTCCCATTAAGAGATGTGGTTTTTAATACTTTAAGACAGGCGATTCTTCGTGGTGAGATGGAGCCAGGTGAAAGGCTTATGGAAATTCAACTCGCCGATAAGCTTGGAGTGAGCAGAACTCCTATAAGAGAGGCAATCAGAAAGCTTGAACTTGAAGGCCTTGTTATTATGATTCCAAGAAAGGGTGCTGAGGTTGCCCATATAACAGAGAAGGACATGAGAGATGTTCTTGAGGTAAGAGCAGCACTTGAGGAGCTTGCAGCAACACTTGCATGCCGCAATGTTACTCCGGAGCGAATTGAAGAGCTTAAGATGGCTAATAAGAGATTTGAAGCAGCAATTATATCTAAGGATGTGGTTGCAATTGTAGATGCTGATGTGAATTTCCATGATAGTATATATGCAATGACAGATAATCAGAGACTTATTCAGATTATTAACAATCTAAGAGAGCAGATGTACAGATACAGGCTGGAATATGTTAAGGATGCAAGAGCACATTCTATTCTTATAAGCGAACATAATGACATCATTGATAAGCTTTCTAAGAAAGATGAAGAAAATACTAAGATTGTCATAAGACAGCATATTACTAATCAGGAAAAGGGTATTATCAGACTTCTTAACAAATAATCTTTAGATTACACGGAGGCTGGCTGTATATGCCAGCCTTTGTTAGTTTGTAAATTTCTGTTTATTATGCAAATATATGGATATAATCCCAGATATGAAGATATATCAGGGGGTAAATATCATATGAACATTAAAAAGAAACTTGGAATTCTGCTTATTGTTATAATAGTTGTCAGTGGACTGGTTGGTTATTACAGAGTGTTTTATGCAGGAAATTTAGAGGCAGTTACAGAAGGCATATCTGAGAGTATTATAAGATTCCATGTGAGGGCCAACAGTGATTCTCAGGAAGACCAGGAGGTTAAGCTTAAGGTTAAGGAAGCAGTAGTTGATTACATAAGACCGGCTCTTTCAGAGTCAGATTCTCTTTCAGAGTCAAGAGCTATATTAGAGTCAGAAAGTGATAACATAAGAAATGTTGCAATTAAGACTTTAAGAGATAATGGATTTATGGAAGATGTAAGCGTGTATTTTGAGAAAAGTTATTTTCCGGTTAAATCATATGGTGATGTTACATTTCCAGCAGGATACTATGAGGCATTCAGAGTTGACATAGGAGAGGCAGAAGGAAAGAACTGGTGGTGCGTACTGTATCCACCATTATGTTTTGTAGATGCAGTGTATGGCGTAGTTCCAGAGGATTCTAAGGAAAAGCTTGCAGGAGTTCTTACAGATGAAGAATATAAGACAGTAACTGACAGGGGCTGTAAAGTCAGATTTAAATATTTAACATTTATAAATGAACTGCTTGGGTTATAAGCAGTCAGTGGAGGAAGGACGATTGAATAATAAGGATAAGGTCTTTATTAAGATAAAAGGTTTATATACCGGAACGATGGAAGAAGGATTTCAGAGTGACGGGGAAAATATAGATGAAATTGAGACTCAGGACGATGAAATTGAAGTTATTAATGTTGGAACGTATTCAGTTGTTAACGGCAAAGAATATATACGGTATGAGGAAGTATATGATGATTCACAGGAACGGTCAAGCAGCATAATAAAGATTGATGGTGACAGCGTAGAGGTGACAAAGAAGGGCGTTGTATCTACTAAGATGAGGTTTACAATGGGTAGTAAAAATATGACTTATTACCAGACACCTTATGGAAATATGAGCCTGGGGATTATCACAAAAAGTCTTGAAATTGAACGAACTGAGGATACAATAAGTATATATCTTGTGTATGGAATGGAAGTAAATTGTGAACATCTTTCAGATTGTGATATGCAGATAACAATAACAACCAGAGAACTTAGAATTGATGAATAGTACATTTTTCTTTGAAAAAGGAGTAGTTATGAAGAAACAGTTTGATGAGAGAAATCTTACAATGGTAATGGATTTTTATGAACTTACAATGGCTAATGGTTATTTTAAGGATGAGGACAAGGAAAGAAAGGTTGCATTTGATGTGTTCTACAGAAAGAACCCTGATAATGCCGGATATGCTATATTTGCAGGACTTGAACAGATTATTGAATATATTGAGAATCTGCATTTTGACGAAGATGATATTGAATACTTAAGAGGTCAGGGGCTTTTTGGGGAAGAATTCCTTACATACCTTGCCAACTTTAAGTTCAGAGGAGATATTTATTCATTCCCGGAAGGAACTATTATGTATCCTAATGAACCTGTAATCACTGTTGTTGCACCGTTACTTGATGCACAGCTTGTTGAAACTGCAATTCTTCTTCAGGTTAACCACCAGTCACTTATTGCAACCAAGACAAGAAGAATAGTGCGTTCAGCTAAGGGACGTGCTGTATCAGATTTCGGTGCAAGACGTGCACATAACATGGATGCAGCAGTATATGGTGCAAGGGCAGCTTATATAGGTGGTGCAGTTGGAACAGCTACTGTTCTTGCCGGTCAGATGTTTAATATTCCAATCAGTGGAACAATGGCACACAGCTGGGTAATGTTTTATCGTGATGAATTTGAAGCATTTAAGCATTATGCGGAGAATTACCCGGATGCAACTGTGCTTCTCGTAGATACTTATGATGTTGTTAAATCGGGTATTCCTAATGCAATCAGGTGTGCCAAGGAAGTACTTGAGCCAATGGGCAAGCGTCTTAAGGGCATCCGTCTTGACAGTGGTGACCTTGCATATCTATCTAAGAGGGTAAGGAAAATGCTTGATGATGCTGGTCTTACTGACTGTAAGATAGTTGTTTCCAACAGTCTTGATGAATGGACTATTATGTCAATATTAGAGCAGGGCGGCTGCATTGACAGCTTTGGTGTAGGTGAGAGACTTATAACAGCAAAGTCAGATCCAGTATTTGGAGCTGTATACAAGATTGCAGCAGTAGAGGAGAATGGAGTATTCCAGCCAAGAATTAAGATTTCTGAAAATGTCGAGAAGATAACAAACCCGGGTCTTAAGAAGGTTTACAGAATATATGACGAGAATAAAAAGGCAATAGCAGACCTTATAGCAGGTGCTGATGAGGTTGTTGACCTTTCAAAGCCTTACCGCTATGTAGACCCTGTAAAGCCTTGGAAGAACAGATACTTTGAAAACTGCACAGCAGTAGAGTTACAGCAGCTTGTTGTAAAGAACGGCAAGCGTGTAGTGGATAGGGTTTCAATAGATGAAATCAAGAAGTATGTTCAGGAACAGCTCAGTGACAATATATGGGAAGAGGAGCAGAGATTTGAGAATCCTCATAACCATTATCTTGACATGAGCCCGGCATATTATGATATGAAGATGTCACTTCTTCATAAGTTGACTGACTAGAGGAAAGTGGCAGACGGACGGGGGCAGGGTGTGTATATGCTGCATCGTAAGACACGCTCCCGCTCGTGGAAAGGCGTAGCGGTACTAGGCGCACTGCCTCACTTCGTGAGGTGCGTTTGCCAAGTGCCGACGCCTTTCCAACGGTCTTACGCTACAGCATATGCACACCCTGCCCCCTTACGATGTCACTTCCCCTGTCCGCCTTTGGCGGAGGCGGGTCTGGCGAGAGTGAATCCCGCAGAGAGCGATGGTGCCAAAGGCACCAAGCAAGTTTTTGTGGGGAGGTGGGCGGAGTGTGTGGGTATATGTTATTTTCAGACCGTTGGAAGTGCGTCGGCACTTAGTGAACACACCTCACGAAGTGAGGCAGTGAACTTAGTGTCCGCTACGCACTTTCACGAGCGGGAGCGTGTCTGGAAATGACATATACCCACACAATCCGCCCCAGAGTCCAACACAAAACACTTGCAATTACTGATTGTTTTGATATAATTAACTAGTATATGAAAAGTTAACGAAGGAGTAGTAAATATGCCAGTTTGGAGTATTGTTTTATTGATAGTTATTGCTGTACTTATAGCAGCACTTGTTGCACTTACTATTGTGGGTAGAAAGCTTCAGAAGAAGCAGGAAGCTAATAATGCACAGTTAGAGGCTGCAAAGCAGGTTATGTCAATGCTTGTCATTGATAAGAAGATGATGAAGATGAAAGATGCAGGACTTCCAAAGATGGTCTTAGACCAGACACCTAAGGCATTCAGAGGGCGTAAGATGCCAATAGTTAAGGCAAAGATTGGACCAAGAGTTATGTCACTTATGTGTGATCCTAAGGTATTTGACCAGATTCCAATTAAGGCAGAAGTCAAGGCAGAAGTAAGTGGTATCTATATTGTAGGTATAAAGTCTGTAAGAGGTGGAAAGATTGTAGTTCCTGAAAAGAAAAAGAAGGGATTTTTTAAGAAGAATAAGTAAGGATGAGAGGCTACATCAGCGAATATGCTGGTGTAGTCTTTTTTTTCTGCCGTGAGGGAGGGCTGTGGCTGGGGTGTATGTCGTTTTCAGACACGCTCCCGCTCGTTAAAATGCGTAGCGGATACTAAGCGCACTTCCTCACTGCGTGAGGTACGTTTGCTAAGTACCGACGCATTTTAAACGGTCTGGAAACGACATACACCCCAGCCACAGCCCACTACTTCCGGTAGAAAATCAATTACCAGCGTTGCCGCCCCGCTCCCGCAAAGTTTCCGCAGGAAACAAGCGCCCGTAGATTAAGCGAAGTGTAAGGTCAGGATGGAGGTATGTTGTAGTTTCAGACCGTTGGAAAGGCGTCGGCACTTGGCAAACGCACCTCACGAAGTGAGGCAGTGCGCCTAGTACCGCTACGTCTTTTCACGAGCGGGAGCGTGTCTGAAACTACAACATACCTCCATCATGACCGCCCACTTTAAACCAATCTACACAAGTGCCTTGTTTTCCTCGTACATCTTCTCAATAAGATCCTGCACATCCTTGGCAAGAGTTTTTTTCTGCTCGCGGTCCATGCTGGCGACATCGATTGGCTTGCCAAATTCAAGGACAGTGTGAGTCTTTTTAAAGAATGGAAGGTGGTCTTCTAATGCAGCAGCTGTGTTGTTCTGTACCATAGGAATAATCCTGCAGCCTGATTTTTCAGCAAGCTTAAAGCTTCCTGCATGGAAAGGGAGAACACCATCAATGCTTTTATTTCTTGTTCCTTCAGGGAATATAACAATTGAAGTTCCAGCTTTCAAGTAATCAATACCGGTAAGGATAGTCTTTAAACCTTCTTTCATATTCTTTCTGTCAAGGAAGAGGCAGTAAAGATATTTCATCCATATATTAAGAAGAGGGACTTTTTCAATCTCTTTCTTGGCAACAAAGCCAGTTCTGGGTTTCATGTATGTGTAAGAAATAATTGTGTCGAAGAAACCATGGTGATTGCCTACAAAAAGTACAGCTTCTCCGTCTTTAGGGAGGTTTTCAAGTCCTTTTACAGTTGTTGTAACACCAGACAGAAAAAGAACAACCTTAAAAACACCCTGCACAAAGCGGAGACTTCCGCGATCCTTAGCATCCTGATTGAACTTGCCAATAAGCCAGAATACAGGAAGCATTATAAGGCTGGCAAAGAATATTATTATAGCAAATATAACGATTAATATGAGTCTTATCATTGTATGTTCTCCATTTCATTTTTGATATTAAGTTAAGCCTGGTAGCGCGAGATATCTCAGCTCTTTACATAGGCCTTCGCTCCACTAGAATAGTGAATTTCACCTTCATTAGTCACAAATACAGCTTCAATTCCATCAAGGCTTTCAATAAGTTTCATGCCGTCTTCAAGCCCAAGGCAGAAGCAGGTAGTGCTCAAGCAGTCTCCGGTGAGCGAATCCTTTGATAGAATAGTAACATCGGACAGGTCGTTGTCATAAGAATAACCTGTAGCCGGGTTAAGTATATGATGATAAAATGTTCCATCATCAGCATAGAAATAACGCTCATAGTTGCCGGATGATACAACAGAGGAATCATCAACAGAAAGAGCAACAAGCACTTCATTATTGGCTGCAAATGGCTTCCTTACGCCAATTCCAAAGTTATCCGTGTTAGTTTTCTTACCTATACATAAAACATTGCCACCAAGATTGATTATAGCACGTTTTACACCATTTTCTTCAAGAAAATCTTTGATTTTGTCGGCAATATAGCCTTTAGCAACAGCTCCGAGGTCAAGGATGACATCATCAGGCTTGCTGATTGAATAAGTACCATCACCGTTATCGGACACACTGACCCTGGTGTAATCGACATGTGTCAAAGCTTCAGCAATACGTCCGCTGTCAGGAACTTTCGGAGATTCCGCAGTGAAATCCCACAGTCTGGAAACGCTTCCTATTGTTATGTCAAATGCTCCATTACTCAAAGCAGCATATTCAAGTCCGGCACTTACTAATTCATACATTTCCTTAGATATGCTTGTTGTCTGGTTAGAATTAACCTTTGATAACTCGCTATCTTCCTTAGTCCTTGAAAAAATGTTTTCGTAGTAGTCACACAGATTAAGAGCTTCCGTAAGAGTATTCTTAGAAACACTTGTGTATGAGTCAATCTGCACAAATGTGTTTAACTTAAAGCCGTTCACAGACTCCGGGGTAGTCAGTGTAACTGCAGGTTTTTCGCAGGCGGTAAGCACAAAGCCCAGAGCCAGAATAACAGTAAACACATATGAAAAGCATTTTATTTTATTAAATTTCTTCATAGAATAATTACCGGAATAAACCGGCATCCTCCAAAAATTTTTAACACATTGAGATTATAACAGTTTAACGCTGTATAAAAAAGTGAAATTAGTGTGAAATTACTTTTATTTTTTTGATAAATGTGCTATAAATATAAGGCTTGCTGTTAGGCAGGAATGTTTATGTATGTAGAAATGAGGAAGTATATGAAAAAGAAGTTATTCAGTGTGTTACTTGTAGGTGCACTTGCAGCATCATTAGTAGCATGTGGTAAAACAGAAAAGAAAGAAGCTAAAGCTTCTACAGCTAACACAGAGATAAATGCAGAAGAGTATGCAGGAACAATTACATCTAATGCAGGAGTATATAAGACATTTGTTAATCTTTCAGACTGGAAAGGAATGTCTGTTGATCTTAAGGAGTCAGATTATGTTGTTCTTGATTCAGATGTTGAGGATTATATCAAGAGCATGCTTGAATCAAAGGCTACAACTAATGTTATAACAGAGGGAACAACTAAGGCAGGAGATGTTATTAAGCTTGATTACAGTGGTAAGCTTGATGGAACAGCATTTTCAGGGGGAACTGCTACAGATGCTACTTACACAATAGGTTCAGGAAAGTTCATTGATGATCTTGATAAGGGCCTTGTGGGACTTACAGTAGGTAAGGAGACTGATATTACATGTGTATTCCCAGAGAGCTATTACAATTCAGATCTTGCAGGAAAGACAACAGTATTCACAGTAACTGTTAATGAAATTGACGAATCAGTTGTTCCAGAACTTACAGATGAGTGGGTTGCAGCTAATGCTGCTTCATTAGGAATTGAGGATAGTTCAGTTACAACAGTTGAGCAGTTAAGAACATATGTAAGGTCTTACCTTGAGACACAGGCTTCATCAAGCCGTTCAAGTGCTATATTTGATGCTGCTTATAAACAGATGTCTGATGGACTTGACGTTTCAGATTATCCAAGTGAAGAACTTACAGATTTATTAAATACTCTTAACAGTAACGTAGATGCAGAATATCAGTCATATAGCTCATCATACTCTTCTAAGGAGGCGTATATTAAGAGTGCATATAACTTTGATTCACTCGATGCATTTAACGAGTATGCAGATAATTATGCAAAGCAGTATCTTTTACAGAAGATGATTGTAACTATGATAGCTGCTGATAACAATATCACTGTTACTGCAGATGATATTAATTCAACAGGTGAGGAGCTTGCTTCATATTATGGTTATGATGACTATAATGATATTCTTGATACTTATGGCAAGACTATGAATTCAGAGATTGGATATCAGGTTCTTTATCAGAAGATAGTTGATTTTGTGTGTGAGAATGTTACGGTTAATGATACAACAGATACAGCAGAGTAATTCGTGATTAAGTTAATATTTAATGTTTGACAGGACTAAGGTTGCACAGCTATTAATGGGTGTGCAGCCTTATTTATTCTTATTATTTCCGCATTAAAACGGGATTTACATATATGAGCAGGCAGGTTCTGTACTATTAATAATATGAGAAATGTGGTAAAACCACTTAAGGGGAAAACAATGAATCAATTTGTACCAAAGCTTTTTGATGTTATGAAAGGCTATTCTAAGAAGCAGTTTGTTAATGATGTTATTGCAGGTATTATCGTTGCAATCATAGCGTTACCATTATCTATCGCACTTGCGCTTGCATCAGGAGTAGGTCCTGAGCAGGGTATCTACACAGCTATATTTGCTGGTTTTGTTATTTCATTCCTTGGCGGAAGCAGGGTTCAGATTGCCGGACCAACAGCCGCATTTGCAACTATTGTTGCAGGAATTGTGGCACAGAACGGAATGGATGCCTTATTGTTGCAACAATTATGGCTGGTATCATTCTTATTATCATGGGATTTCTTAAATTTGGTAATCTTATCAGATTTATTCCTTATACAATTACAACTGGATTTACATTTGGTATAGCAGTTACTATTCTTGTAGGACAGATTAAGGATTTCTTAGGTCTTGATACTTCTGCGTATACAGGACCAACTATTGAGACACTTGATAAGTTAAATGCAGTGTTTAAATGTATTAACACATTTAACTGGCAGGCTCTTGTTGTAGGTGGTGTATCACTTGCAATTCTTATAATATGGCCTAGATTCAAGAAGTTAGAGAAGATTCCAGCATCTTTAATTGCTGTTATAGTTTCTGTAATTATGGTTAAACTTGGAATGCAGGCTAAGACTATCGGAGATTTATATACAATTTCAAGCAAGCTGCCGGGTATCAGCATACCACATGTTAATATAACAATGGCTAAGAATCTTTTGCCAGATGCATTTACAATTGCGGTACTTGCAGGTATTGAGTCACTTTTATCATGCGTTGTTTCTGATGGTATGATTGGAAGCAGACATAAGCCTAATATGGAACTCGTTGCGCAGGGTGCAGGTAACCTTGTGTCTGCTTTATTCGGTGGAATTCCAGCAACAGGTGCTATTGCGAGAACAGCAGCTAATGTTAAGAATGGTGGACGTACACCAATCGCTGGTATGGTTCATTCTGTAACACTTCTTCTTATCCTTGTTGTGCTTATGCCATATGCAGCATGGATTCCAATGCCGGCAATTGCAGCGATTCTTTTCATGGTAGCTTATAACATGAGTGGCTGGAGAGAAATGATTTCTCTTTGTAAGACTTCACCAAAGAGTGATATTCTTGTACTTCTTACAACAGCAGTGCTTACTATTGTATTTGATCTTGTTGTTGCAATTGAAGTTGGCGTTGTGCTTACTGCACTTTTATTCCTTAAGAGAATGGCTGATGTTACTGAGGTTAAGAGCTGGAAATATATTGGCGATAATATAGATGAGAATAATGATCCTGACAGTATTAATCTTAAGCAGGTTCCTAAGGATACACTTGTATATGAGATTAACGGACCTATGTTCTTTGCAGCTGCAGACAAATTCCTTGATATCCAGACTGTATCAGGTTCTAAGGCAGTTATTGTAAGAATGAGAGGCGTTCCAGCAATGGATGTTACTGCCCTCAGATCTTTAAGAAATATTCATGCGGTATGTAAAAGACATGGTTCTGTTATGATTCTTTCACATGTAAATGAACAGCCTATGTCAGTTATGGAGCATGCTGGCTTTGCGGATGAGATTGGAAGAGATAATTTCTGTGCCAATATTGATGCAGCTCTTGAGCATGCTAAAAATATTGTAGAAGGGTAATGCTAAATGAAGGAAGATACACTTTCCTATATAAGAGATAATAAAGAAATTACATTTGAACAGAAGATAAGACTTGTAATTATGCTGAGTCTGCCTACGATTCTGGCACAGGTGTCATCAATTATAATGCAATATATTGATGCGTCTATGGTCGGAAGACTGGGGGCAGGCTGTTCGGCTTCAATAGGTCTTGTATCGACAACGACATGGCTGCTTGGAAGCCTTGCTTCTGCACCATCACTTGGATTTTCAATTCAGGTGGCACAGCTTGTCGGGGCAAAGAAGTTTAACAGGGCAAGAAGAGTGTTCTTACAGTCATTTGGAATTGTTCTTCTTATATCAATTATTATTGGTGCTGCCGGAGCCATGATAAGCTGGGGACTTCCAGCATGGCTCGGTGGAGAAGAGTCGATACAGAAGGATGCGACAATGTATTTTCTTATAACATCATTGTCTATGCCGGCACTTGGTTTTAACCGTCTTGGTACGAGAATGCTGCAGAGCTGTGGTAATACGAGAACACCAGGAATTCTTAATTCCATGAATTGTTTACTTGATGTTATATTCAATTTTATATTCATATTCAGTTGGCATGGTTTTGGCTTTGGTCTTGGAGTTATGGGTGCAGCACTTGGAACAACGGCGGCAGAGATTGTCACCACAATTATTATGTTTTATGTATTGATGTTCAGAACACCGATGCTTTCTAAGGGTTATGGAACAGATTCTGATGAGAAGGCAGGTCTTGCGACAATAAAGAAGTCATTTGTTTTATCTCTTCCTGTTACATTTGAAAATGTAGTTATGTTCGGGGCTATGATTACGATAACAAGAATTGTTGCACCATTAGGAGTTGTGGCTGTGGCTGCCAATTCATTTGCAATAACTGCAGAAAGTCTGTGCTATATGCCAGCTTACGGAATTGAGGAAGCGGCAACGGCACTTGTTGGCCAGAGTATAGGTGCAGGCAGAGGAAAGCTTGCATTGTCTTTTGGAAGAATTTCAGTTGCTTTCGGAATGGGAATCATGGCGTTCACCGGACTTCTGATGTTTATATTTGCACCGTTCATGATTGGAATTCTTACACCTGACCTGGTAGTAAGAGAGCTTGGCGTAACTATACTTAGAATTGAGGCATTTGCGGAGCCACTGTATGGCGCGTCAATTGTAGTAACAGGTGTACTTCGTGGAGCAGGAGATACTCTTGTTTCAAGCCTTATGAATTTCTTCAGTCTCTGGGCTGTTCGTGTTGTTCTTTCATTCCTTCTTGTTGGAAGTTACGGACTTGTTGGTGTGTGGATAGCGATGGCGGCAGAGCTTTGCTTCAGAGGTGCAATATTCCTTGTACGCATGGAGCGGAAGAAGTGGCTGAAGAAGGTGTGATTACGGAAAAAGAATGATTATAAGGGGCGTTCAGATAACCAGCAAATCGTCTGGTTATCTGAACGCCCTTAATTAGTGCTCTTTATATTGAATGTCTGTTTGATTTAAGTTAATTAACCAAGATACTTAGCAAGTGCATCTACCTTGTCAAGCTTCTCCCAAGGGAGATTAAGGTCTGTACGTCCAAAGTGACCATAAGCGGCTGTCTGCTTGTAGATAGGTCTTCTTAAGTCAAGCATCTTAATGATTCCGTTAGGTCTTAAATCAAAGTTCTCACGGATGATTTCAACGATTTTTTCTTCATCAAGCTTTCCTGTGCCAAATGTATCAACCATGATAGATGTTGGTCTTGCAACACCGATTGCATATGAAAGCTGAATCTCACATCTGTCAGCAAGTCCCGCAGCAACAATATTTTTAGCAACATATCTTGCAGCATATGCAGCAGAACGGTCAACCTTAGTGCAGTCCTTACCAGAGAAAGCACCACCACCATGTCTAGCAGCACCACCATAAGTATCAACGATAATCTTACGTCCTGTAAGACCTGAATCTCCGTTAGGTCCACCAATTACAAAACGTCCAGTTGGATTGATGTATATCTTAGTGTCAGCGTCAATCATAGCTGGATCAACGATTGCGTCAATAACATATTTTTTAATATCATCATGAATCTGTTCCTGAGATACTTCAGGAGCATGCTGTGATGAAACAACGATAGCATCAAGTCTTACTGGCTTTTTGTTTTCATCATATTCAACTGTTACCTGTGTCTTTCCGTCTGGTCTTAAGTATGAAAGAGTGCCATCTTTACGAACTTTTGTAAGCTGCTTAGAAAGCTTCTGTGCAAGTGCAGAAGAGTAAGGCATGAATTCAGGAGTTTCGTTAGTTGCGTAACCAAACATCATACCCTGATCGCCGGCACCACATTCTGAATCATCAATCTCGCCATCTTTAGCTTCAAGAGCCTTGTCAACACCCATAGCAATATCAGCTGACTGCTTGTCTAATGCAACCATAACAGCACAGGTGTTACCATCAAATCCCTTATCAGAGCTGTCATAACCAATATCTGTAACTGTCTTTCTTACGATAGAAGGAATATCTATGTTAGCCTTAGTTGTAACCTCGCCCATTACCATAATAAAACCTGTGTTAGTAAGAGTTTCGCATGCTACTCTTGAGTATGGATCCTGCTCGTAGAGAGCGTCAAGTACTGCATCTGAAATCTGGTCGCAGATTTTGTCAGGATGTCCTTCTGTTACTGATTCTGAAGTAAATAATCTTCTTTCCATGTTATCTCCTTTTGATTTTATCGTGAATATGTCTATCCCATGATTTTTCATCGCTATTCGAGTTAGATTCTCATCGCTACTTGCGCTCGTAGCTTAGACGCCAGAATTACATTGCTATCGCTACTCGCACAAAAAAAGGTCCCCGACAAGGGGACCCGATAGACTGTATCGAAATCCTCTTATTGTTCGACTAATATCGCTCAGGTTGGCACCTTCCTCAATACAAAAGGGGTTGCCGGGCTTCATAGATCCTATGTATCTCCACCACTCTTAATAAGGGATATAAAATATTCAATTAATATTACCGCATAAGATAGTACACAATATAATGACATTCGTCAAGAGTAAATTAAGATTTTTATATAAATTTTTTAGTAGCTGTTTTATCTGGTACATGAGTGCAGATATTTTTCTTTAGTTGCCATTCCACCGCGAATATGACGTTCCTGTTTATTGACATCAAGTATTTTGCGGGCTTCTTTAGCAAGCTCAGGATTGATTTCCATAAGTCTGGTGGTAACATCTTTATGTGCAGTGCTTTTACTTACGTTAAATGCTTTAGCAGTCTGTCTTACAGTAGCCTTATGTTCAATTATGTAATATGCCAGTTGTATGGCACGTTCTTCTATATAGTCTCGCATGTGGGGACTCCGCAGGATTCATTTATACAATCTATGCCAGAGCAGGACATTTTATGTTAGAATGAAACAAGACAGACAACAAGGAGATGGATAATGGTCGCAGAGTATAGTGTGTGGCAGCAGGGAGTGGAAGTTAATTATGCTGCGTTATGTGAAGAGGAAAAAGATGGTTTACATATATTGAGGCTCATGGGTCAGACATCTGTGGTGTATGTTCCGCAGATGATAGATGGATATGAGGTTAAGGTGATAGGTGAATATTGTTTTTCTGCCAGAAATAATTGTAAGAATCGGACATCAGATAATGACTGGGAGAAGATGGAAAAGACTGCCAGAGACAGAGGAATGAATGAGCTTAGCGGAGATTATATTGAACAGGTTATATTGCCAGACAGTGTGCAGGAATTATGCAGTTACGCATTTTATAATTGTAGAAAGCTTAAGCGTATAGAATTTGGGAGCAGTTTAAATGTGGTTAATAATGATGCATTTATGAATTGCATGGGACTGTCCGTGCTTATGGTAAGAAGCAGGGCGGAAGAGCCGACTGGAGCACAGTATTTCCTGAAACAGCTTAATAAGGGAATTGAACTTAAATATGTTGATGATGGAAATACATGTGGAAGTTTCTATTATTCAGAGTATACTGAAAGCTATGAAGAAATCGGACCTGCACATATATTCCACATGGATCTGCAGGGGGAAGGCTACAGGGCAAGGCAGCTTTTTGACAATGGGGTTGTAGATGCTGCTGGATACGATACAATATTTGAAGCAGCGAAGGCTCTGGAAAGTACATATACTTTATCGAAGATGGCGGTTGGAAGACTGCAGTATCCAGTTAAACTGACAGATAGTGCAAGAGATATGTATATGGAATTCATTAAGGACAATACTGCAGATGTGCTGGAATGGGTAGTTGCTGAGCGAAGAATTGATATTATTGAGTTCATGGCTGATAATAATATACTTGATGAGAGTAGACTTGATGCCGCACTCAAACTTGCTGGGAAATGTGACTGGACAATGGGAAGCACAGCAATTATTGAACTTGGCAGCAGATTTGCACCAAAGTTAAAAAAAAGCAGATATGAATTTTGAAGTTGAAAAAATCGGACATGAAAGGAGATGATGGCATGGCACATATTCAGACAGAGAGCGAATGGGAACTTGAGATGTGTGGCAAGATAATAGATTATCTTGCAGGGGAAATATATATTGATATGAGATTTATGGAGCCCGTGCTTAATGTGCTTGTGCCAAGGGCTAACATGGGATTGTCCACATTTGCAACAGACGGAGTATATCTGTATATGAATACAAGACATACGATAGATGTGTTCAGAAAGAATGAGAATTTTCTGGTGAGGGTGTATCTACATTCAGTGCTTCATTGTGTGTACAGCCACATATGGCTGTGTGACGGAAGAGATGAGAATATGTGGAATCTTGCGTGCGATATTGCTGTTGAGAGAATAATTGACAGACTTGATAAGCCGTGCGTGAAAAGGATTCTGACATGGAGAAGACAGGATATATATAAAAAGCTGGATGATGATAAATGTGTTTCGTCAGCACAGATATATGAATATCTGCTGAATATTAATAAGGAAGAACTTAATAAGCTGTGGCTGGAATTCTATACAGATGACCATACAATATGGCAGTATAAGAATGACAGAAAGAACATGATACAGCAGCCACATAAGGTGCAGCAGCAGTGGGAGCAGCGGGCGCGTCAGATGACTATGGAGAAGCAGAAAAGCGATGGTGAGAGTGGTAAGGATGAAAATTCATTAAATGAGCTTATGCGTGTACAGAAACGCCGGCGTAGCTACAGGGATTTTCTTAAGAAATTTGCTGAGTATCATGAAGAGTTAAAGATTAATGATGATGAATTTGATCTTGGATATTATGCTTATGGATTGTCAGTATATAAGAATATGCCGCTTATTGAGCCTCTTGAGACAAGAGAAATTGACAAGATAAGGGAACTAGTGGTAGTTGTCGATACGAGCTATTCAACGAGTGGGGAGCTTGTGAGAAGATTCCTACAGGAAACATTTGACATAATTATGGACGACAGGGCATTTTTCAAGGTGAGCTGCATTCATATTATACAGTGTGATGATGTAATACAGAGTGATGATGTGATTAAAGACAGGATGCAGCTTGAAGGATTTTTCAATACATTTGAGATAAAGGGAGGCGGTAATACTGACTTCAGACCTCCGTTCAAATATATAGACAGACTGATTGAAGAAGGAAAGATTAAGAATCCCGGTGGAATGTTGTATTTCACAGATGGAGAAGGAACTTATCCGAAGAAAAAGCCAGGTTACAGAACCGCATTTGTATTCATGAAAGATTACGATGAGACGAAAGTGCCTGCGTGGGCGATGAGAATAAGACTGGACAAGTCAGACAGATAGAAAGGACATGACTATGAATATTAAAGAGGCAAAACAGGAGATTGTTAATACAGTAAAAGCATATCTTTGTAAAAATGCAGAGGGAGAATACAGGATTCCGGCGATACGTCAGCGTCCTGTGCTTCTTATGGGACCTCCGGGAATTGGAAAGACACAGATTATGGAGCAGATTGCAGAAGAGTGTGGAATCGGTCTTGTTTCATATACTATTACGCACCACACAAGACAGAGTGCTGTCGGACTTCCGATGATTAAGACAGAGGAGTTTGAAGGGAAGGAATACTCTGTAACAGAGTATACGATGAGCGAGATAATTGCCGGAGTGTACAAGGCTGTTAAGGAGCATGGGCACAGGGAAGGAATTCTTTTTATTGATGAGATTAACTGTGTTTCTGAGACTCTCATTCCAACTATGCTGCAGTTCTTACAGTGCAAAACATTTGGCAATCAGAAGGTGCCGGAGGGCTGGATAATTGTCGCAGCTGGCAATCCGCCTGAATTTAACCGTTCAGTACGTGAGTTTGATATGGTTACATATGACCGTCTGAGAGTAATTAATATTGATGCGGACCTTGAAGTATGGCGTGAATATGCAAGAGAACGTGAGATTCACAATGCAATTCTTTCATATCTTGATATAAGACCACAGAATTTCTACAGGGTAGAGGCAGATGTTGACGGGCTTAAATTCATTACGGCACGAGGCTGGGAGGATATGAGCAGTCTTATGTATGTGTATGAGGAGCTTGGAATCAGCATTAATGCCGGGGTTGTTGGGGAATTTCTTCATAATGAGGATGTTGCGGAGGATTTTGGAGCATATTATGACCTATACAATAAGTACAGGGATGATTATGGAATTAACAATATTCTTATGGGTAATGCTGCGCCGGATATATACAGACGAATGGTAGAAGCTGATTATGATGAGAGACTAACTGTGGTAAATCTGCTGCTTGACACTCTGAATAAGCATTTTAAATATTCAGCTGCTTTAAAGGCGGATACTGACAACTGGTATAAATCTATCAAAGATAAGATTAAAGCAGGAGAGGATGCAGCTGCTATTGATAAGGAGAAAGCAGAATTTGCTGCACAGGCTGAAAGGTTGGAAAGTGTTGAGGAACAGACACTTGCAAAGTTAGAAAATGCATTTGACTTCTTAGAAGGTTCTAAACAGGAGATTTCAAGGGAAGATATCGGAAAGCTGGATCAGGAAATGCTTATATTTGTCACAGAACTCACAACAGGAAAGGAGTCATCATCATTCCTTCTTGTAAATCCGTGTGACAGATACAAGTCTTATAGTGCCATGTACTTAAAGGGTGGCAGAAGAAACCAGCTCCTTAAGGAAATGGAATAAAGATACGATTGAATAAATCGGACATTATATTTTAAGCTTCTCCGCAAACATAAGAAGTACACTGATTGAAAGCAGAGCACTTGAAATCCAGATTGTGTGTATTCCGAACAGCATTGAAAGGTTTCCACCAATACCTGCGCCGATTGCAAAGAATAATATTATGCCAAAATAATATCCGGCTTTCTTAAGAGATGTTTTATTGCCAGTACGCACAAATACTGAAAGTGCGTCTGTACCGCTTCTTAAATTGCCGATGCACATGGTGCTCGCATAAGAATAACCATTGACTTTTCTGAATGCCTGTACCTGCATCGCACATGAGAATGATACGATTATTGTTGCAAACATGTCCATTGAGTGGGGCATGAAGCCAACTGCAATTAAGATAACAATTTCAATAAGTAATATTGCCTGCCGCCAGTGAAGTCTGGTGGCATTTTTATATTTGCCCTGAATCCGCTCTGTTACGAATACGCCAAGACCAAATGCTAAGAATGGCAGAAGATATTTTAATCCCTGATACCATTCACCCATCATAAAATGTGTACTCATAAGAACCACATTACCGGTCTGTGCGTTGGAGAATACTTCATTTCTTGTAAAATATGTATATGCATCCTGAAGTCCACCGGACATGGCAAGGAATACGCAGTTTATGAAGGCTTCGGACATCTGTATATCCGGAAGCTTCTTAGCGAGGGCATTGTGAAGCTTTGATGCCATAAATAACCTCCTTGTGTTTTATAACTTTGGTTGTTATAGCACAAGGAGGTTTTGTTGTAAAGGGTATATAAATATTAGATATGTTGTGAATTACCATATGCCGTAGGATTATCTGGCAGCAGCTATGTCCTCATGGCGGCTACACCTAGCGGGAGTAAATGCAGCTATATACAGAGTTTATTATGCTGCGCGAAAACAAACGCGCTTCGCTTGAACGAGTTTTCTTGCAGCAATCTTTAGTATATAGCTGCATAACTCCCACACGGTTCGCCTTAAATCGGACATAGCTGCTGCCAGATAATCCTACGGCTGGCTGGTAACACAACATATTAATTATTTTCCAAGTGCTGTCTTCTGTGGCACTTCTGTTTCTTTTTCGTAGCATGCAAATGCGCTGTCGACAAGTTCTTTATCTGGCTTCGGTGTAAACAGGCTGACTACAGGAACGATAATCATTCCGGCAAACATTGCAAATGCACCGCAGTTGATAGGTGACTGGAGCCATGTTGGGAAGCCTGCTCTGAAGAAGATGTTGGCAAGCATAAGTACTGAGCTGAATAAAAAGCATGCCCAGCATGATGCTTTGGAAACCTTCTTAGAGTAAAGCGAGAACATAAATGGTGCAAGGAATGAACCTGCAAGTGCACCCCAGGATATTCCCATAAGCTGTGCAATAAATGTTACTGAACTCTTGTACTGGATAAGTGCAAGTATTGCAGATATCGCAATAAATACAACAACAAGAATTCTTATGTATAATACCTGTTTCTTTTCACTCATGTTCTTGATGAAGTTATCTTTTAAGAAGTCAATAGTAAGTGTTGAGCTTGAAGCTATTACAAGTGATGAAAGTGTAGACATTGAAGCTGACAACACAAGAATTACAACCAATGCAATAAGCGCAGGACTTAAGTTAGAAAGCATAGTTGGAATTATTGAGTCGAATCCATTAGCCTTGACATCTATCTGGTCAGAGAATAATCTTCCAAAACCTCCGAGAAAATAACATCCGCCTGAAACTATAAGTGCAAATATTGTTGATATTACAGTACCCTTCTGGATAGACGCTTCATTATCGATGGCATAGAATTTCTGAACCATCTGAGGAAGTCCCCATGTTCCAAGTGATGTAAGGATTACAACACATAAAAGGTTGAATGGGTCAGGCCCGAAAAATGAAGCAAATATACCGGGAGTATCGCTTACAGCCGGGTCAGTCACATTTGCAAGGCCCTGCAGTGCTGACATGAAGCCGCCCTTAGAGTGGATTACGGCAGCAATAACTGCAACAATACCGAATAACATGATAATTCCCTGAATGAAATCATTGATTGCAGTAGCCATGTAACCACCTGCAATTACATAAATTGCGGTAAGTGTTGCCATGATTATGATACAGACGCTGTAATCAATGTTGAAGGCCATACCGAAAAGTCTTGAAAGTCCATTGTAGAGCGAAGCTGTGTATGGAATCAGGAAAATGAATATGATAACGGAAGCACCGATTTTTAATGGATTGCTGCCGAATCTCTTTCCGAAATACTGTGGCATGGTTGCTGAATCAAGGTGCTGGCTCATAATTCTTGTTCTTCTGCCAAGTACGACCCATGCAAGAAGTGAACCTATAATTGCGTTGCCAATACCAGCCCAGGTTGCGGCAATGCCGTATTTCCAGCCAAACTGACCTGCGTATCCAACGAATACAACAGCCGAGAAATAAGATGTTCCATATGCAAATGCGGTGAGCCACGGACCAACGCTTCTTCCACCGAGAACGAAACCATTAACATCAGTTGCATGCTTGCGGCAGTATAAGCCAATGCCTATCAGCACCGCAAAGTAGATAATAAGAATAACCAGTTTTAACATAAAAACCCCCATATTAAATGTATTAACCCTTACTTCATAAGTTTAAAGTGTAACGCTTTAAATCAATGAAGCAAATATAAATGGATTGTATCATACTGGGGAGATATTAGCAAGGGGAAAATGAGGATGGTAAATATGAATTATCTTATTATCGTCTGCCGCTGAAGCCGCCAGTGCAGAAGCTCCCATTGTTCCAGATTCCTGAGTCCAGTCTGCAATAGAGTCAGAACCTCTGTAGAGTGTGTAGCCTGAGCCGGTTGAAAGAGTGTCAGAACATATCCAGCCGTTGCCAGAAGAATCTTTAAGTGAATAGCTTTCAGAACTGAATGATACGGAACTTAATACATAAGCATTAGCAGAGTTTACAGGCGTTTCGCATACACCACCGAGTGCAATGCATGTTCCACCAGTCTGTACGTAATTTCCATTAGAATCAATACCATCAGTATCACCAGACGCAGTTGTGACATCTATATATCCGCCTGTTACATTGACAATTGGAGAAGTCTTTCCATTACCTGTGCAGGCGTTGATACCATCATCTGTCGAACTTATGTTAATTGTAAAGCCTGAAATATTTATTTCGCTTTTTGCTTTAATACCTTTAGTTGAGTAGGACTGTCCAGAAGAATTACCGGATTCATTAAAGTCACCAGGCATTCCTGGACGGTCGCCGCCGGTCTTATTTCTACCAGAGCTGCCATGACTGGCAGATGTACCAGAAGAACTGCCTGGCGAAGTAACTTCTTCACTATATTCAGAGTAAGTATCTGTATAAATGTTTAAGTTATCGTAAATGAGTTCTCTTCTGATTTAATCTTGACTTTGGAAGCATTTTTAACATATATGGGTGAACCGGTTGAGCAAGTGCCAGATGTTCCGTTTAATACGATAGTAACTTCGTCCTCATCATCTGCGTGTGTTACATCTGTGTCTTCTTTAGTAATGTCTGAAGTGATGGTAGTCTGGCTGCCTGATGCAGTAGTAGTTGAAGTTGAATTTCTGTCACAGCCTGCAGTCATAAGACACATTGTAAGAATAACTGCAGCCACGCAATTGCTCTTGATTTTATTTAATTTAATCATAGTCACCTCTCCATTTCTTTAGTGTATGTTAATTGATTATCTATAGTTTATTGGAGAAATTTGACTAAAATATGGTACGAGTGCGAATATTCTGTGTACTGATTAATCATGCGGAATATCGTTAAATCTGCCGTCAAGCTCTTCGGTTTTTACCACATTTATAAACGCATGCTTGTCAATTGAGCGTATCAATGTGATAAGCCCACGTTTCGCTTCGGAGTTGATTACGGAGTATATGAGCGTGCGCTCTTTTTCCTCGTAGCAGCCGATTCCCTTGAAAAGCGTGGCGTCGTGGTTGGTTGTGTTCTTGATGGCGTGGTAGATTTCTTCGGATTTGTCAGAAATGATGAATAATGTCATCTTCTGGTAGCGTTTGTACATGAACTGGATTACCTGAGTGCTGCAGAACTGGTATATTATTGAATAGAGCGCGATTGACCAGCCAAACAGTCCGCCTGCGATAAGCAGAATCACAACATTACCAAGAAGAATATAGTTCCATGCGTCGATTCCCTTAACATGAGAGAAATAGATGCTTATGAAATCAGTACCGCCTGTGGTTGTGCCGACATTGAGGCACAGACTTATTGCAAATCCGTTGATAATGCCACCAAACACGCTTATAAGCAGGATATCTTCTGTAAAAATGTATGGAGGAAGGATATCAACAAGCACACTGGAAAGTATAATTACCACGATTGAGTAGATGGTAAACTTCCTGCCGATGTAGCGGTATGCAATGTAAGCGGGGAAAATATTCAGAGCCACATTGAATATTGTAAATGGGATGCTAATCTTAAAGAAGCGCAGTCCGATTGCCTGAAATAACAGGGAGACTCCTGAAAAGCCTCCTGGCAGCAGGTCTGCGACTTTGGCAAAGCATCTTAAATTCCATGCATACAGTACTGAAGCAATTATAACTATAATGAATCTGAATACCTGATAAAACTTAGGATATTTAACTTCTAAAGATTTGAACATATATAAGCCTCCATATTCTGTGTTAAATATAATAAGCAATTAATAATTATTTGTGTGAGTTGTCGTAGGCAGCCTGAATATCAGCGGGGAGCTTGTTTGGAAGCATTGAATGTATTCCGTCCTCATTGCCGTCTTTGATTGCCTGCTCGTAATAGAAACATTTGAAAGTAAGCATATCAAGAGTTTCCTGCATCTTCTCCATCTCTTTCTCAACAGCCGCCTTCTGTCTCTCAAAAAGCTGTTTTCTGAGTTCGTAAGTTCTGCTGCCTTCCTGACACCATTCCATAAACTGCTTGATGTCGCGGATTTCAAGACCTGATTTTTTGAGACATTCAATAAGCTTAAGAGCAGCAATTTCAGTGTCAGAGAACTGTCTTATTCCAGAAGCACGCTGCATAAAAGGGAATAATCCTTCTTTATCATAATATCTTAATGTTGAAACGGGAAGATTAAACATTTCTGAAACCTGTCCTATTGTGTACATAATACACCTGCTTTCTGTAAGCTATGCTTACCTGATATTAGTTTTTTACAAATGTGATAATAAAATTCACAAAATGTTCACTATTATTGGGTTGACCTAAAGTTAGGTTTAACTCTTATGCTTAAATAGTAGCACAGAGAGACTTAAAATACAATTTAAAGTTGGTTTAAAGTGAATATGATAGTGTATTTAACAAAGAGGTGATCATATGTATGTAGTGCTAATGTATTTTTGCATTACTTTTTTTGGATTGATACTTATTATGATGGCAGTGGAAGGATGACATATTTTATGGAGGATAAATGTATGGAATGGAGACAGGAAAAAGACATGCCGGTATTTATGTATATTTTTCTTAATAAAATAGAGGATACCGAGGAATCAAGATGGACAGAGAAAGAGAAAAATGAGGGGTATAAGACATATAAAAAGTTGTTAGAACTTACAGAGGATGATTCATCCGATGTAATTAAAAAATGTCTCAGGATAATTAAAGAAACAAGACATATTGTAGAGTATGAGCTTTGGAATAAGATTGTATATTTTATGACTGATTATATTAATGGTGAGACTGTGTGGGGATAAGTGAAAAGTTGTCTGATAATTTTATAATATTTGAAAAGAAAAACAATATACTTGTAATGTCTGATGGCATGTGATACAATGTCATTGGATATAAGTAGTGCATTCAAGCAATCTACGAAAACCCCACGAGTTCGGGCTCGTGGGGTTTTCTATTCCGTTCTGGCAGGGGTAGCACTAGGAATTATATCATAGCAATATATAATAAACAAGTATATAAAAAATACGAATAATAACTATTGCTATGATTTATGATTTTATAACTAACATGTATTTTACAGGAATGACACATGGGGGTATGATACATTTATCAAGGGCAAAGGAGCCGGAAGTCTTTAGGGGATTCTGGCTCTTTTTTTGCATTAGCAAGTATTTGAAGGAGGAAATATATATGGAATACGAGATTTCTAATCGTTTATCAGGTGTACATGGTTCGATGATACGAGAACTTTTTAAGTTAGGAGCAAGCAAGGATATTATATCTTTTGGTGGTGGCAATCCGTCAGCAGAGACATTCCCATGCAAGGAAATAGAAGAGATAGCAGCAAAGGGTCTCAGCAAGAATCCTGTTTCTTTATTACAGTATGGATTGAGTGAAGGTTATACACCTCTGCGTGATACTATGAAGAAATATCTTGAGAAGAAGGAAGGCTTTGATTTCGAGAATAATGAGCTTTTCATAGTGTCAGGCGGACAGCAGTGTGCGGACCTTACAACTAAGGCACTTGTTAATGAAGGAGACGTTGTGCTTACTGAAGAGCCTGCATTTGTAGGCTGCCTTAATACATTCCGTTCTTACGGTGCAAAGCTTGTAGGAATCCCAATGGAGCAGGACGGAATGAATATAAATGCGCTTGAGGAGGCTTTAAAGGCTAATCTTGATGCAAAGCTTTTATACACAATTCCATCTTTCCAGAATCCTACAGGAATTACAACTTCTCTTGAGAAGAGAAAAAAAGTATATGAGCTTTGCTGCAAATATGATATCGCAATATTAGAGGATAATCCTTACGGCGAATTAAGATTTGCAGGTGAAAATGTGCCAACTATCAAATCAATGGATACAGAGGGCAGGGTTATATATGCAGGAAGCTTCTCAAAGGTAATGGCACCTGCATTCCGTCTTGGTTTTCTTGTGTTTAACAAGTCGCTCACAGGACCGCTTACAGTTGCAAAACAGTGCACAGATGTACATTCAACTGTCCTTTTCCAGTACATTTGTAATGAATATATTAATAACTATGATTTCGACAAACATCTTGAGGATTCAAGAAAGGTGTATGAGCACAAATGTAATCTCATGATGGAGTGCATGAAGAAGGAATTCCATCCTTCAGTAACCTTCGGTCACCCTGAGGGCGGACTTTTCGTAATGGCATTCCTGCCAGAGGGAATGGATTCTGCACCATTTGTAAGGGAGGCTATTAACAGAGGTGTTCTCTCAGTTCCGGGAGCAGCGTTCTTAGCAGATGAGAGCCAGAAGTCTAATGGATTCAGACTTAATTATTCGACACCTTCTGATGAGCAGATTGTTAAGGGAATCGAAATTCTTGGAAAACTTACATATGAGTGGATTAAGTAGGAGGAGTGAAAAGTTATGAAGATAGCAGCATTCAGTGTTCGTCAAGATGAAAAACAGTATTTTGATACATTTGAAAATGTATACAAGGTGGAATTACAGATTAATAGGAGCGGATTTACAGCAGATGATATAGAAAGTGTCAAAGGCTGTGAGGCTATGTCGGTGTGCGATGGCATGTGTGACTTGTCAGCACCTGTTCTTGAAAAGCTTGCAGCAGAGGGTGTAAAGTACATCGGTTTCAGGACAATCGGATATAACAGTGTTGACCTTGAGGCAGCAAAGCGCCTTGGAATCCGTGTTGCACACAGCGGATATTCGCCATATTCAGTTGCCAATTATACAGTAATGCTTATGCTTATGTGTATCCGTAAGGCTTTGTATGTAATGATGCGTTCACACACAGCAGATTATTCACTTGGTCCTATATGTGGACGTGAAATGCAGAATATGACAGTAGGTATTATCGGAACAGGAAGAATTGGAAAGGCAGTAATTAAGAATCTTTCAGGATTTGGATGTAAGATTATTGCGTATGACCCATATCCTGCAAAGGCCTTGAAAATGTTGAGTATGTAACTCTTGATGAATTGTATGCCAGAGCAGATATTATCTCGCTTCATACTTTTTTAAGTGATGAGACATATCATATGATTAATAAGGATTCAATTGCAAAGATGAAGGATGGCGTTATCCTTATAAATGCGGCAAGGGGTGCGCTTGTTGATACAAAGGATCTGATTGAGGCTATTGAGAGTGGCAAGATTGGTTCAGTTGGAACTGACTGCTGTGAGGGTGAGGATGAATTTATCCGTACAGACCGTAAGTATGATGACCTTGTTGTTAATCACGATTACATCATACTTAAGTCTTTCCAGAATACTATTGTCACACCTCATGTTGCATTTTTCACAGATCAGGCTGTGTCTGATATGGTTGAGTCTTCAGTTAAGAGTGTTGTGCAGTTTGCAGCCGGTGAAGACACACCATTAGAGGTGCATTAATTATTCAAATTTTTGAAATATTCTTCAAGCTGGTGCTCGAAGATTCGCTGATTTTCTGAGCAGAATGAGCCAAGCGGCTGATAATAAATGCTTCTGAAATGTGGACAGTCATCTATATGCAGCAGGCTTATGTTTTCAGGAAGGCTGCTGCTTGTCCATGTTACAGAGGCAACAAATGATACTCCAAGACCGAGACTTATGAGTTTGCCCTGTAATATGTAATCATTGCAAGAGTAGGCTATCTGAGGAGTTTTCTTACATTTACTGAATATTGAATTGAACACTCCGGCATAAGATGGAGTATCTGCAAGGTCAATGAATTTCTCGTCCATCATCTGTTCTACTGATATGTGTCCGGTATGGGCAAGTGGATGTGATGATGAAACGGCAAGGCAGATTTCTTCTGTCATAAGAAGATGTGCATTGTCTGGAATATCATAAGCTGATGAGACAGAGTCAATCAGCAGGTCACACCCTTTTGGTTCAGAAGATATTGAAAAGCTGACATGAGGGTGCTCATGGATAAAATCTTTAAGTACATTGCTAACAAGAACTGCACTTGAGCGGAGACAGAGCCTTATTTCGCCTGCATCGCCAAGACTTTCACTGACAGCACGCGCAGCATCTTCTGAAAGAGCCAGTATTCTGTCTGCATATTCAAGCAGAATTTCTCCCTGACGGGTACATTCGAGCCCTTTTTTATTACGGATAAAAAGCTGTGCGCCAAATTCTTCTTCAAGCTTATGGATTGTCTTGCTTAATGCCGGCTGTGCTATGCACAGTTCACTGGCAGCACGGGTCATATTCTTGTGTCTGGCGGCAGCCTGAAACTGCCTGAGCTGATATAATTCCATGTTCGCACCTCTCTTGTATGTAGTATTTTATAAAAATTACAATTAACATAATATAGAAATCAGGATATTTACGATTATGATAACACAAATATTATTAACGCAGACATTTATAATGTTTATTCTTATGATTCTGGGACTGATTCTGTCTAAAACAGGTCTGCTTACAGAACATGGCAGTAAGGATATGGCCAATATTCTGCTGTATGCGGTTATTCCGTGTGTAATTATAAGAAGCTATATAACAGATTTCACGATGGAGAAGCTGTATGGACTTCTTATGTCGGCGGTACTGGCTGTAGCTGCATTTGCAGTGGCGATAGCTGTATCATATATAATATATGGAATGCGAAAGCAGATAGACAACTTTGGAACTGCTTTCTGTAACGCAGGATTTATCGGAATTCCACTTGTAACTGCGGTATTTGGAAATGAAGCGGCATTCTATGTTGCGTCATTTGCAAGTATTCTTAATCTGTTGCAGTGGACATACGGAATTGTGATAATAACCCGCCGCAAGGATATGATAAATATAAAAAAGGTATTCGTCAATCCTGTGACAATATCACTTGTTATAGGACTGTTTCTTTTTATTACGGGAATTAAACTGCCAGGTGTAATAAACAGCACGATGGCTGGAGTTGCGGCACTTAATACACCTGCAGCCATGATAGTACTGGGATATTATCTGTCATGTGTCAGAATCCGTGACTTACTGCCTAATCAGTCCCTGTATCTGGCATCGTTTGTCAGGCTTATAATAATTCCGCTGCTTACACTGCTTGTGCTTTATATTATACCGGCGGGACACGGTCAGATTGGAATGATTACACTAATTGCTGCGGCAACACCGGTTGGAACGAGTACGGCAATATTTGCACAGAAATTCGGGCAGGATTATGAGAGGGCAGTATGTATGGTCTGTCTGTCGACGCTGTTTTCAATTATTACAATGCCGGTTGTGATGTATCTGGCACAGATGTGGATTATGTAGTTTAATTATTATTTTTGGTTATGGTTTTATAACCAACATGTATTTTACAGGAATAACACAATGGTATATTATACAGACATCAAAGGCAAAGGCGCCATGACCCGGAAGGGTTTCTGGCTCCTTTGCCTTTTTTGCGTATGAGCGTTCATGAAGAAACTTTGGTACAGACAAGTGATGTGCTATTGGCAATATGAGGAAGAAAGGAACTAAAGCTATGGGAAATAACGGAATTGAATTGGAAAGAGATGGCTTTAAGAGCCGTACAGGTTTTATTCTTGCCTGTATCGGTTCGGCAGTAGGAATGGGAAATATATGGCGTTTTCCATATATGGTATCTGCATGGGGTGGTATGACATTTTTAATACCTTATGTATTATTTGTAATATTAATAGGTTCAACAGGTGTTATCGAGGAGATGGCACTTGGCCGTGCGACTAAGGGCGGACCTATTAAAGCATTTGGCGACTGTATGCAGATGCGTACAGGAAAGAGAAAAGCAGGTGAGGCAATTGGTTTTATTCCTGTGCTTGGCTCACTGGCTCTTGCAATGGGATACACTGTAGTTGTTGGCTGGATATTCAAATATACTTATCTTGCATTTTCTGGAAAGCTTTCAGCAATGAGCAATGATATGTCAGCTATTGGTGGTATGTTTGGAAGTACAGCAAGCACATTTGGCAATAATATGTGGCTTATAATCGCAATGGTTGTAACTGCTGTTATTATGGCACTTGGTATTGCAGGCGGAATTGAGAAAGCAAACAAGGTCATGATGCCTTTGCTTTTCATCATGTTTGTAGGACTTGGAATATATATCTTTACACTTCCTGGTTCAAGTGCAGGTTATAAATACATTTTTACTCTTAATCCTAAGGGACTTCTTGATATAAAGCTCTGGATATATGCATTTGGTCAGGCATTCTTCTCACTGTCTATCGCAGGTAACGGAACTGTTATCTATGGTTCATATCTTAGTGATAAGGAAAATGTTGTTTCTTCTGCAAGAAATGTTGCAGTATTTGATACTATTGCTGCTTTATTAGCTGCATTTGTTATTATTCCGGGTATGGCAGCAGGCGGTGCCGAGTTATCTTCAGGTGGTCCCGGACTTATGTTTATCTATCTTGTAAATGTATTTAATGGTATGCCGGGTGGCAAGATTGTAGGAATTGTATTCTATGTATGTGTTCTGTTTGCAGGTATGAGCTCACTTGTTAATCTGTATGAAGCTCCGGTTGCAACTATTCAGGAGAAGCTTAAGCTTAACCGTGTTGCATCTGTTGGAATTATCGCAGTGGCTGGCTGTGTTGTGTCGCTTGTAATACAGGGTATTGTATCAGGCTGGATGGATGCAGTATCTATCTATATCTGCCCACTTGGCGCAATGCTCGCAGCAATTATGTTCTTCTGGGTTGCAGGAAAGAAGTTTGCTGTTGATGCAGTTAATGCAGGTGCAGATAAGCCTATAGGAAAGTGGTTTGTACCACTTGGCAAATATGTTCTTGTCCCACTTTCACTTGTTGCACTTATTGCAGGTGCTTTACTTGGTGGAATTGGCTGATGGAGGATTGGACTGGTTGATTGAGACTGGCGAATTAGAATTGGCGGATTGCGACTGGCGGATTGCTTTGCAATCCGCCTTTTTTGCGTGGAGGGGAGCGGGAGCGTGGCGGATTGGACCTTGAGGCGGAGGGGAGGCACGCGGAAGTCCAAAAGGAGTGAGAAGGAGAGGAGAATTGGACCTTGAAGCGGAGGAGAGGCACGAGGAAGTCCAAAACGCAAGTCGGCGCACAAGAGCGTAAGGCCAGACATCACATTTGTGCAAAAATTTATATAAAATCCCATAAACCTCTTGCCCTAAAGCTAACTTCAAGTCGTATCATACAGGTATCAAATAATTTACATTTTTATGAAAGAAGAGGTGTTATTATCATGAAATTTATGGATAAGGATGATTTTGAAAAGCAGAATGTTTTCGGAACAGGTCAGGCAAATACAGCATATGCTAAGTATTTTATTGGTGATTCTTTCCTGAATCCGCTGACAGATCCTAAGTGCGGGCTTTTTCTTGCAAATGTGACTTTTGAGCCGGGATGCCGTAATAACTGGCATATCCATCATGCAACAAAGGGCGGCGGACAGATGCTTATATGTACAGCTGGAGAGGGCTGGTATCAGGAAGAGGGCAAGGAGCCTGTAAGCCTTGTGCCGGGAACTGTAATCGCAATTCCACCAGAAGTTAAGCACTGGCATGGAGCTAAGAAGGACAGCTGGTTTTCACATATTGCTGCAGAGATTCCGGGCGAGAATACAAGTAATGAATGGTGTGAGCCTGTAACTGATGAAGAATATAACAGATTAGGATAATGTCTTATATGGCATGAATGGAGAATTACAATGGCTAAGATTGTACAGACAGCAGGAAAAAATGCGTTGGGAGAGTTTGCGCCGGAGTTTGCACATTTTAACGATGATGTGCTTTTCGGGGAGAACTGGAACAACGAAGATATTGATTTAAAGACAAGATGCATAATCACAGTAGTTGCGCTGATGTCATCAGGAGTGACAGATTCATCACTTAAGTATCATCTTGAAAATGCTAAGAATAACGGTGTTACAGCAAAGGAGATTGCTGCTGTTATCACTCATGTAGCATTTTATGCGGGATGGCCAAAGGCATGGGCTGTATTCAACATGGCTAAGGAAGTATGGAAAGAAGATTAATTTAATAAGTCACTAACAAAATCAATAGCAGCTTTGAAAAATCTTGATATCGTGATATTATAATGAAATGCCCAGTGGCAGATTCAAAAAGTGAAATAAGGAGAATTTATGTACCACAAGAAATTAGATTCAGATATCAGATGTCCATTGGAATACGGCCTGGAAGTCTTTGGAGGCAAATGGAAATCAAGAGTTATATGTGTTCTGGCGGATAAGAAGACATTAAGATATAGTGAGTTAAGGACAGAACTGGTGAATATTACAGATGCAGTTCTTTCAACAACATTAAAAGCACTGATTGCGGATGATATTGTATCAAGAAAATCATATGATGAGATTCCGCCAAGAGTTGAATATTCACTTACGGAAAAGGGCTTATCTGTAATGCCGATATTGCAAAGTATATGTGACTGGTCATGCGCATTTTACAAGAAAGAAACTGACAAAGAATCGAGCCAGTGCATGAAGTGCGACCATAAGTAATGGATGAGAGGAAGGTTATTGTGTGAAAAAAATAACCTTCCTTTTCAAATTAACATTTATTGTGTAAAATGTTACATGGAACTGCCTAGCGGTATACTGGCAAGTAGCAATACGACATACGCAATATGCAGAAATGGAGCGGGAATTGAGCAGATTAACAATTATTACTAAGGATAAGGCTCAGGTTACAATGGAGTCTTTATATCAGGATTTAGAGAGAAGAATAGTAGCAAGTCCACCGGGATTGTGTACTATCGACCTTACGAGGTCATTTATAAAAATGTGTCTTGCACAGTCATGTGGTAAATGTGTCCCATGCCGTGTGGGACTTAGACAGCTTGCGAGACTTTTTGATGATGTGCTTGATGGTAACGCAACAGAGGAAACTCTTGATGTTATCAGGCTTACAGCAGAGGGAATCTATTATTCCGCTGACTGTGCAATCGGATATGAGGCAGCAAAGCTTGTACTAAAATGTATTGATGGTTGCGAGGATGATTTCAGGTCACATATTGAGAGAGGATTTTGTTCATGTAACAGTAACCAGCCGGTTGCATGTGTGAAGTCATGTCCGGCAGGAGTAGATATACCGGGATACATAGCACTTGTGCATGAAGGCAGATATGCAGACGCGGTTCGTCTTATAAGAAGAGACAATCCAATGCCTACAACATGCGCATACATTTGTGAGCATCCATGTGAAAACAGATGTAAGAGAACACTTATTGACGCGCCAGTCAACATCAGGGGACTTAAGAAAATGGCAGTTGATAATGCCGGTGATGTTCCGGTTCCGGCATGTAATGAGCCAACAGGTAAGAAGGTTGCAATAATCGGTGGTGGTCCGGGAGGACTCAGTGCCGCATATTATCTGGCTCTTATGGGACATAAGGTTACTATATTTGAGCAGAGAAAGCAGCTTGGTGGAATGTTAAGATATGGAATTCCTAACTACAGACTTCCTAGAAAAAAGCTGGATGCGGAGATTAACGCTATATTGTCTACAGGAATAGAAGTTAAGAAAAATATAAGCGTAGGAACAGACATTACGCTTGAGGATATTAATAAAGAATATAATGCAGTATACATTTCTATCGGAGCACATGCAGACAAGAAGATTGGAATTGATGGTGAGGATGCTACAACAGGCGTAACATCAGCAGTAGAAATGCTTCGTGCAATTGGTGATGATGAAATGCCTGACTATACCGGCAAGCGAGTGGTTGTTATTGGCGGTGGAAATGTAGCAATGGATGTTGCCCGTTCTTCTGTAAGATTAGGTGCTGAGAAAGTAAGCATTGTATATAGAAGAAGAAAAGCCGATATGACGGCACTTCCGGAAGAGGTTGAAGGTGCAGAGGCAGAGGGTTGTGATGTTCTTGAACTTATGTCACCAGTTAGAATAGAGAAAGATGAAAATGACGCAGCAGTTGGTTTATGGGTTCAGCCACAGATGATAAGCAGGATAAAAGGTGGCAGACCATCACCTAAGACTGCAGCTAAGGACGAGGTTCTTATTCCTTGCGACCTTATTGTAGTTGCCATCGGACAGGGTATCGAAACAAGATATTTTGAGGAGCATGGCGTTACAGTCAAGAGAGGAACAATTGAGGCACTTGATACAAGTGAGATTAAAGAACGTAAAGGAATATTTGCAGGAGGAGACTGCGTAACAGGACCTGCAACAGTAATCAGGGCTATAGCAGCCGGAAAGGTTGCGGCAGCCAACATTGATGAATATCTTGGCTACCATCACGAGATAACTTCAGATGTAGAGATACCTTATGCCGGATATGAGGACAAGGTACCTTGCGGACGAGTTGAGGTTGCACTGCGTGATGCCGCAGACAGAAAGAAAGACTTTGAACCTATTGAATATGGATTTTCATGCGAGGAAGCATGTCAGGAATCTGGACGCTGCTTAAGATGTGATCATTTTGGATTTGGTTCATTCAGAGGAGGCAGAGAGAAACAATGGTAAATTTAACAATTAACGGTAAAGCTGTATCAGTAAAAGAAGGAACTACCATTCTTGAAGCTGCCAAAACAATAGGAGAGACAATACCTACACTCTGCTATCTCAAAGAAGTCAACGCAATTGGTGCATGTCGTGTATGTGTTGTTGAAGTAGAGGGTACTGACAGATGTGTTACAGCATGTAATAACTTCGTAGAAGAAGGCATGATTGTCTACACTAATTCAAGAAAAGTGCGTACAACAAGAAAGACTAATGTAAAGCTCATACTTTCACAGCATGATTACAAATGTGGTACATGTATAAGAAGTGGTAACTGTGCGTTACAGTCAATTGCAAATGAACTTAATATATCAGAGATGCCATATGATTCAATATTAGAAAAAGATAATTGGGATAAAACATTTCCACTTATCAGAGATGCCCAGAAATGTATCAAATGTATGCGTTGTGTGCAGGTGTGTGATAATATTCAGGGAATGCACATATGGGATGTTGTAAATACAGGTTCGCGTACAACTGTAAATGTGCGTGCAAACAAGAACATTGCGGAGACTGCATGTACACTTTGTGGTCAGTGTGTAAGCAACTGCCCTGTAGGTGCACTTACAGAAAGAGACGATGTCGGAATCGTGCTTGATGCAATTGAAAATGAGGATATCATTACAGTAGTACAGATTGCACCAGCAGTAAGAACAGCATGGGGCGAAGATTTTGGTATGTCTAAGGAATATGCGACAGCACAAAGACTTGTTGCAGGTCTTAGAAGAATAGGATTTGATTATATATTTGACACAACATTTGCAGCAGACATGACAATTATGGAGGAGGGGAGCGAGTTCCTTGAAAGACTTCCGGAAATCAAAGAGTCAGGACTTCCAATGTTCACATCATGCTGTCCAGGATGGGTGAAATTCGTAAAGAGCGAGTTCCCTGAGATGGCAGGCAGACTTTCAACAGCAAAGTCACCACAGCAGATGTTTGGTGCAATAACAAAGTCGTATTATGCAGAAAAGCTTGGGGTTGACCCGGAGAAGATATTCTGTGTGTCAATCATGCCTTGTCTTGCAAAAAAGGACGAGTGTACATGGGACGGCGGCAAAGATGTTGACGCAGTTCTTACAACAAGAGAAGTTGAAAGAATGTTCAAAGCATTTTTCATAAAGCCGGAAGAACTTGATGAGGACGAGTTCGACAATCCTTTAGGTGAAGGAACAGGTGCTGGCGTTATATTCGGTGCAACAGGCGGTGTTATGGAGGCGGCACTCAGAAGTGCTTACTATCTTGTGACAGGAAATAATCCTGATGCGGATGCGTTCCAGTCAGTGAGAGGTCTTGAGGGCTGGAAGGAAGCTTCATTTGACCTTAATGGGACAACTGTAAATGTAGCTGTTGCCAGCGGACTTGGCAACACAAGACACCTTATGAATGCTATTAAGAAGGGAGAGGTTCACTATGATTTCGTTGAAATCATGTCCTGTCCGGGCGGCTGTATCAATGGTGGCGGACAGCCTTACAAGGAAGACGCTGCGATGGTTGAGGAGCGCCGTCATGTGCTGTACGGGCTTGATAAGCGCGATAATATTAGATTCTCACATGAGAATCCATCGGTTAAGCAGTGCTACGAGGAGTATTTTGAGAAACCGTTGTCACATAGGGCGCATGAAATATTACATGTGTAGGGTGTAGACAGCCTGCTCTGCGGGTGGG
The DNA here is from genome assembly GCF_003466705.1 of Eubacterium sp. AM46-8. Lineage (NCBI taxonomy): Bacteria > Bacillati > Bacillota > Clostridia > Eubacteriales > Eubacteriaceae > Eubacterium > Eubacterium sp. AM46-8. The sequence goes on from NZ_QSEU01000005.1 coordinate 168,163, forward strand.
GAGTGCGGGGCATCTGCTTTCAGTATTCCTCGCTTAGTAGAAGTATATGCCGCCAGCTGCAGAGTTTTTTACAATGTGCGAAAGCAAACGCGCTTCGCTTGAACGAGCTTTCGCACACTGAACTTTTGCATCTGGCGGCATTAACTTCTACACAGCTCGTCATTATTCAAGCATCTGCCTCGCACTCCCACCAGCAGAGGGTGTCTGGCTAATCTGGAAAGTTCAGGCGGGTGTATGTGGCGACTGCCCTTCAAGGGGTGGTGTGCGGACGCACCTGGGCGTTGCACTGCAGGTGCTGCTATTGGTGTATGTTGTGGGGCTTTGTTCATTTGGGATAGTGTCAAATAGCACATGAAATCAGCGCATAAGTAGGGAAAAGCCTACTAATGTTGCTAAATGTGATGAATTAGTAGGTTTATTTAGAAGAAATTATGATGAAAATAGAGAAGAAAAAAGAAAATTGCCTACTAAATTTATGATTTATGCGAGAATAGTAGGTTTTTTGGCTGACAAGAGATGTCTAATGTTGTAAACATATAAGAAAAAGACCTACTAAAGTGTGAAATATGATGAATTAGTAGGTATTTAATGGGGAAAGAAGCATAATAAACCAACTAACAATGTAAAAAAGACCTATCAGATTGTGAAAATTGATGAAAAAGTAGGTTTAGGAGGCTTTTTATGGATATAAATGAGTTATCACCATCAGAGGTTTTCTCTTATTTTCAGGAGATTTGTGCGATTCCGCATGGTTCTGGGAATACCGGGATGATTGCGGATTATTGTCTGGAGTTTGCTAAGGCACATGGGCTTAAGGCAAGGAAGGATACGTCTGATAATGTTGTTATATTTAAGGCGGGGACTTCTGGATATGAGGACTGTGAGCCTGTGATTTTGCAGGGACATCTTGATATGGTGTGTGAGAAAGAGCCGGATTGCGATATTGACATGAGTGTACAGAGCATTAAGACCTGCACCGATGGTAAGGTGGTATGGGCTGATGGCACGACGCTTGGCGCTGATGATGGAATTGCAATTGCATTTATACTGGCAGTGCTTGCTTCGGATACGATTGCGCATCCTCCTATACAGGCAGTGCTTACAAGTGATGAGGAGATTGGAATGCTTGGCGCAAGAGACCTCGACACTTCTGACCTTACAGCAAAGAGACTTATCAATATTGATTCTGAAAGTGAGGGAATATTGTATGTAAGCTGTGCTGGTGGTGTGAGGGTTGAGTGCGATATTCCGGTTGAATATGAGAATGCTACGGGCTGGGTGACAGATGGTGCAATTGATGTGCAGAATGGTTCGGTATGCTTCGAAGTTAAGATAAGCGGGCTTGCCGGCGGTCATTCCGGCGTTGAGATTCACAAACAGCACACTAATGCTATAAGATTGCTTGCTTCATTACTTTCACATGCCAGCGGGGCAGCAGATTTCCGTCTTGTGTCGCTTTCAGGTGGCGGCAAGGAAAATGCAATTCCAAAAGAAGCAAAGGCAGTTGTAAGTGTCAGAAGCTACGATGCCACAACATTTGAACAAAGCATCAAAGAGAGTGCGGCTGTGTGGATGCAGGAAATCAGCGCGACAGAGCCACATGCTAAGATTGAGCTTGAAAAGACAGACATTGCAGCAGACAAGGTTCTCAATTCTCATAGCACTGCAAATGTAATATATGCCCTCTGGTTAAGTCCTGATGGTGTGTACAAAATGAGTCAGGAGATTAAGGGCATGGTGCAGACTTCGCTCAATCTGGGAACTGCTTACCTCGACGCAGACAAGCTTGTGTACAAATATCTTATAAGAAGCAATACAGCGGCTGGAAAGAAATTATTGCTAGAGAGAGTCACTACATTTGTAAAACATTTGTCAGGAAAAGTAGTCACAATGTCGGACTATCCTGCGTGGGAATACAAGAGTGATTCGCAGTTAAGAAAGATATGCGTTGATAGCTTTACAAATGTGTACGGCCACGAACCGGAAGTGACCTCAATCCACGCCGGACTCGAATGTGGCATACTTGCCGGGAAAATGCCGGGAGTAGATATGATATCATTTGGACCGACACTTGAAAGTGTGCATACGCCTGATGAGTGTATGGACGCGGCTTCAGTGGAGCGGACTTGGGAATATCTGCTGGAGATACTTAAAAGTTTATAATTAAATTTGCGGGAGTAAGTGTGTGACGACAGATTGCATCACATTTACTTCCGCAAATTTAGTTATATACTACAGAAAAATGGGCAGAATATGTTATAGATTAACCATAAGGAGAATTTATACATGATAAAAGATGGATTTTTATACCTTGCGGCACTTATATTTGCAGCCGCAGTATTAGTAAATCTGCCTAAGATTTTTAAAGGGAAAAAGGCACAGGTGTTCTTTAATTTTGCACCGCCGATTGTACTTATATACCTGGGGCTTATGCTCCTTTGCACAATGAAAGTGTGGGACCTTAGTGCAACAAGCGCTGTGTACAAATCAGTCAAGAACCCGATATTATATGCGATGCTTTTCATAATGCTGCTTCGCTGTGATTTGAAGAAAATCATCAAGCTTGGACCTAAAATGCTTATCGGTTTCTTCGCAGCAACATTGTCAATCGGACTCGGATTCTTCGTTTCATATGCGATATTCCACCAGCTCTTAGGCGCAGGCTCATGGAAAGCACTCGGCGCGCTGTGCGGAAGCTGGATGGGTGGCGGCGGCAATATGCTCGCAATCCAGGCAGCACTTGATGTTGACGAAGCAACAATGGCTTACGCCCTTGTTATGGATTCAATCTGCGCGACACTTTATGTAATGTTCCTTCTGTGGGCAATCGGAAATCACGAGAAGTTCAACAAATGGACAAAGGCAGACACAAGCATAATCGACGGCGTTGGAGCTGCACTTGAAGAGGAAGCAAAAGCCAACACAAAGCCTCTCGTATGGCAGAACATCATTCTTCTGCTCGGTTCAGGACTCTTAGTATCGGCAGTTTCAATGGAACTTGGCAGCATGATTAATGCACATTTATCATTCTTTGACAGCACAACATGGACAGTCCTTATCGTATCAGTGCTTGGTATCGTATTTGCCCTGACACCATTTGGCAAGATTAAGGGAACTGAGGAGATTTCAAATGTAATGCTTTATATAGTCATTGCCTTAATCGCTTCAAGAGCAGACCTTGGAGCAGTCGGCAATGCCCCAATATGGCTTCTAGCAGGATTCGTAATCCTTCTTATCCATGTGGCAATAATGATTGCACTTGCGAAGATATTGAAACTCGACATCTTCACATGCAGTGTTGCTTCCCTCGCCAACATCGGTGGAACAGCAACAGCACCGGTTCTCGCCGGCGCATACTCAAATGCCCTCGTACCAGTTGGTATCATGATGGCGCTGCTCGGCTATGTCATCGGAACCGGCGGCGGACTGGTTGTGGCTAATCTGATGAGTATATTTGGGTAAGGGTGGAAAGAAAAGGATAATTGAGATAATTGAATATTGAATAAATGAATAATTGAATCATTTTGAAGATGGCACTCTGGCGGAATTTCCTGTTGGGGTGCTTTTTTAGTGGGGTGGGAGGCTGAAATGAGAGGTGAGGCGTGGCGGATTGGACGTTAGAGCGCCCTGGCCTCTCAAAACAAGAGTTGATAAATTTTTTTAGACAATTCTAACATATCTGCATATAATATTATAAATAGACATAAATATTCACTAAACTGATATAAAAATGATACCATATATATGGAGGTGAGGCCATGTTGAAATCTTACTTGTTAGAGAATTATGGATATAACGAACCAATTTTTTTGAATGATCTAAAAATAGAAGAATTATCTGAAAATGCAGTGCGTCAGTCTGTAAAGAGACTTGTGGCAAATGGATTTCTGGAAAGATATGATAATGGAATCTATTATATACCGAAACAAGGTGGATTATTAGGGAAAAGTTATTTGGATCCATTTCTTATTATTATGCGCAAATATGTGAGAAGTAAAACTGAAACATATGGATATGTAACAGGAATATCATTTGTTAATCAACTTGGCTTAACAACGCAGATGCCGGCAATAATTGAGATTGTTACAAACAGAGAAGCAACTAATGGCAGAACGGTTACAGTGGGTAATCAGAAGGTTAGAATTAAAAAAGCAGCAGTAGAAGTATCGGATAACAATGCGGAACTTTTACAGCTTTTGGACGGTATCGGGCAGTCTGAGAAATATACGGAGCTTACGATGGAAGATACGATAGATACAATGCGCTCCTATGTGAAGAAGAAGCGTTTTACTAAAGAACAGTTATCCGAAGTCACATCTGTTATAACAGGCGCAACAGCAAAAAAATTAATCGAATGGGGGATGATATATGAATTTGCATGATGACAAAGAAGCGTTTGCAGAGCTGATTTCTGGTGCGGCAAATGAATTGGCTATTCCAACGAATGTAATCGAAAAAGATTATTATGTTACTATTATACTGAAAGCCTTGGCGGAAAAGACAAAAGATCTGGTGTTTAAAGGTGGTACATCGCTTACTAAGTGTTATCAACTGTTGAATTGATTTTCTGAAGATATTGATTTGTCATATACGGCAGAATCCGGTATGCCGGGAGAAAGTAGAAAGAAACAATTAAAAAAGAATATTGTTTCTACAATGGAGGAGTTTGGGTTCACGATTAATAATCTTGAGGCAACAAGAAGCCGAAGAAATTATAACTGTTACAGGGCCGGTTATCCATCAGTTTATGAGCAGAATGGTATATTGAATCCGGAACTTGTAATTGAAACTTATGTGGCGATGTTACCATTTCCAACTACAAAACGAATGGTAGATAATTATATTTATCGTTTCCTAAACAAAATTGGTCGATTGGATTTAGCAGAAATCTATGATTTGATGCCTTTCGAAATTACAACACAAACCATAGAGAGAACTTTGGTAGATAAGGTGTTTGCACTGTGTGACTACTATATACAGAAAAAGCCCGAGCGACATTAGAGACATTTATATGATATTCATAAGATTGTAGAAAACATGGGCATTTCAGATGAGCTACAAAAGCTTATACCGGAAGTCCGTGCTGTGCGTTCGGAAATGATTGTCTGCCCTTCGACAAAAGAAGGTGTATGTGTGGCGGATGTATTGCGGGAGATAATTGAAAGCCAGGTATATAAAAGCGATTACGAAGATATTATTATGGGATTGCTTTTTGTACCGGTAGGTTATGAGACGGTAATTCAGAGTTTACAGAAGGTTTTGGATAGCGGGATGTGGGAGTGAGATTGGAAAGATTATTAAAGCTACATTGGATGCAAAGCTTATTAAGTTGTCTGATGAAAATGTAGCACTGAAAAATAGAAGATATATACCATACTGGGCATAAATTTTATTTGATGGGTATTTGATAGAATGTTCATTTTGAAGAAACTATATTAACGAAAACCTTTATTTTACGCGCTTTGTGAGACATTGGTTTATTTGATGGGTATTTGATTGGAGCGTTAAAAGCATATGATTAGGTGTTGGTATAGATTATGAGAAAGATGCCATAGAGCACCAATTTCTGGTGCAAATCCATTAAAATATACCATCCTTGTCTATCTTCAGTTCAGGCAATGAAAATGTCAATATAAAAATGTATCTTTTTTATCATATAAGAATGTAGGAAAACCTACACGCTTATATGATATTTTTTGTATTTTAATTTTCCTCAATCATGTATTGCATCTGATCCTTTAGTCTGTATGATGGTCCATTTATGTTTATCACAGAACAGTGATGCAGCAGTCTGTCAAGCAAAGCGTTAGTCAGTACTGGCTCCTGAAATATATCAGACCACTTTGAAAATGGCCTGTTAGTTGTTATTACTGTTGACAGCTTTTCGTATCGTTTTGCTATGAGATTAAAGAACAGATTGGCTGAATCAACATCCATCTTCTGATAACCAAGTTCATCTATTATCAGCAGCTTGTATCTGCAGAACCACTTGATTCTTGTCTCAAGTCTGTTTTCTGAAGCTGCTTTTTTCAGTTGTGATATTAAATCCTGAAATGTTATAAAATATACACAGTATCTGTGCTTTGCAGCTTCTATTCCGATGGATACCGCAAGATTGGTTTTGCCTACTCCTGGAGTTCCGCAGAATATGATATTCTCCGCATTTTCTATAAATCGCAGTGTCATAAGATCCATGATTTTGGACTTATCCAGTGATGGCTGGAAATTGAAATCAAATTCACTAATCTCCTTTAAAAATGGGAAATTAGCTACCTTTACACAGCCTGTTATTGCTTGCTGTTTTCTAAAATCAATTTCACTGTCTGTAAGCTCACATAAAGCATCCAGAACTGTTTTTTCTCCATCTGCAATATATCCAGATATGTGTCTATATTTTCCTTGAATCTTAATAATTCCAGTTCCTCAAGATTATTTATTAAATGAGTTCTTATCCGGTAAGTCTATGTATAAGATTGTTGAGGCACTGAATCTGGAAGGAATTGAGACACCAGGCGTGTATATTGCCACTAGGGAGAACAATGAAAATCAGCTGGCAAAATATCGTGAGAAAAAGCCTCTCTGGAGTAATGTTGCAGTGGGCAGAATCCTTGAGAATGAGCAGTATACCGGTACCATGGTTTACGCCGATTTAAAAGTGAAAATGTAGGTGATAAACACGCCAAAGCCCTTCCCAAAGAGGAATGGAAACGCGTGGAGAACTGCCATGTTGCCATTATCAGTAAAGAGGATTTTGAAAAGGTGGCCGCAAAGAGATCTGGAAATACCTGCGCCGGTGTAGAGAGAAAGCATGAGACACATTGTCTGACCGGTAAAATGATATGCGGTAACTGTGGACACCATTTGTCCCATTCTTATGCTGGTCGTCCGAAGTATTACTGCGCCAAGCATTATCTGGATAAGGCAGATGGCAAGTGCAATATCAGCGTTCTCGATTCGACTATGGAAGAGGTGGTGATGAAGTCACTGTAGCTGTTCATTGATATGTGGGTGGATTCCAGAAAGATTGTGGACATGCAACGTGAGAAACAGGCAAAGAGTCTGGCACTTGCAGAAAGGCACCTGCTTGATATGGAGAAAAGCTATGAGCGCATCAATAAGGATTTGCGTGATGCCTATGAAAGCTACAAACTAGGCATGACTGACAGAGAGACCTATCTGGAGCAGAGAAAGACCTACGAGCAGTTGTTTGTGCGCATGCAGGGCAATATCGAAAAGCAGAAGGCAGCAGTCAGCAAGATGGCAACTGTGGATCTGCCGGAAGTGGCCGGTTTTGAAATGCTGGAAGGGCAGATGAAACTGCAGAAATTGAATAAGGAAATCGTGGATGCTTTCGTGGCGGAGATTGTTGTACATGCTAAGGATAGAATGGAGATAAAGTGGAAGTTTAGGGATGAGTTTCAGGAGGCAGAGATTGTCGAAAATGATAGAGATATAGGTGGAGAATAAAGCGGGGAAGTGGTATAATAATTTTTATTCAAAAGAGATTAGTGCACAGGAGGATTAATGATGGATATTGTTACAGAGGGCTATTTAGAAGAATTTGTTCAAAATTTCAGCATAGGTACAAAAGATAAAACAAGGCAATTTGAGTATTTTGCTAATTTCATTGTTGTCAGCAATCATTTTGATGCAAACAGATTTCAATTGAATGATATAAGTACTGGAGAAAATGCACCAGGAATAGATGGTATTGCTATTATTGTAAATAATAGATTGTGTACAAGTGTTGAGGAAGTAAAAGATTCTATTAAGTATAATAACAAGTTGGATGTTGAATTCATTTTTGTACAATCTAAAGTTTCGAATCATTTTGAAGGTACCGAAATAGAAGGCTTTTTTAGATGGACAAAGGTGTTCTTCGAGTTTGAAACTAAAAGTACATTTACAAGGGAATTTAATGAATTTATTCGAATTGCAAAAGAGATATATAAAAATTCAAAGTATTTTAGTAAATATCAGCCTAAATTAAAGATGTTTTACGTATGTAATGGAAAATGGACTGATGATGTGAATTTGAATGTGATTGTAGAAGGAAACAAGGAAGAATTAGAAAATAGCAATTTGTTTGAAAGTGTAGATTTCATTCCGTGTGATGTAAAAAAAGTACAAAAAATGTATATGAAAACAAAACTTCCTGTTGAGGCATCTATAACGATGGAGAATACAATTCCTTTACCTAAAATAAACGATGTCAAATCTGCAATGTTTACCATATTACCTTTTAGGGAATTTGAAAAGCTTATAGTAGATGATAACGATAAAATCAAGTCTGTATTTGAAGATAATATAAGAGGTTTTCTTGGACTAAAGGATAATACTGTAAATCAAGATATTCAGAAAACTATTACAGAAGGAAGAACAGGAGAGTTTTGTTTATTAAATAATGGAGTTACTATTGTTGCGGAAGAAATAACAGGTGCGGGTATGGATATTACTTTGACGAATTACCAAATTGTTAATGGATGTCAAACTAGCAATGTCTTATATGAATGTAGAAATGAAGAAGGTATCGAAAAAGTATATATTCCAGTGAAAATAATAGAGACAGATAACAATAAAATACAGGTTGAAGTCACACGTGCTACGAATAATCAAACAGAAGTTGAGACTGAACAATTAGAGGCGTTGACAGAATATCAAAAAGAGTTAGAGCAGTATTATAGTGCGATTGCGAAGAAAAAAGAAGATGCATTGTATTATGAAAGAAGAGCTAATCAATACAAAAAGGATAGAATTAATCCATCGAATATTATAAGTATAGAAAATCAAATTAAAGATTTTGCGAGTATGTTTAATGAAAAACCACATATCGTATCTGGTTATTATAGTAAGTTACTCAAAGGTTTGGGAAGTGAAATATTTGATCCACAGCATAAACCAATAATGTACTATACCTCTGCTTTAGCATATAGTAGATTAATGAAGCTTTATAATGAACAAATAATTGATAATAAGTTATGGAGATTTAGATATCATATTATTATGATTGTAAAGTATGCAATAAATAAAAAAACAGTACCTCAAACAAATGGAAAAGACATTGAAAAGTACTGTAGGTCAATAATTGATGTACTTGAAGATGATGAGAAAAGTAAAAATATTTTTTTGGAATGTCAAGATTTTTTGTTTTCGTTGGATGAAGAGATTAAGATATCAAATAGAAAATCATCGGAAAAGAGAGCCACAACTGAAGTGATCTTAAGGGAAATAGGATTTCGATATCTAGGAATGCCGAAACAGAATTCATTTTTCAAATAGTATGGAATATTTTTATCTATAGCGGTGTTCATGTAATTGCAAATCGGGTCTCCCAACCCGCCACCGCTTTATGCGAGGATGGCACAGCGGAGAGGCGCAGTACCGGTAACGGTAAAGGACGCAGGTTCGACTCCTGCACCTCGTATTTGAACTTTTAAAACTGAATAACCCTATCCGTAAAACCCATAAAAAACTTCTCCTCACACTCTTGACACGCTCGGGAACAGGTAAAACGTACGCTTCCGCATTTGCAATGAGAGAACTGGGATTTAAGAGAGTATTATTTTTAGTTCATAGGGGACAGCTTGCAAGATAGACTAAGAAATCTTACGAAAAGGTATTTGCTACGGTTCAGACATTAAATCGTGATGAACATTTGCTTCAATATGATAAGGATGCATTTGATTGTATTGTGTTGGATGAAGCACATCATGTAACTGCTGATACATATCAGAAGATTATGAAACATTTTTCGCCTAAGCTTTGGCTTGGAATGACAGCAACTCCTGATAAGCGGGATGACAATGTTGCAGGCAGAAATGTTTATGAGTTATTTAATTATCAGATTGCTTATGAGATACGTTTGCAGCAGGCCATGGAAGAAAATCTGTTATGTCCGTTCCATTATTTTGGAATTACCGATTTGTCTATAGTTGGAGATGATAAAGATAATCGTAATTTCAGTATTCTTACAAGCGATGAACGTGTAAAACATATAATCCGGCAGTCAAATTACTATGGATATAGTGGAGAAAAGGTTAAAGGGATTATATTCTGTAGCAGTATCAAAGAGACACAGGAATTATCACATAAGTTTAACAATATAGTTAATCCGGATACAGGGAAATATTTTAGGACAATAGCATTGAATGGCGATGCTAACGAACAGGAAAGACAGGACGTATTTGAAAGACTTGCAATAAATGAGAGTGAGGCAAATGTCCATAAGCAGCCATTAGATTATATATTTTCTGTGGAGATACTGAATGATGGCTGGGAATTTCCAGGTGGTAAGATAGAAGCTGGTGAGACTCCACAGGAAGCATTAAAACGTGAGATTATGGAAGAATTAGATACAGAGATTAAAGTTGGAGCTTTAATCGACACGATAGAATATGATTATCCTAATTTCCATCTTTCAAAGGATTGCTTCTGGTGTGAGATATTAAGCGGAGATCTGGTATTAAAAGAGCATGAGAACGCAAAATGGCTGGCTAAGGAGCATCTTGGAGATGTTGAGTGGCTGCCGGCGGATGTTACTTTGATTGAGAAGATAAGAAGATACATATAAATAGGAGCATAAATGAGAAAACGAATATTCGAGATAATTGAGGTTTCTGAAGATAATGATAAGTACAGCAAAATATATGATGCATTTATGATGATAACGATATGTATCAGCATATTTCCATTGGCATTTAAGAATCAGACGGGATTGTTTAATGCAATTGATAAAGTAGCAGCATTTATATTTATTGTGGACTATATCTTGAGACTGTCAACAGCAGATTACAAGTTGAAAAAGGGTGTAATATCTTTCGCGATGTATCCGTTTTCGTTTATGGCTATTGTGGATTTGCTTTCAATTTTGCCATCTGTAATTATAGTAAATAATAGTCTGAAATTATTGAAAATATTTAGATTTTTTAGAACTTTCCGGGTGTTTCGAGTTTTTAAATCATTCAGATACTCAAAGAATATTCAAATGCTTTTAAATGTTTTTCGCAAGCAAAGAGAATCTTTGACTGTTGTCTGCGTTCTGGCTATTGGATATATTTTTATTTCAGAGCTTGTTATATTTAATGTTGAGCCTGAAACATTTAACAATTTTTTTGATGCTATATATTGGGCTACAGTATCTTTGACAACAGTAGGTTATGGTGATATATATGCAGTTTCAATCGCTGGCAAGGTTATTACCATGATATCATCAGTGTTTGGTATTGCAATTGTGGCGTTGCCAGCAGGCATAATTACAGCAGGATATATGGAGGAGTTAAATAAAGATAAATGATAATGCACAAATCAACGATTCGAGTAGGAACAACAGAAGGGCGTTTTCGCATGATTATGCTGTCTGTTATGAGACAGTTTAAAGAAATGTACAGCAATTATGATATCAGGGGCGTGATTGGCAATGCGGAACAGTTGCGGGAAATGCTTGAAAAAGGTGAACTTGATATTGCATTCAGCGGGATATCACCGCTTGCTCCGGAATGTATTGAGAAGGAATTTTTATTTGGTGAGAGACTTTACCTTGTGGTAAGTGAGCAGATGCTTAAGAATTATTTTCCGGACAGATATCCTGAATGTGTTGAAGAATTCAAGAGGGGTGCAGATATTAGGAAGTTTAGTCAGATGCCTTTCTGCAGGAGTCTGCCGAATCTGCATTGCATGCAGATATTAGACCATTTGCTTGAAAAGCAAGGGGTTACGTTGAATTGCGTACATACATCTGGCCACTTTGATTTGCATCAGCAGATGGCACAGGAAAATCTGGCGGCATGTTTCAGCCTGACTATGTATCTGCCACATTTGCACGAACTGAACAGATATAATGACAATAAGCTGTAGGTGTTTCCTATAAAGGATTTGACGGAAACAAATCCTTTATACATACTTACGAATAAGGATAAAACGTATGTTGAAGGGACTAAGGAATTTAAGGATTTGTTGAAAAATGTGGTGAAATCTATGGAGTATGCTGAGTGATAGGGACTCGTTGGATTAAGAAAATTATATATGGGATTAATAATATGACAAATGAATTAATGAATGCAATAGTAAGTGCAATAACAGGAGCGGTAGCTGGTGGAATGGTTAACTTGCTTTTAGATAAGCGAAAAGAAAATCTAGAAGACATAAAAGAAAAGAAAAAGATATATGAGGATCGTCCAGAGTTACAAATAATCGAGTATAAAGAATACATAAAATGTTCTGCGTACAAATTTAAAAAAGAATGTGATATTAATTTGTTCATGACAAAAATGGGAAAAGTGTCAGTTGAGAATGATATTGTGACGGCACATTATAACAAAGACTATTTTAATGAAGAAGAATGGTGTTGTGTTATTTATGAATTTAAAAATGCTGGAAAAACAGATATTAGGTGCGTTAGTCCTGTATGTACATATAAAAAAAGATACTATGCTTTGTGATGTTTCTAATGCAAAAATGATTTTGGAATATGGATGGTTGAGTTATTCAACGATGTTCGATAGAAAAATTCGTGTAGGCGAGTCTTTTACAACGAAGATTTGCTATCATAAAGATTGTATTGTGTCAGGCATGATGTCTTCAATAATGTTTATGTGCTTAGAAGATTGTAATAATAGATTTTGGAATCAACCGTTATTTGCACCAAACAATAAAATATATGATTCTTATGAGATAACTTATAAAGAATACAAAGATGAGTATTTACCAGATAGTGCAATAGAGTGTTTTAAGAAGCCATGGCTTTGGTAAGACTGGATGGAGGCAAAAAAACAAGGCTAGATTAGAAACGGATGCTTTGATTCATAAATTAGAGATGGAAGCAAGAATTTTGAACTACAAGTTCAATGACAAATGTATCTGTATAACTTAATATATTAAATATAAAATATATATTAAGGGGAAATATAGATATGAATGAGGCGTTATATATATTGTTTGATAGAAAGTGTCATGATATAGTTGATATAATAAATGTACAACACAAAATAAGTGATATGCTGAGACCATGTGGGATGAAATATGTTGGGGGATATTCAGTATATGCTCCACAAGATAAGGGTAAAAGAGACAACATTATGCATGATGTTATGCAGATACTTAATAAGAACAAGTGGGTTGCAGATATGAGTACAGCTATATTAGTGAGTGATTGCCTAAGTACAATATCTTTAAGCAGGATTGACTGTTCAGGGATGACAGAACCAAGACCTGAGAAATATAAGTATTATGAGGATTATTATAAGAGGACAGGGGAATTACCTCATGATATATTAATAGACGAAAATAATTGTATTATGGATGGGTATATAACATGGCTTTTAGCTAATAAATACCAGAATGATATGGGTATGCAATGGAAGTTTAATATACATAAGGCAGATTCCACCATACCACACGCAAAGATTGTTGTAGGTCGTCATGTTAATGTGTCCGAATCAGATATAACCATAAGAGGACCGCAGTATTTTAAATGGATATATAATAAAAAGGAACCAGTTGTGCCTGGGGATATATTGAAGGTGGATACAAGAAAAGGAGATGCCTATATGGTTGTTGAGGCAATCAGATATATTGCGGGGGCTAAGAACTGTGCAGAATACAGGCATGTTATTGAACATACAGGGATGATTATGCAAGAACAGAGCATAAGGTAAATATGATATGTATGATTATACAGGATAATGGAGGGGATTATGTTTCCAGTAATTGACAAACGAGAGACAGGTATTAATCTGAGCAGAATTATGACTATGCGAGGAATTACAGCAAAGAATGTGCAGGATTATCTTAATCTTGGTTGTGTTCAAAGTGTATATCGCTGGCTGGATGGCGTCAATATGCCATCGATTGATAATTTGTATGCGTTAAGTGAATTTTTTCAGGTGCCGATTGATGAAATTGTGCGTGGCAACAAGGAATGCATTGTTCCTGAGATTAATGTTAAACCGATGGATTGTCAGACGGAAAGATTATTTGTGTACTATGATAAATTAAACGAGAATCAGGCAGCATGATTTTTTGAACTACAGCTTCAATGACAAATTATACATTCTACCTTAGAATAGTTTATAGAGATAACGTTCTAAGGGAGGATTATTATATGAGCGATAAGATGTTAGTAACACAGGCTCTTGATGAAAGAGATTTGTTAGTAAAGAAGATTGCAGACAAGATTGCTAAGGCAAGCTTTGTTGATACAATCAAACCGAATGAAGATAAAGTATATGCAAAGCGGATTGCAAAGGATGAGTATGCTAAACAGGCGGAATCAGCCTATCAGCAGATTCTTGATCTGATTGAAAGGTTTCAGAAGATTGATGCTGCGATTGTAGCGTCCAATGCAAGTTCAGAGATAACTACTTCATATGGTAATTTTACAGTTGCAGGAGCTATTGCACTCAGAAGCAGACTTCGTGGCATGGGCGGTTATGGGAACAATGCTGATTTCGAGGGCAGACTTCAGAATAAGCTTGCGAATGAATATAGTGAGCGTGTACAGTTCTGTGATAAGAAGAACAGTCAGCTCAATCTACAGCAGAGGAGATGCGACTAAGTATTCTTGGAAAAGACAGTAAGACAAAGGACGAAAAGCCTTTGGGAGTTGTAGAAGCATATGTGAAGGAGAATACTACCGAACTGGTGGATCCGTTGGATGTCAAGAAGAAACTTGAGGCGCTGGAAGAAAAGCGAAACACTCTTTTGACAGAATTGGATACACAGATAAAAGTATCTAATGCTACAACATTAATTGAAGTAGAATAGTAAAACCGCCTGCATTACGAAAACCTTAAATCTGGCTTCCCTGTAACAGGGTTATGTTACAATATAATATTACCAATTCTGAATAAATTGGTTTACTTGACTTAAGTGGTGCAATGCAAGCACGCATGACTCATAATCATGAAGTGCAGGTTGGAATCCTGCCTATGATGTCAGGTTCAAAGATGAATGCAAACATCTTTAATTTAATCAACAGTATTGTGTTTTATTTGAATTGTTAATGGTGAATTGTCAACGGTATTAATATTGAACAGTTTTTAGTTAATTGATAACATTTTTGTAGACATAGAGATGTGTTGAAAACCATGAACAAGGTTAAAGCGATAAGTCAGTTGGCTAGAGGCAATCCTCATGGCTGTAATGCAGGCATATATTAGTAAGCTTGAAAATGGAACAAGAAATCCGTCTGTCAATTTGCTTAAAAGATTAGCGGATGATATGGGAATGGCTCTTAAGATTGAGTTTGTACCGAAACAGAAAGCGTAATTATGTGACCTCACTGGATTTCGTCTAGGGAGGTTGCTTTGAGAGTGCGATTGGTGGAAGCATTGCTTATACACGGAGAACCACTTGTTTTGCAAGATTCATCGATTTTTAAAGAGAAAAAACAGTATTGGCAGAATATGGCTACTGTAGCGTCAGAAATTGCTCGCTCTAATGATGTGTTTATCAAACATAATTTTGACAATCATGATGGAGAAGTACCTGCGTTCATCTGATGAGGAGTGGACAGTATTTGTAAATGCTTTCGATAAGCTGATTCAAAATAATAATAGTGTGGTCAGTCTCGCAGCAATGAATCTTCCTGCGGATTGGAAATAACATTTAAGTGTATAAATGCAGAGGAATTGCATAAAATAATAAAGCAGACCTAACCAAGCATTTTTTGCTCAAATCGGTTAGGCTTTCGGCGGAGTGTTACGATAAGCACTTCGCCATTTTTATTTTGATAAGGAACATCCACCTTTTACATATGATTGTACAATTTGAACGAAAAAGTCTCATGATCATGTGAGAAAATGAAAGTAAAACTTATTAGATGATATAAGTGTTATATCGGCTAAAAAATAGTGCGGTGAGCAAAAAGAATGGCGTTTTGCCGATGGTGTGATATACCAAATTTTAATCTATGACCTCAAATCGTAAAGCAAAAGCCGCAGGACTAATTGGATGCCCGCGGCTTAGTTTATGCATATTATTCAATTACTTTTCGTTTATTGATAACATACAGAATGATACTCATTGCTGCGACAATCGTTTCAACCACTGGTTGAGTAGCAATTACACCGGGTAACTTCCCAAATAGATTCATTACTATTACTCCTGGAATAAAGAGTATAACATTTCGTAGCATAGTGATAATCATGGAATTGAATGCCTTTCCCAAGACTACTGGGATTATGGCTTTGTTATACTCTATGAATATCAGGCGGTATAAATCATTTCTTTGTTATTGAAGTTACTGTAGAAATCAGCATGTGAAATTCGACCTGCTTTTATTCCTTCAGAAAGATACAATAAACTTTCCACGCCAATGGCAGCTCCTTTAATGCCTCCATTAGCATTAGACACATATTCGAGTTGGTCTTCAAACTGACCTTTGAGGTATGAAGTGATAAATAGAAATGTATAAGCGGTAATAGTGGAGTCGAAATTTTTCCACCATTCATTTGGATTCAAGGACTTTTGCCTTAAATTATTTTCGTTTATATAGCGACTCATTTCATCAGCACAAGTACGGCTTATATTAAATCCATCTTTATATGATTTATTATCAACAATAGTGCCATCTAAACCATAGGAAATAATAACGTCTGGTTTTCTTGAATCACCAAGTCTCTGTCCATTAAACGATAATTCCTTTGTAAATAAGTCAGCTGTCTGAATTTCAAATTCTCTTGCGTCGGCATTCTTTTTTGCTCTAGAAGCAGCATCACTATATGCCAAGTCGATAAGCGCAAGATACTTATGGTCAAGATGTATAAGCTTATTTCTAACCCTATCTTTAATGTCAACAACATTATCTTTAACACACTCTGTTCTTGCTGGAATTTCTAAGCATTCAATTTTATCAAGTAATCTATATTTACCAGCATTTTCTGTAATCTCCAAGCCAATTGAAATCAAGCCTTCAATATGGTCTTTTATAGCAGTGTCATCTACATCTAATTCATAACCTTTTAAAGCTTTTTTTAATTGGTCGGTTGATTTATCGGAACTTGTAAGAGCTTTAATTATACAAGCGCGAACAAATCGCAAATAATTAGCACTAGACACTTTATTTGAAGCAAGCATTTCAAACATAAGAACTCTAGCTAAGCGAGGATTGCTTGAATTACCTCTTGCTTTAATCAGAGCTTTTTCGCCTTTTCTAGTAATCGAATATGTTTGAAGCTTTGCAGTGTAGCTCTTCCTTCTATATGTTTCTGTAACATCCTTTTGATTGGATTCTACCCACCCCATCTGCATGCACCAACTAGCAATTCCTCGTGCATACTTATCGGAATCACCTTCTTCATTTGAACGCACATTGGTTCTTTCACCTGCTGTTGTAGCTTCGCAATAATCGCAGAGATATGCGTCTTGTGGCATAGATGTAAAACCCATTTCACCTTTAAATCCGAGTTTGGAACCTAGATCGAATTTTGTTTGTTCATCTTGTGCTTCTAATAATGATAATATTCTTATAACAGGAGGATAAGACAAAAGTGCTTTTGTTAATGCCTCTGTTTCGGCCGGAGAATTATCCGGAGCATTAGCAAGTTCTTCCCCTAAAGGAGTAATTTTACATTTATCATCATCTTTGACATATTCAAGTAAACCACATGATATGGCCCATCTCAAAAAGCCTTCTGCAGTCCAATCATCAGTATATGGTTTCTTTATAGTTATGGAATTACCTGCAACATCTGAATATGTTTTGTTTTGTTGAGCCTCAATAATGGCCTGGATTATTCCGGTACAAATAGCGTCTTTTCTTGTTCTGGAACCAGAACCTTTTCCTTTTAACTTTGAATAATCAATTTCTATGTCAGTCTTATTCAATTCTGCAATGAAGTCATTATAATCATCATTACTGATTAGACCATAGGTCAATAATAAAGGAAGTTTGTTTGATACTAAATCTAAATTTTCCGCAGAGCCTGCTTTGAAAATTCCGACTACCTTTTTTAATTTTTTTAAATCTCCCGGATTCTGAACCCAGCCAAAAGTACGTTTAACTGCCATTTTAGTCACTCCTTTTCATTAATAATTTGTTATTAATACTTCTCTAGTTTCTTGGTTTGTATTTTGTGAATGGTAATTACTATTATTGTAATTGTAATTGATTCTGTGCGCATGATAATGATTTTGCCTTTTCCATTGAATAAGAGCATCGTTTGTATTCCCTTTGTGGTGCGTTACATTTGAGAGAGCAAATTTAACACCTCTTTGGTTCAAATCATCTAATAATTCGAATAATCTTAAATCATCTTCTAAAGACCAGCCTTCAAATCCTCTGCGTCCATCATTATAACTTGCTGTTGTAATTCGATATGGTGGATCGGCATATAGGAAGTCACCTTGACCCAAAAAAGCCAGATTCAAGTCAAGAAAATTACAACTTGTAAATTGAATATTATTAAGTTTGCTATGAAAAACAATAAGATTTTCTCTCATAGTTGAATTAAAACTACTTCGATTTCTACCAAACGGATTGTTAAAACCATGATGATTGTTAAAACGAAATTGATAATTGAAGGAATAGCATACAAGCACATATAATTCAATCGGATTTCGTTGTGCAACAGGTAAGCTATTGTAATGATTTCTAAAAGCTAAATAACTCGCTTCGTTATCCATGCTTAAATCCCATTCTTCAATGATTCCGTCTATGACATCAAGTAGTTCATTAATATTCATAGCTTGGAACGCTCTATAGATGTCAATTACAAAAAAATTAATATCATTAGCAAATATATTATTGGCCTGAATATTTGTACAAACATCACATCCACCTGCAAATAAATCATACATATTATTTATTCTTCGTGGAAAGAAACGCATGATTTGAGGTAACATTTTATATTTTCCACCGACATAGTTTAGTGGTGACTTATCGTACATATTATTTATCACTTCCTTATTTTTCGAAGAAATATAACTGTTCTGTAACTCTTCTGGGTGTTGTTCCAGCATTGTTATACCTTCGGTAATCAATTTCTTGAAATACAAAAGTATTATTTATAGCGTAATCTTGACATATCGAGGACAATTGCTCAGTAGATAGAAGTCCTTCGTTATTGTAGCTAATTAGTATATAACGTACATTTGCATTTTCAATTAAACGTCTGAATGCTCCTTCGACTCCTCTTTTGGTGCAAAAATCCGACCGTTGCTGTTGATAATCCCTCATTCCAGTAACTCCATGTATTCTAGGATAATCATATCTAGCAATTGTTTCTAAAATATGATAATTAGGCAGATATTGTCGAGAGTTATATGGTGGGTCTGCATACAAAAGGTCTCCAACGATATTTGGAAGCAATATATCACAATTATCATTATGGAATGTAGCGGTAAAATTATTTGCTATAATTTCAGGTGCTTTTATTGTAAGCACGTTGTATGTTCTTGCGTCCCAATGTTTAAGATAGGCACCATAAACACCGGTGATATTACTAACATAAGGAACTGCTGCAATGAGAGCTGCTAGCAAGTAATAGTATTCATCGTCATTAATTAGATGTTCCATATGCCAATTTTCTATCGTAATTCTTATAATATCTATTTTTATGGCATTATCATTTTGAAAATACATTCGAGCCACGTTGTCATGTGGTGAATAATTCTGATAAATAAAGCAATCCTCAAGATTTATATCAGTATTTGCAATATCTAAATTATTTAGGAAGGCTATAGGGTCAGCAATTGCTAAATTAGCAAAAGCAGGAGTATGATTTAACTCGGTAGAGCCTCTACTTAAAACATATGAAAAGTACATAATATCATTTCCGATGACATTGTAGCCATTTCGTTTAAGAAAAGAAGAAACTACACCGCTACCAGAAAATATATCAATTACGGTATTAACGTTAATCATTCGTTGTGTGATTACATTATTAATATCGTTAAGTAAATTGGATTTTCCTCCAATATATCGCATACATCACACCTCATTTCACTTCACCCATAGGGGAGTATTTTCTCTGTATTATTTCATCCTAAAGACCGATGTCCCTCAAACGCATATTTCCACGAAATTGCATAGGGGGTATTCCGTCAGCCAAGATAAAAGGCTATTTTCTTATAATTCTCTATAAACACATACAAATAACTTATAGAGAATGCCGTGCATTAATCCGGACTTGCGTCAGATTGTTTTGATTTTTGTCTCTTTTTCTGTGCTAAATGAGCCTTTTCAGATGCTTTTCGTTTACGATAGGCTTTCTGTTTTCGAGCATTTCTAACTTTCTGGCATTCTTCGGAATCACAAAATTCCTGTCTGTTACTTTTCCTTATTATAAATTTGCCACAGTTATGGCAGCATATCATGATACCTTCTGGTCTTGAATCATTATTGACTTTATTTTCAAGAGCAGAGTCTTCTGAAATCATTCTTGCGAGAGTGTACCATGCTATATCAAACACGGAATCAATATCAGCAGAAAATTCGTATTTCCCGGTAGCAGAATTAAGTTTTAATTTCATATTGAATTCCGGAATAAAGTCTGCAAGCGTTTTCCGAAGCTCGTCATAATCATCATAGGGATTATTATTAAAATCAAACGAACCTTCCGGCGGTTGTTCTATAGGATGATCTTCTATGTACTGATTAGTACGCATCATGCTTTCCAACAGTTCTTGAGGAGTGTTGGGTTCACCAACTATATCATCCGGTACTTCGGGAACTGCATGTTTGTATTTCTCAAAGTAGGAGTAACTTTCAAAGTATCGTCCTTCTTCATAAAGATTATATGTTACATCATCTTCGGCAAATAGAATTCCTTCAAGTGCAACATAGAATCGGACGGCATTATAAAGTTTTCCTAAATCACTCATAAATCTTTCAGTCTCAAAGATTCCATCATGCTCGACCATTTCTGCGTCAATGGTATTGATATCAAAATTTTCTATAAGTTCTGAGTAGATAAAGTCAATGCTGTAAGGATGCATATTCTCCATGCACCATCTGACTATAAGTTGTTCTTTAGGAATCTTGTTCTCAAAGCTGTCTATTACCTTTGCGAGATTACATAGGCTTACAAGGATTCCTCGTCCTGTCAGAGTATCATCATTAGGAAATGTTGGTTCTTGCCCCTTCTTGCATACGGGATAGGCACAGTAATCTTTTCCATCATAGCTGATATCATAACTTGCAAATCTGAATGGGTGGTATATGAGTTGTCCAATACCACCTATTTCTTTTGAACCCAATATGTCTGTTGTTTTATCTGCTTTAGACGGAATATAGTCTCCGTTCCAATTAAATGGCATCTTCTCACCTCACAAACCTATCGTTAATCCGTAACCATTAGCGTTACCGTCGGTTTTTAGACTTCGGTTACATTATATACTAAAATACTCTTGAAAACAACAAAATTCTTTACAAAACAGTACAACAGATTTTTGAAGTCGCACCTTGAAAATTTCATCCCGTTCCCACTTCGTAAGTCGGTGCTAACTGCCGAGATTGGTAACCTGCCAAGAGCGGTTGTATTGAAACTGCATTGTGGTGAGACGGACACCCCAATATTTAAGATTGGAGGAATCGTAATGGAAAAGACAACTATGAGTGTGTAGGAGTTATCTGCGCAGATGGGAATCAGTCTGCCAAAGGCATACGAACTGGTAAAGACACTGGGATTCCCGACAATACGAATCGGAGAAAGAATTCTGATTCCGATTGAAGCCTATAAGGAATGTTTCAGGCAATCATTGAGGATAGAAATGCACCGAAAGTGGAGAAAGCTATAGATGGATATAGTGGATTTCTATTTTACGATGATAATGGAATGCCACTTGTGGCAATGCACTGGCAGCACCGATTCAACCACATGGTAGGCAGATACAATGATATCTACCGGGTGCAGATGCCAAACATTACACCTCATGTATGCCGACACATGTATTGCTCGAATATGGCAAAATCGGGAATGAATCCAAAGACACTGTAGTACCTCATGGGGCATTCGGATATATCAGTCACGATGAATGTGTACACGCATATCGGATTTGCTGATGCTGAGGAAGAACTGAAATGAATGGAAGAGTTTAGGAAGGCACAAGCGGAGGTTGAGCAGAAGAAGGAGAAACCGATGTCGCAAAAGATGTTTAAGGTAATTTGATATAGAAGATGGATAACGATCCGGCTTGGCAGGGGCGTTTTTTTCTGTGGAAAAGAAGTGAAAATGACGATATAATATACAAAGGAAGGTGAGAGAGATGTATGGAATAGGCTTTTATGATGAATACTTAAAACGAATGGGTAATTTAAAAGATAAATCTGATATGGCAACACCATATAAAATAGAATATCTGAAAAAAATAATAAAGAATAATAAGGTGTATAAGTATATTTCGTTTCAAGAGAATGCAGATATTAAAATACAAACTTTAAAAGATAATAA